>NZ_DATCRY010000028.1:0-34562 GCF_036568765.1 Dyella sp. | reverse complement strand
GCGAAAGACGCATGCCCGAACGAACCCGCCGAAACGTTGAACGCAATGCGGATCGGCGGCAGGCGCTGCTGTTCCCACGCACGAATCTGATTGCATACCGCCTGCATCACCCACACGTCGATGCGCCGGATCAACCCGAGGCTCTCGGCGAGCGGAATGAACTCGTCCGGCATCAGGTCGCCGCGATCCGGATGGCGCCAGCGCAACAAGGCCTCGGCCCCGATGATGCGGCCGGTACGCAGATCTACGCTCGGCTGGTAGACCAGATAGAATTCGCCGCGCGCCAGCGCCAGACGCAAATCCGCCCCTAGCAGCAACCGCTTGCGTGCATCGGCAAGCATCAGCGGCGTGTAGAAACGATACGCGTTACGCTCTTCCGTCTTGGCTGCGTACATCGCCGCGTCGGCATGGGTAATGAGGGTAATCGGGTTGCTGCCATCCAGCGGATAGCCGGCAATACCGATACTCGCGCTGAGCACGATCTCGTAATCGACTACCTGCAGCGGCTCGGACAGACGCGCCAACAGGCGATTGGCGAAAGGCGCAGCTTCTTCGCGGGTGCGCAGGCCGGTCAGCAGCACGGTGAACTCGTCGCCACCGATGCGACCGGCCACGTCGCCCTCGCCCAACTCCGCGCGGATGCGTTCGGCCACCTTGACCAGCAGATGATCGCCAATGGCATGGCTATAGCTGTCATTGACGACCTTGAACGCATCCAGGTCGACGAACAACACCACTGCCGCGCCATGCTGACGGGTAGCCACATCGATCGCGCGGGCGCAATGGCGTTGGAATTCGTCGCGGTTGGCCAGGCCAGTGAGGGGGTCGTGTGTAGCCAGGTATTCCAGCCGTTGCCGATCTGCCTTGGTAGCGGTGATGTCGGTAAACACCGCTACGTAGTGCTGTACCTGTCCGTCGGTATCCCGGATCGCACTGATACTCAGCCATTCGGGGTACGTGCTGCCGTCACGGCGACGGCTTTGCACCTCACCGACCCAGCTGCCACCCCCCTCGATGTCTTTCCAGATGGTTTCCGGCAGCGGTTGCCCGTTGGGCAAGCAGCGCGTGGCGTCGAACGGCTTATTGTGCATCGCCTGCGCGGAATAACCGGTAATGCGCGAATGCGCCGCGTTCACGGTGATGACCACGCGCTTTGCGTCGGCAATGATCACGCCCTCGACCACGCTGGCCAGGGCCTCGGAGGCGATGCGACGCTCCTGCTCCATCGCCATGCGCTCGGAAATGTCGCGAATGATCGCCTGGCGTACGGAGCGCTCTCCCCAGGTCGCCAGGCTGCTCTGCGTTTCCACCGGACGGTCGCGGCCGTCGCCGCCGCGCAGGGTGCTGATCACCGACGCTCCGACCAGGCGCGCACTGCCCGGCATGAAAAGGTCGGCGAAGCTGCTGCCGATGAGGTCCGACATGGCGCGACCGGTCCACACCGAGGCTGTCCGATTGACGTCCAGGATGCGCCCGCTGTGCTCGTCGACCATGACAATGGCATCGGCGGCGCTGTCGAACAACAACCGGTAGCGTTCCTCGGTACCCCGGATATTGGCCAAAACGCGTTTGGCCATGCGCAGCCAGAGCAAGAGCGCCAGGCACGCGGCAGCCATCACGCTGATGAACAGCACCCGGCCCAGCCAGGCCGCACCGTGCGCAATTTCCAACGAGAAGCGGTTCGCACGCGGCTCGATGAACATGCTCAGGTCATTGATACGGCTACGCTGGCGCGCCACTTCCTCGGGCGGCAGAGCGCCTTTGGCATAGCTGCGCTCCAGTTCGTTGGCTATGGTTTCCAGCTCTTCCAGCGGCCGGTCCACCGAACGCCATGCCTGCAACGCCTCCTTCATGTAAGGAGCATCGGACACGTACTGGAACATGAAGATCATGCCCGGAATGGCCTCGGGGATGACGCTGCCACGCAGGAATGCGTTCGTAACCTGCTGATGATCGAACCTGCCACTGAAGATGGCATCGCGAGCCCAGCGGTCGGCTTTCAGCACATCATAGTTTCGCCTGAAACTTTCAAGCGAGGCAGGACTGCCCTCGACGGCATAGTTGTCCAGGTCGATCACCGACTGCTTCTGCGCCTTCGACCAAATACTCTCGCCGTTTAGGAAACCGGCGAGAGTGACCTGGACCTGCAGTGCTCCCCAGGTCAGGGCAAGCACTAGCGCCATGATGCACGCCAGCACATAGACCAGCGGCATCAGGCGTCGTGACAACGGTTTTTGTACTTCGTCTTGGACGTTACGCATCGCGTCCTTTTTCCATTGTCTTCACATCACGAACCGATGCGTATCGCCCGCCTCGCTCAGGCGGCCGCTTCGCTAACCGCCCACGGATCGCGATGCACATCCATACACCTGTCTAGCGTAATGCGCATACTTACATAACTGCGCCGTACACACTCCCCAAGATAGGCCACCTCGGCCGAAGACGGGGAGGCGCCTACCAGCGTACAGACAATTTCAAGCGCTTCCCAGGGATGGGTATCGTCGTAGGCGGCATGCAACTGCAGCCAGCGCAGGCTCTTGGTCCGGGACTCCGCCGGCATGCTGTCCGTATAAGCGGCGCTGGCGTATACAAGTTGTGACCATTCGCCCGTAGCCCCCTCCACGGCATAGTTGGTCGCCACCATACCTGCAGCCAAGGGGCCGTGACTGCTGATTTCCTCACACCAATTTGCAAGCGCCTCGGTTCCATGCGGTGCTTGTCCATGCAGAACCTCCTCACGGGAGACCCCTGCGCCTTCGGCCCAGTTGAGCCAGTGCTCGGCGTGATTCTGCTCCACACGAATGTTCCGTACCAGCCAGCGGCGGGCCATGTTGTCCCCGGGGCTGCGACCGAAGCGGGTCTTGAGCAGGTTCAGAGCCATGTAGCCCGGGAACCGCTCGATAACCGGCCAGACACCGACCATGAAATGCCGGGTGCCGACGCGGCCGAGTTTGCCCTCGCACATGGCCGGCCAGATCTCGTGGCCGATCACCCCCTGCTTGGCCTCTTCGCTTTCCAGAACCATGTCCTGCGCCCATTGCGGGTAGCTGGACAAGTCCATCAAGTGGCCAGTGCGCTCAAAGCGAACGTTCATACTTCATTCTCCTTCAGAGTCAAAGGCAGGGGCCAGTTGGCCTCTGCCGGGTTTCCAGCCACGGGAGATCCTATGGCTGTCGTAATCCGGCGCCACAAGGCGGCGTCGGAATTCGTTTGACCCTTACCCGACAACGAAGGCAGATAGATGAGTTCGGTCTGGCTCGCCGCGCGGGATCCGCTCATGGCGGCGCCCGCGCGAGGCGCCAATCAAAGCATGGGCAGTTTGAGTCCCTGTTCTTTGGCGCACTGGATAGCCGCGTCGTAACCGGCATCGGCGTGGCGCATGACCCCGGTTGCCGGGTCGTTCCACAGCACACGCGCGATGCGCCGGTCAGCTGCCTCGCTGCCGTCGCAGACGATCACCACGCCCGAGTGCTGGGAATAGCCCATGCCGACGCCGCCGCCGTGATGGAGACTGACCCAGGTCGCGCCGCCAGCGGTGTTGAGCATGGCGTTGAGCAGCGGCCAATCGCTGACCGCATCGCTACCGTCGCGCATGGCCTCAGTCTCTCGATTGGGGCTGGCGACCGAACCGGAATCGAGATGGTCGCGCCCGATCACCACTGGCGCCTTGAGCTCACCCTCGCGAACCATCTCGTTGAACGCCAGGCCCAGCTTGTGCCGCTGTCCCAGGCCGACCCAGCAGATTCGCGCCGGCAACCCCTGGAAGCTGATGCGTTCGCGCGCCATGTCCAGCCAGTTGTGCAGATGCGGGTCGTCCTTAATCAGCTCCTTTACCTTCTGGTCCGTCTTGTAGATATCTTCCGGGTCGCCGGAGAGCGCTACCCAGCGGAACGGCCCGATGCCGCGGCAAAAGAGTGGGCGCACAAACGCCGGAACGAAGCCAGGAAAGGCAAACGCGTCGGCGCAGCCCTCATCCTTGGCCATCTGACGGATATTGTTACCATAATCGAAGGTCGGCACGCCTTGTAAGTGGAAGGCGAGCATTGCTTCGACGTGCTGGCGCATGGAGTGCTTGGCAGCCTTGGCAGTACCTGTCGGGTCGCTCTTGCGGCGCTCGAACCATTGATCGACTGTCCATCCAACAGGCAGATAACCGTTGACTGGGTCGTGTGCGCTGGTCTGATCGGTGACTGCATCCGGGCGCACACCGCGCCGCACGAGTTCCGGCAACACGTCGGCCGCATTACCCAAAAGCGCCACGGATACGGCACGGCCTTCCGCGGTGTAGCGCGCGATACGCGCCAATGCATCGTCCAGATCGGCGGCCTGCTCATCGACATAACGCGTCTTGAGCCGGAAATCGATGCGGCTCTGCTGGCACTCGATGGTCAACGAACTGGCACCGGCGAGGCTCGCAGCCAGCGGTTGCGCTCCGCCCATACCGCCGAGTCCGGCGGTCAGCACCCAACGCCCCTTCAAGCTGCCGGCATAGTGCTGACGCCCCATCTCGACGAATGTCTCATAAGTGCCCTGCACGATGCCTTGCGAGCCGATGTAGATCCACGAACCGGCAGTCATCTGGCCATACATCATCAGGCCCTTGCGATCGAGCTCGTTGAAATGCTCCCAATTAGCCCACGCTGGCACAAGATTGGAATTGGCGATCAGCACACGCGGCGCATCGGGGTGTGTCGGGAACACGCCGACGGGCTTGCCGGACTGGACAAGCAGCGTCTGATCATCGTCAAGCTCGCGCAAGGCACGCAGGATCGCATCGAAGCACTCCCAGTTGCGCGCAGCGCGGCCGATGCCGCCATAGACCACCAGTTCGGCGGGATTCTCCGCCACTTCCGGATCGAGATTGTTCTGCAGCATGCGGTACGGCGCTTCGCTTAGCCAGCTCTTGCAGGTGAGCGTAGCGCCACGCGGTGCACGGACGACGCGAGCGGTGTCGATTCGGGTGGGAGCGTTCATAACGAGAAAACTCTCAAACTTGCAGGATGGGCCTTCGATTATGAACACCCCCGCCCGAGGCCGCCATGTGCAGTGCGCAAAATCAGCGTCGGGCAGATGGTATTCATGTCCGAAAACGGCCAGTGCGCGCCCTGCGCCGGTGCTAGGCTGCTATCTATGGATATCCTCCACACAAGCAGCACGCTACCCGATCGCCGGATCTGCGACCAGGCCAGGGCAAGTCGCGACATGCGCTTCGACGGCCTGTTCTTCACCGCCGTCACCAGCACCGGCATCTATTGCCGGCCGGTGTGCCCCGCACCGTCGCCCAAGCCGCAGAACGTACGCTACTACGCCACAGCGGCTGCGGCCGAAGCGGCTGGTTTCCGCCCCTGCCTGCGTTGCCGCCCCGAACTGTCGCCGGGTAACGATAGTTCGCGGCATGGCGATCACATCGTCGCGCGCGCCTTGAAATTGATCGAAAACGGCGCGCTCGACGATTTGTCGCTGGAGGCACTCGCCCAACGCGTAGGTGTCGGCTCACGCCAGCTACGTCGGCTGTTCGTGGACAAACTCGGGGCACCTCCGATCCACGTGCACACTACGCGCCGCCTGTTGTTCGCCAAGCAACTGCTCACCGAGACGGCCATGCCGATCGTCGACGTGGCTATGGCATCGGGATTCGGCAGTCTGCGCCGCTTCAATAGCGCTTTCGCCCAAGCCAACTGCATGTCACCGCGCGAATTGCGCCGTCGCCCACTTGCAGCACCCGGCGAAGCATGGACGCTCCGGCTTGGCTACCGCCCACCCTACGACTTCGCCGCATTGCTTGCCTTCCTGCGCAATCGCGCCCTCCCGGGTGTGGAACAGGTGGACGATCAAAGTTACTGGCGCGTGTTCGGCAACGCCGACGCACCCGGGTGGCTGCACTTGAGCGCATGGCCCGGTAGCGAAACCGCTTTGCAATTGCGCCTGCATTGTCCCCAACCGCAGCAGATGCTACCGATTGTGAGCCGGCTGCGCCGCATGTTCGATCTCGATGCGGACCCACAGTCCATCGACCGGGTGTTGCGCAGCGACCGCTTGCTCAAACCGCTATTGCGTCGTCATCCTGGACAACGCCTGCCCGGCGGCTGGGATGGTTTCGAGATCGCCGTGCGCGCAATCCTCGGGCAACAGGTTTCGGTGGCTGCGGCGCGAACTTTGGCGACACGTATCGTGCATCGTTATGGCACGCCGGTCAGCGTCCCTGGCGCGCCGACACTGGAGCGCCTGTTTCCTGGCCCGGAACGCCTCGCCGACGCCGATCTGGGCATGCTCGGGTTGACCCGCGCCCGCGCCGATGCGATCCGCGGTGTGGCGCGCGCCATGCTCGATGGCCGCGTGGACTTTCGCAGCGAGCAGCCGCTCGACGAATTTGTGGAGCGCTGGACGGCACTGCCGGGGATCGGCGAATGGACGGCGCATTACATGGCCATGCGAGCACTCAGCCATCCCGATGCCTTCCCCGCTGCAGACTTGATCCTGCGCCGCGCCGCCGCCGAGGGTGGCGATGCGTTGAGCACCAAGGCACTGCTGGGGCGCGCGGACGCATGGCGCCCATGGCGCGCTTATACCGTCATGCATCTATGGCGATCGGCAAGCGACTCTGCTGCACGCACCACAAAGGCAAGCGCATGAGCGAGACCATTTACTACGACGACATGCCCAGCCCGGTGGGCACATTGCGATTGTTTGCCGACAGCCAATGCCTGCGCCAGATCTGGTTTCCGCGCGAACGGCACCCAAAATCCATGCAGGCCGACTGGGCTTTCGAACCTGCGGCGCTCGCCTTTGCCCGCGAGCAGTTGGAAGCGTATTTCGCTGGCGTGCGCCAGACGTTCGACCTACCACTGCGTCCCATAGGCACACCGTTTCAATGCGAAGTATGGCGGGCGTTGGCCGACATTCCATATGCAACCACAATCAGCTATGGCGAGCTGGCGCGACGCATCGGCCAACCCGCGGCGATGCGCGCAGTAGGCGCCGCCAATGGCCGGAACCCCATACCGATCGTGCTTCCCTGCCATCGCGTGATAGGCGCCAACGGCAGCCTCACGGGTTTCGGCGGTGGCTTACCGACCAAACGCTGGCTGCTGACCATGGAAGACCACGTAGCTAACGGCGATCTGTTTTCCATCCGATCGCAGTAATCGCTCTCCTGAATTTCTCTGCGACAGGTGACGGCAACCGGGGCAAGCCCCCAAACGCCATGGCTAACGCGAACTCGCGCGCGCCGGCTCGCTGACAGGTGGCGATACCGCGTTGCGATAACGGTCGATCAGATCCTGCTGCTCTGCGCGCGAGCGATCCTGATTGGCACTCTGCGCCGCGTTCGTTTGGTTCAACAACGCTTTGTTGTTGGCGTTAGGCAGGTTTGCCGTGTTCTGGATCGCCTGCTGCCGCTGCTGGCGCTGCTGCTCGCGTTGCAGTTGATCGGTGGTTTGTTGCTGTTGCTGCGCTTGTTTGTATTGGTACGCCGAAGCAGGCGGTTGATAGACATGTGGCGCTGGCGGTGGCGCCGCGGGCTTGGGTTTTGCCTGCGCGAAAACCGGCCCGGCAGCCAACAGCACGGCCCATATCGCCAGGCGCAAGAAATGACGACCCAGAGCAGCAACGAAACTCGGACGTGTAATAGTCATACAAGTACGCGATCATGGTGGGATTGTCTGCGTCGATTTTACGGACTTGTCTATGAAATTCCTGTTTTGTACGGTACTGCTGGTCGCCACGATATTCAGCACAGGTTGTGCCGTCACCCCCTCGACCGTGCGCTCCCCGGCCGAGCATGCCGCCCCCATGCCGCTGCTGCTGATCTCCATCGATGGTTATCGTGCCGATTACATCGATCGCGGCCTTAGCCCTACTTTATCCATGCTCGCGCAAGAGGGTGTGCATGCCGACGCGATGCAACCGTCGTTTCCGTCGCTGACCTTCCCCAACCACTACACCCTGATCACCGGCCTGCGACCGGACCATCACGGGATCGTCAATAACACCATGACTGACCCTGCGTTGGGCCATTTCTCACTGGGCAACCGTGACGCGGTCAGCGATCGCCGCTGGTGGGATGAAGGCATGCCGCTCTGGGAGACCGTACGCGAGCACGGCATGAAAAGCGCCACGATGTTCTGGCCGGGCTCTGAAGCGCCGATCCAGGGGCATCATCCGGATTACTGGAAACCGTACGACGGTAAGGTGACACCTTCGCAACGGGTCGATCAGGTATTGGCCTGGCTCGACTTGCCCGCTGCGGAACGCCCGGCCTTTCTGACTCTTTACTTCGATGCAGTCGACCATGCAGGCCATGAGTACGGACCGGATACGCCGCAGGTCAACCAGGCCATCGCCGAAACCGATGCCGCGCTGGCGCGACTGGTCGCGGGCCTGAAGCACCGTGGTTTACTCGATCGCATCAACATCATCGTCGTTGCCGATCACGGCATGGCAGCGGTGCCGAAAGAAAACAGCGTACTGCTGGACAAGCTGTTCGACGTGAACAAGGTCGACACGGTGAGCCTGGGCGTATTGGCCGGCTTCAACCCAAAGCCGAATGACACGCAAGCCTTCGCCGCCGTGGAGACCCAGCTGGAACAGCCGCAGCAGCATATGCAGTGCTGGGACAAGGCGCACGTGCCTGCGCGGCTGGCCTACGGCCACAATGCACGCGTCCCGCAACTGCTATGCCTGGCCGATGTGGGCTGGCGCATTGCTACCACCGACTCGCTGGCCAAGCGCAATGGCAAAGTCAGCATAGGCGAGCATGGCTATGACAATGCCGATCCGCGCATGCGCGCCTTGTTCGTCGCACATGGCCCGGCGTTCAAGGCCGGCATACGCGTCAAGGAGTTCTCCAATGTGGACGTATACCCGCTGATGGCGCACTTGCTCGACGTTCCTGCGGCAGCCAACGACGGCAACTACGACGACGTCAAAGGCATGCTCAAGTAAGCCGGCATTTTCGACGCCTCGTCCCGAAACGATCGGGACGGTGATTCAGAAAGTTCCTATCAAAAAACCGATCTCCCTGTAGCAGCGACTTTAGGGAACTGGAAAAGCCTCCGTTTTCATCGTCGCCTCGGCGCCTACCGGGATGACGAATAGGAAGGAGTTTTTGGAGATTCCCTTTAGTCGCGACAATCGTGCCTTACCGCGGGCGCTTGTCGCGACTAAGTCGCTCCCTAGGCTTCGATCTCTCCAAGGCCGGGTCGGCTCGGAGCTTTTAACGCGCCCCCGTCAGGCTACCGTGCGCTCACCGGAAGTTATCGATGGTTCCACCAATGGCGCAAGGCGATACAGCCCTGCCGCAATCAGCAAACCGAACAACAACAACGCACCGACAAACAGCACGACACCATGCCAGCCGCGCGCGGCATAGAACAGACCGCCAGCCGCACCGGCAATGCTGGAACCCATGTAGTAGCAGAACAGATAAAGCGACGACGCTTGCGCCTTGGCCGAACCCGCCCGGCGACCGACCCAGCTACTGGCGATCGAATGTCCGCCGAAAAAGCCGAACGTCAGTATCGTCAGACCGCCTATCGTCAACCAAAGCGAATCGGCCAGAGTTAACGCGGTACCGCCAAGCATCAGCACAAATGCCGTCCACAGTACCTTGCGTCGGCCGAGCTTGCCGGCCAGATACCCCATCCAGGTCGAGCTGAAGGTACCGACGAGATAAACTCCGAAGATCAACCCAACCGTGGCCTGACTCAAGCTGTAGGGCGGCGCGAGCAGACGATAGCCAAGGTAGTTATAGACTGCGACAAAAGCGCCTAGCAGTACGAAGCCCTCCACGAACAACCAAGGCAAACCGGGATCGCGGAGCGTCGTAGCAAAACGTCCAAGCAACATCCGTGCGGTGAGCGGAGCGGAGATAAAATAACGGGATGGTGGCAAGGTGCGCCAGAACACCAGCGCGGAGATCAAGCCAAGCAAGCCGACTGCCGCGATGCCCGCACGCCAACCGAACCAGCCGGCCAGCACACCCGAAAGCAACCGGCCACCCATGCCACCGATAGCACTACCGCTGATGTACAGCCCCATTCCCAACCCGACCGAATCGGGATGCATCTCTTCGCTGAGATAAGTCATGGCCACCGCCGGTAAACCGCTCAGACTCAAGCCAAGCAAACTGCGCAGCAACAGCAGCTGGAGCCAATCGCTCGCACACGCCGACAGCAGCACCAGCAAACCAGATAGTACCAAGGACGCCACCATCATCGACTTGCGCCCCCAGGCATCGGACAGACCGCCAGCAAACAGCATCGCGACCGCCAGCACGCCCGTCGTCAAAGAAAGCGATAGCGCGCTGACCGCCGCACCCACACGGAAATCCCGACTAAATTCAGGCATCAGCGGCTGCACGCAATAAAGCAGGCCGAACGTGGCGAGGCCGGCGGCAAACAAAGCCAGGTTGGTCGCACGAAAAGCCGGCGTGCCGTGACGTATACGGTCACCGGCTACCAAGCGATTGGGCCGAAGCAATGAATTCATGACGCTGCAGCATAAGCGATATCCAAAATGGGATCGATAACGATTCCACAATGAACTTATAGGCCATCGCCATAGCTCGGCAAACACACGCGACTTTCGTCAGGTAATGAACGAACTACCTCATCGCCAGCTCACCGCAATCGCCGCCCCCCTCCTGGCATTTCTCAGCGAGAAAAACGCGCTCTTCGCCAAGCGAACCTTTGACGTGAACCGAATACTCATTTACGTAATAGCCATCCCCCGACTCCTTCCTCCATACGAACCGGTTAATTTTGATGCTATCAATCTCCCCGACTTTAAGCGCCAATATCTGATCTTTCTCAACAAACCTAATGACGCGCCTACCTGCTGGCGTCATCGACATCAACGGACTGAACATCAGCCCCGCAAAAAAAATCGCCAGCATCCCAACCATGACGAAACGGAACGTGCCTTCCTTTGTCATCGACCTCATCAAGCGTTACCTGACTGACAGGTCAATAGGCGCCGCAGTACCTTGTAACCCACAAGAGCACAATCAGCTTCGCCGACCAGCAAAAACTTCCTCACACACCCTCCTTGGCAAATCCTTACAACGCATGACTTGCTCAATGCACCGACGGCTTCAGATATCCAATAAAGCACCATCTTATATTTTAGTGCCGCATTACATGGATCGCACCCATCGCCACACCAAGAACTCGTTACGACGAACATCAGCACTACGTAAATCGCAAATTTTAAATAACCAATTCACGAAATACATGTGATTAACCAACAACAACTTAGATGCAAGAAAATCTAATTCACTTCCCACCGACCGCCTCTTCTGGCTGAGGACCTACCGGCAGCCGCCCCACTCATCTGCTACACCTCTTCATTTCAAAGCCTTCAAACACATTCCCTTGATGGCCGTTAACATGACAGGACTAACACCGATGTCCTCCTGCGATAGGCTTCATCCACCCGCCATGGCCTTCTTGTAAATGGGACGATCGCCCGACACGAGCCACAAAAGATAACACACCATGTAACGTGTGCAATCAGACTAACGAGCATCTTCATGTCGTCATTAGGATGCCTGTCCGATCCATCATGACACTCCATCCATATCGGTTTTTATTTATTCCTTTTGTGCAACTACCTTATCCAGGAAGTGCGTGAATCACCATGTGCTTAGGGAACGCTGCATCAGACTTTTCTGCACAATTAACGGTGAATGATGACTTCGTGCACAGGCGCATGTGTCGTCCCAAGCACAAACTCCCGTCACCTTCAGCCTGAACGGGGAACGACGCGATGGGCATGCGGCATTGGGCGGCAACGGTGTTGTTGGGGAGTCTGGCGCTTGTGCCAGCGGCATGGGGCGACGAGGTGCCGCCTGAATTAAGCACGCAGATCGTGAAGACGACTCAGGCGCTGATGGATGCGATCGGCGACGGCAACAAGGTACTATGGCAGAACACGCTGACCGACGATGCCATGATCGTGGACGAGTTCGGCCGCATGCAGAATAAACAGGAGATGGTCGATTCGCTGCACCCCCTCCCTACCGGTTTTTCCGGCAGCATCCAGGTGCGTCAGCCGAAGCTTCGTCGTTACGGCGATACTATTGTGATGCAGAGCGAAAGCTATGAGCAGGAAACGGTATTCGGCCAGCACCTGGTAGTGCGCTACATCAACCTGATGACTTATGTGAAGCGCGGCAACGCCTGGAAACTCGCCTGTTTCCAGGAAGTCACGCTGCCCACGCCGCCACCGAAACTGGACGTCGCCGGATTCAAGCCAGAGGATTATCCGGGCGTGTACCGTTATAGCCCTGATCGCGCCTGGACCTTCAGTGTGAAGAACGGCGTAGTGGGCTATACCACGCGCGCGGATCGCCCGTTCGTGCCGCTCGACCCGGTCGCCAAAGACGTTTTCATGAGTACCGACGACGAGCGTAACTTGCTGGTATTCCGTCGTGATGCAAGCGGGCATGTGATCGAGCTGATCGAACGGCGCAAGTTCAACGATCTGCATCTGCGCCGCGACTCCTGACCACGAAAGGGCCTCAGGCCAATGGCAACCGCATGACTACGTCCAGGCCGCCGCCTTCGGCGTTACGCGCCTGGATGTCGCCGCCGTGGGCGTGCACCACGCGCTGAACGATCGCCAACCCCAGACCGTGGCCTTCCGCGCGCGACGCATTGCTACCGCGATAGAACGGCCGGAACATCAGGCCGAGCTCTTCCTCAGGTACGCCTGGGCCGCGATCGCGAATACCCAGTACGGCTTTATCGCCATCGACGGATAGCCGTGCATCGATCCGGCTCTGCGTTGGCGCAAACTTGATTGCATTGGAGATCAGATTGTCGAGCGCCCGGTCGATAAGCATTGCACTGCCGTACACGACGATTTCGGCCGGGTTGTCGCGCACGAGCTCGATGTGTTTGGCCTGCGCATCGAGCTCTGCCGCGTGCAGACGCTCGGACAGCAGCGCATCGAGACGTACCGGTTCGCGCTCCATGCCAGGCAAACCAGCCTCCAGACGCGACAGCGCGAGCATTTCTCCGGTCATGCGGTCCAGCCTGACAATTTCTCGCTCGGCATGGGCGAAATGTCCTGCCGCCTCTCCGGAGCTGTGGCTATGTTGGGCCAGATCCATGATCAAGTGCAGGCGTGCCAGCGGCGAGCGTAACTCGTGCGAGAGATCCTGCAAGACTCCGCGCTCGTGTGCGATCAAGGTTTCGATGCGCTCGGCCATGCCGTTAAAATCGCGAGCGAGCTGGCCGAGCTCATCATGCTGGCTGCTCCAGGGCGCGCCGATGCGCGCGGAGAACTCACCCGCGGCCATGCGCCGCGTGGCATCGCGCAGCACATCCACGGGGCGCGCGACGCCGCGCGCGACCCACCAGCCGGCGATGGCGATGAACAGCAGCGACAAGCCCAATTGCACGGCCAGGAAGATCTGTTGCCGCGTACGTGGCGAGACACGAGCGCGCGAGCTGCTGGTGGCCACCATTTGCCGCACCGTACCGTCACTGCCAGTGATCTGTTGCACGGCAAGGTAGTAACCGGGCCACGGTTCGAGTTGCACATCGCGCTGGGCATCGAGCAAACCCGGCAATTGCTCACGCAACGACGTGGGCAGACGCAGGATCCGCAGTGGCTGACCGTCTTCATACAGCGTGACATCGACACCTTCGCGGCGTTGCTGGCGCGCCCAGGCATCGAACCCGTCTTTGCCACCGGTCTCGTACGCCTGCGTCGCAGCCTGCGCGATCGAGGGCCAATCTACATCCTGCGCGGAGGAGTATTCGATAAAGCGCCGGGTGAGCACACCGCCCAGCAACAAGGCTAGCAGGTTCACCGCACAGAACCACAGAAGCAAACGCCAGAATAACGGACTGCGGAACGGGCTATTGAAGCGGATCATGCTCGCGCACCGCCCGCCAGCACATAGCCGGCGCCTCGCACCGACTCGATGCGCAACGAGGTTTCTTCCGCCTCGGCCAGTTTGTGGCGCAAGCGACTGACATGTACATCGACGCTGCGATCGAACCGTTCCAGCTCGCGCCCCAACGCGGCACGGGTAAGCGTCGCCTTGTCGATCACTTCGCCGGCGCGTTGCGCCAGTGTCAGCAGCAACAAGAACTCCGCACCGGTGAGGCTGAGCTCCTGCTCGTTCACGTAAGCGCGCCGCTCGCCGGGCAACAGGCGCAATTGGCCGATGGTCAGCGTTGCCGCCCCTTCCACGGTATGGCGGCGCAGTTGCGCACGCACCCGCGCCAACAGCTCACGCGGCAAGCAGGGCTTGGCCAGATAATCGTCGGCCCCCAGCTCCAGGCCGACCACCCGGTCGACCGGCTCGCCTCGCGCCGACAGCATGATCACCGGCAAGCGATGCTGCAGCCGGAGTTCGCGCAAGGTATCGAGCCCGTTCTGTCCCGGCATCATGACGTCCAGGATCACCAGATCCGGCCGCATGGCCGGATCGCGCAAATACGCCAGGGCGGATGCGCCGTCATGCACGACATCCACCTGCAGACCTTCACGGCGCAGGTATTCGGCCAGCAGGCCGCACAGTTCGCGGTCGTCATCGGCAATAAGGATTCGGGGCATGGGTCTGATATGGAAAGTAGTGAGGACAGGGTAAAGCGGGCAGCCGCGCAGGGCGAGATCTTGCGGCGCGGCCTAAGGTTAGGGGCTTGGCAGGGCGTGAAATGCCCTTTCCAACCACAGCTTTACCGATCTTTACCCGATCGCAAAGATCTTAAACGTGCCGGTGTCGTCCAATATGTCGCAAGTGACGTCCCCCCAACGAGGAGCAAACACCATGCGCAAGATCCTTCCCCTTTCCATCCTGCTGACCGCTGCCCTGGGTTGCTCGGCGCTGGTCTTTGCCGCCCCGCAGCAGGACGGGACCCCGACTGCCGGCCAGCACGCCGGTTGGCAGCATGGCGGCCATCGCGGTCACCACGGCGCGTTCATGGCACTGAAGAAGCTTAATCTGACCGACGACCAGAAAGCCCAGGTCAAGCAGATCTTCAAGCAGGGCTTCAGCCAGCTCAAGCCGCAGATGCAAGCAGTGCACCAGCAGCGCGCCGCTTTCGAAGCGCTGACACCGGATGCCGCGGGCTACCAGCAGGCCGCAGCCAGCCTCGCCCAGGCTGAGGCCGCCTTGACCCAGGCCCGCGTGACCCAGGGTGCCGCCACCCGCGCGCAGATCTACAACGTCCTGACCAGCGCGCAGAAGTCGCAGCTCGCCACCATGCGCGCAGAGCGCCAGCAACGCATGCAGCAGTGGAAGCAGCAGCACGCCCAGCAGGCCAACGGTTCCACCCAGTCCGCGCAGTAAAAACTGCATGCGACGAGCCGCCGGTGCAAGCCGGCGGCTTTTTTTGCCGATTTTCAGGATCGATCGGGGCCGAGCGATGGCGCTTGTTGCGCGGGGACATGGACAGGAGGCGTAGAGCCTGGCGGCTTATCGCCTACCGCTACGTCACGGTGAACGCGCGACTGATGCACATCGCCGAACATGTAGTACGGAAAGGGACGCTCTGGAACGCTAGCTACAGGCGCTGACGCAGCGCTTCTGGAAGGCTGAAATCCAACGCGGCAAGATGGTCTTCCAGCTGCGCCAGCTTCGTAGCACCCACAATGACCGAGCCGACGCCCGGGCGGTTGGCGACCCAGTTCAAGGCAACCTGCGCCATCGGCTTGGCGAACGCCTCGGCCACCTGCGCCAATTCCGCCACGATGCGCCAACAACGGCTCGGTAAACCGGTCGAATCCAGGCGCCGGCCACTTTCGCCAGACGCCCCTCGCCGGTATCGCCGCCCGTGCCGGGAGGGACGATGCTTACCCGACAGCAATCCCATGCCTAACGGACTCCATGCCGTGATGCCCATACCCAGTTGGGTGGCGAACGCCGTGTATTCGTGTTCGATATGACGCTCGATCAGCGAGTACTCCAGGTGCAGATTCACCAGAGAAACAAGTGCATATATGCGGAAACGATTGGAAACAGTGTTGTAGCTGTCGTGGCAAGTCGAAGGCACCGGATTCCGCGTTTGCCCAATCCAGTGCCTCCAATGACATCAACGATAGTGTCCATCCACCCAGGCACGACCTTCCCAATGCCCCGGCACCCACACGCGCTCATAGTGCGGATGACGCGGCGCCACGACGACGCAACCGGTCAGCGCGGCGGTGCTGGCGAACAAGGTGACGGCGGCAAGGCAGATCATCATCAAGCGACGCATGGACCACTCCTGTTTCGTGGAAACTCATGCGTGGGAAACGCGATCGACGAATTTGGCGATGACGCGCAGGAACGAGCAGCGATAACTTCCGTTCATGCCAATCGGGCACTTTAAATGCCGTACATTCAGCTGGCGGCAAGTTGCTCGACAACACTGCGATAACGCGAGGCAATACCCGCTTCGTCACGATGACAGAAGTCGCGCACTACCCACTGGCCGCCAGCCATCACATCGCGCACCAGCGGACGGTTGCCGGCGAACAAGAAGCTGTCCATGGCAGCGCCGACACTGCGTGCGGCCAATTGCGGCGCATCGTCATCGAGCACAATGGCGTCTGCACGCGTGCCTTCGCGCAATGCGCCGATAGGCAGCCCTGCCGCGCGGGCACCGCCGCGCAACGCTGCGCGCCACAAGGTTTCACCGACGCTGTCGTGTTCATGCCGTGCCGCGATATTGCGGTGCCTGGTAGCCAGGCGCTGGCCATATTCGAGCCAACGCAATTCTTCCACCGGCGATACGGAGATATGCGAATCCGAACCGATACCGAGTGTGCCGCCAGCGTCGAGATAGTCTGCCAGCGGAAACAAGCCGTCGCCGAGATTCGCCTCGGTCGTCGGACACAGGCCAGCCACCGCACCGCTACGCGCCAACCGCGATACTTCGTTATCTTCCAGATGCGTCGCATGCACCAGGCACCAACGCGCATCGACATCGGCGTGATCGAGCAACCATTCCACTGGACGCGCACCGCGCGTAGCCAAGCAATCCTGCACTTCGCCGATCTGCTCGGCGATATGGATATGGATCGGCAGATCGCGTACTGGCTCGGCGGCGAGCACCTCGCGCATGGCTGCCTCCGGCACCGCACGCAATGAGTGCAGAGCCACGCCAATACGCAGATCCGCTGCTTCGTACTGCTTGAGGCTGTCGAGCAGGCGCAGGTAGCTATCGACCCGATGCCCGAAGCGGCGCTGTCGCGGTGCCAAAGGCCGCCCGTCGAAACCGCCGCTCATGTACAGCACGGGCAAAAGAGTCATTGCGATTCCGGTTTCGCGTGCCGCTTCGATGAGCGCCAGCGACATCGCCTCAGGCTGTCCGTAAGGCGTCCCATCCGGCTGGTGATGCAGGTAATGAAACTCGCAGACGTGCGTATAGCCCGCCTTGAGCATTTCCACATAGAGCTGCGCGGCAATCGCCTTCAATTGCTCCGGCCCGATCGCCGCGGCAAAGGCATACATCGTTTCGCGCCAGGTCCAGAAGCTGTCGTCGCTGCGCCCTTTGCGCTCGGCCAAACCGGCCATGGCCCGCTGGAAGGCGTGCGAATGCAGATTGGGCATGCCTGGAAGCACCCAGCCGCCGATGCGCTCGGCCGGGCCTTCGGTCGCCCCTAGATGGCCGGTCGAATCCACCGCAAGCGCGCCGTCCTCGCTCCAGCCTTCGCCCAGCCAGAGTCGATCGGCACGGTAGTTGCGCGTATGGATGCTTTCGGACATGGCCTTCAATTTCCTCGCGAAGATCGTGCAAAGTGTAGAGGAAGCACAGACGCTTGCCGTGCCACGTGGGCACGCCCGCCGGCCATTTCATTCATAATTGCCCACATGGCCAAAAAACCCCCCGAGCACACCCCCAAGTTGCTGGTGCGTCAAGCCGTCGCTGCCGACGTACCCGCCCTGGTCGACCTGACCGCCCGTGTCTATACCCCCGAATGGGGTCATTCGGAAGAAATGCTCCGCTCCCAGCAGACGCACTTCGCCGAAGGCCAGTTCGTGGTGGCGTACGAAGGGCAGATCGTCGGCTACTGCGCCACGTTTCGCGTCGACGAAACTACCGCGCTGTCGCCCCATACCTGGATGCAGATCACCGGCGGGGGCATGGCTTCTCGCCACAAGGCCGACGGCAACTGGCTGTACGGCATGGAAGTGGTGGTCCATCCGGATTTCCGCGGCATGCGCATCGGCCAGCGCCTTTATCAGGCACGCAAGCGCCTGTGCACCGAGCTCAAATTGCGCGGCATCGTCTTCGGCGGTCGCATTCCCGGGCTCGCCAGGAACATCCAGCGCTACGGTTCCGCGGAGGCCTACGTACAGGCCGTGGTCGAAGGCAAGCGCCGCGACCTCACCCTGAGCTTCCAGCTCAGTAACGAGTTCCAGGTGATCGGTCTGCTCAAGGGCTATGTGCCCTCCGACTACGACTCCCTCGGCTACGCGGCACATCTGGTCTGGCGCAATCCACGTCTGCTCAACCATCCGGATACGCCCTCCATACCGACGCCGCAACGCCTGCCCGACTCCGTGCGCGTCGCTTCGGTGCAATACCAACAGCGACGCATCTCGTCCTTCGAGGAGTTCGCCACCCAGGTCGAGTACTTCACCGATATCGCCGCCGACTACAACGCCGATTTCGTCACCTTTCCCGAACTGATCACGCTGCAACTGCTGTCGATCGAAAACGAAGAGCTGTCGCCGGTCGAGGCGATCCGCAAGCTCAGCCATTACACGCCGCAAGTGAAGGAACTATTCACGCGGCTGGCTGTGCACTACAACATCAATATCATCGCCGGCTCGCATCCCACTGAACAGGCCAACGGCGATATCCATAACGTCTGCTATGTCTGCCTGCGCGACGGCTCGCTGCACGAACGCGAAAAGCTGCACCCGACGCCGAGCGAGCGCACCGTGTGGAGCATTACCGGCGGAGATACGGCCGCGACGATCCAGACCGACTGCGGCCCGATTGGCGTGATGATCTGCTACGACTCCGAATTCCCCGAAGTCGCGCGCCACCTCACCGACCAGGGTGCGCTGATCCTGTTCGTACCGTTCTGCACGGACGTACGCGAAGGCTATCTGCGGGTGCGTTATTGCTCTCAGGCACGAGCGATCGAGAACCAGTGCTATGTGGTGCTATCGGGCAACGTCGGCAACCTGCCTGGTGTCAACAACTTCGACATCCAGTATGGCCAGAGCTGCATCTTGACCCCTAGCGATTTCCCGTTCGCGCGCGACGGTGTCGCCGCCGATTCGACACCGAACATCGAAACCGTACTGTTCGCCGATCTGAGCCTCGAGAACCTGGCACGCGCGCGCAATTCCGGCGCGGTGCAGAACCTCAAGGATCGTCGATTCGATCTCTACGAAACCCGCTGGACACGCAAACCGGACATCCGTAAGTGAGCACACCTGAACAACCGGAAAATCCGCGGTCGCCGGATCGACTGCGGCAGCTGATCGCCGACCACGATCTGTTCTCGCCGCAGCAATGGCGTCGCCGCATCCTGTTTTGGAGCGGCGCAGTACTGGTCGGCCTGGCCGCGGTCGGCTTCGCCCGTGCCGCCGACTATGCGTTCGAGCTGTTTCGCGCGCTGTTGGTGCACGGCCGCTACTGGGCGTTCGTCGTTACACCAGCGACATTCGCCGTGCTGGCATGGCTTACCTCGGGTGCACTTAGACCGACCCGCGGCTCGGGCATTCCGCAGGCGATGGCCGCGCTGAAAATCGAGGACGAACGCTTTCGTGCGACCCAGCTCAGCCTGCGCGTGGCGATCGGCAAGCTAGGGTTGACGCTTGCCGCTCTGCTCGGCGGCGCATCGGTAGGGCGCGAAGGACCGACCGTGCACGTTGCCGCCGGACTACTTTATTCGCTCGGCCGCCGTTTCGGCTTTGCCGAACCGGCAGCTGCCGGCCGCTTTATCCTGGCTGGCGCGGCCGCGGGCCTGGCCGCCGCTTTCAACACGCCGCTTGCAGGAGTGGTGTTCGCCATCGAGGAAATGAGCGGCTCGTTCGAACATCGCGTGAGCGGTACGTTACTCACGGCAGTGTTCATCGCTGGCCTGGTCTCACTGGGCATCCTGGGCAACTACGCCTACTTCGGTCATTTCGACATCGCCTTGCCCCTGGGTAACGCCTGGTGGGCTGTGCTTGCTACCGGTGTGATCTGCGGCCTGGCGGGCGGGCTGTTCGCTCGCCTGATCCTGCCCAGCGACCGCGGCCTGCGCGGCATCATCGGTCGCTTGCGCGCGCGTCAACCCATCTTATTTGCCGCCGCTTGCGGGCTTGCCCTGGTGTTGCTCAGCCAACTCGTACCCGACGGGCTCTATGGCACCGGCTACGCGCAGGCCAAAGCTTTGCTCGAGGGCCACGCCGATCCTGCCGGCGATTTCGGCGCGCTCAAGTTTCTCGGCAATATCGCCTCTTACTGGGCCGGCATTCCCGGCGGCATCTTCTCGCCCGCGCTGGCAGTCGGCGCCGGGCTGGGCAGCGATATCGCGCGCCTGCTGCCCGGCGTCGATCCATCGTCGATCGTCCTGCTGGCGATGGCCGCTTATCTCTCCGGCGTAACCCAGGCGCCGCTGACGGCCACGGTAATCTCGATGGAATTGACCGCCAACCAGCAGATGGCCCTGCCGATCATGGCGACCTGCCTGGTGGCACGCACTGTCTCTACGCTGCTCTGCCGCAAGCCGGTTTATAAAGCGCTGGCGGAGAAGCTCATGAGCGAATACGAGCGACAGCGCACGGATTCGCCTAAGGAGAATCCCGCCGCATGACCTGGGACACCTTGCTACTGAATGCCGAGCTTGCCACCTTCGACGGCGATGCCCCTTATGGACTGATCGGCCATGGTGCGATCGCCCTGAAGGAAGGCCTCATCGCCTGGGTCGGCGCACAGGCAGACTTGCCGCCGCAGGCCCGTGCAGAGCACGTCGTCGATCTGGAAGGTGCGCTGGTCACGCCTGGCTTGATCGACTGCCATACGCATCTGGTCTTCGGCGGCGATCGCGCGCATGAATTCGATCTGCGTCTGAATGGCGCCAGCTACGAAGATATCGCCCGGGCCGGCGGCGGTATCGCCTCGACCGTCGGCGCTACCCGCACGGCATCGACCGATGCATTGCTGGAGCAATCCTTACCGCGCGCCCGCGCCTTGCTCGCCGATGGTGTCACCACGCTGGAAATCAAATCCGGTTACGGCCTGGAGCTGGATAGCGAACGCCGTATGCTCGAGGTCGCGCGCCGCATCGGGCTCTCGCTGGGTATCGATGTACGCACCACTTTCCTCGGCCTGCACGCCTTGCCCGCTTCGCATAAGGATCGTCGCGACGCTTACGTGGACGAGGTCTGCGAGCGGATGCTACCGGCGCTTGCCGAACAAGGGCTGGTCGATGCCGTCGATGCCTTTTGCGAGAACATCGGCTTTACCCGCGAAGAAATCCGCCGAGTCTTCGAGCGCGCACGGGGACTCGGATTGCCGGTAAAGCTGCATGCCGAACAATTGTCCGACCAGGAAGGCGCTGCACTGGTGGCCGAATACAGCGGATTGTCGGCCGACCACCTGGAATATCTGAGCGATGCCGGCATCGCCGCCATGGCAGGCGCAGGTACCGTGGCAGTACTGCTACCGGGAGCATTCTATGCCTTGCGCGAAACGCGATTGCCGCCGATCGATGCCCTGCGCGCCAACGGCGTGCCGATGGCAGTTGCCACCGATTGCAATCCGGGCACCTCGCCATTGCTTTCGCTGCGCCTGGCAGCGAGCATGGCATGTACCTTGTTTCGGCTTACACCGGAAGAGGCTTTGCGCGGCGTGACGGTGCATGCGGCACGCGCGCTCAATCTGGCCGACCGCGGCATCTTGGCGACAGGTAAGCGCGCCGACCTCGCCGTGTGGAACGTTCGTCGTCCTGCGGAGCTGTGCTACTGGATCGGCGGATCGTTGCTAAGCAACGTTTATGTTGGCGGCGAAATGCTGGAATTAGGCTGACAGGAAAAAACGGCGGTGTCCGATGAGTTTTCTGTCTCTACACCGCCATCGCCGCGTATTTACTCGTGTAGATTCCGCTAGGCCATGTCCGAAAGATTTTCGGCCAGCGCTTTTGTAAGGTTGAATCCTCTCCAAGCGAACATCTCGGCACGCCGCCCGTCAAGGATCGACATTGGCTTTCTACCGCTTGCATTCGTCGTCCTCCGCTATCGGCGGATTGCTGTCCATGGGCGCGGTAATGACGGGCGTGGTACTCAGTGGCTGCATGCGTCGCGGAAACTCGGTTACCGCGATCACGCTCGATGCAATGAAGGATCTACCGACACAGAGCGAGAACAGCCGTCTTCCGGAGGTGCCCGTGCTTACTGCGCCACTCGTGAGCACGATCGATATCGGACCGGTTGGCCTGAGGGGATCTGATTCACCCTGGAAGCCCGCTCCTCCGAAGGCGTCAGCATCGACACCTGCATCTCTCGTTCCAGCTCCATGGGCGATGGCTTACCCGGCTATCGATACGGCCAGCACCGAAGCGGCCGCAATCCCGCACGCTTCCGCCACCGGCGAACCGCGATTCGAGCACCTCGGCCACTGGTGCCTCGGCGCAGTCTTATCGGTCGCCGTGGCAGCCGCGTTTTCGCATGGACAACGCAGAGTCAAGGCACACGCGCGTGGATCGCCACGGTGCGCGAGCCCACGCAAATCCATAAACCACGCTCTTGCACGCCATGCGGCTACTGCCCGCTTTCCCGAGCAGACCCCAACGGATACTTCCATGCGACAGTCCAGCTCTTTGCTTTTTTCGGTCGATTTCACCCCGATGCTCCGTCTCGATGCCGACGACCGAATGGAGCTGGATACCTTGCCATGGAACTTGCCGCCGGCTTACTTCGATGAGGAAGCGCCGATCGCAATCGAAACCGTGGACAGCGTGCCCGCCGTGGACAACGCCGACGCCGCGCTCTCCGCGTCGAGCGCGCCTCATCGCACTCCGTCTGTCGCATCGCTCGATGCGCATCGGCAAGCACGTGCCCAGCCCTCTGAAGAAAAACATCGCCAGCCGCAGGCCGGCCCCGAATCAACGACTCACTCACGGATGACGAACTCGATGAACAAGCGCATCGCCCTGGATACCGCACCGCAGTTCTGGAACACCCGCTATGGGCTGGCCGCCTCGGTGCCGGCCGACAATCCCATCGCCCGGTCTCTGGAGCTATATGGCGAATGGGCCGAACATGAGATCGGCTTGCTTGGCAGCCTTGTCAAGGAAGGGCACCGCGTGCTCGAACTCGGCGGCCAGTACGGTGCGCATGCGCTGTGGCTTTCGCGTGCCGTCGGCGAAAGCGGCAAGGTCCACGTCGCCGACCCTTGCCGCATCGGCTTCCAGCGCATGTGTGCGAATATCGCGATCAATGGCCTTGGCAATGTCTACACACACCCATTTTGGCTCGGTCGTACCAAAGGGCAGACAGCGCTTTCCTCCCTGCCCTCTTTCGGACGCACCGATGCACGCGACGAGACAGTTGCGGTGGCCGCCATCGACGAACTCGGATTGGAAGGGCTTGACCTGATCAAAGTCAATATTCCCGGCGCTCTGGTGGACTTGCTGGCCGGTGCGATCGAAACCATCCGGGAGCATCGCCCGGTGATCTATGCCCGCCTGGGGGGCATTGCGCGCGTAGAACAGGAAATCCAGGCGCTGAAAGACTTGGGCTATCGCTGCTGGTCCCATGCGCCGTATTTCTACAACTTGGATAACTATGCCGGGCACGGCACCAATGTCTTCCCGGGATGCGTGCTGGAGAATGTGGTTGCCGCGCCGGTGGAAAGTCGGTTCGAACTGGAGGCCCGGCTCGAGTTATAACGTCTCGAAGGCGCGCAGGATCGATACCCTCCCGGTCGAACGCAGTACCCAGGCCATGGACATGGAAGCACCACGCCAACGGACACAGGAACCGCGGATCGCTATACGCCTGCTCTGGCCGTTGTACTCCGTCTACCGTACCAGGCTAATCTCGGGCACAAAAAAGCCCCCGAAAAGGGGGCTTCGTTGCGGTCCGGAGGCTTGCCTCAGGCCGACTTCTTCTTCGGCGCAGCCTTCTTGGCGGCGGTGGCCGGCTTCGTCACGGTCTCCTTCGCACCGGCAACCGCCGGCTTGGCGCTATGCAAACGGCTGATGCCGTAGCTGCCACGATAGGTCTTGCCACGACGGGTCCTACGATCGCCCTTACCCATGACGGTACTCCTGCTAGCTGAAAAAATGGACGGTCGAGCATCGTAGCAGTGCGGGTGTAAAGCGCAAGAGCAAGCGGTCTACGCTTACCTGCGCATCATGAGCGCCCCCTCAGGCCATTCGGCCCTCTGGCTGCTTAAAGTCAGCTTAAAGTCAGGGGGAGACGATGCTGAGAAAGCTAGCTGTGCTTCTCAGCGATGCCCATGTCCGGCACAGCCTGCGGGCTCGTCAGGACAAGGGCCTGGATCGATCTGCACCGTGGCATGCTGAATACCGAAGCGCTCGCTCAGGACGCGCTTGATTGCCGCCAACGCCTGCGCTTGCTCGCCGACCTCGCTGAGTTCGGCATGCAGAGTCGCCATGCGCGACCCCGAGGCCAGCTGCCAGACGTGCACGTGATGCACATCGCGAATGGTGACATCCGCACCACGCAGGACCTCTGTGATTTCCTCGGTGCTCATGCCATCGGGCACGCCTTCGAGCAGGATGTGCGCGGACCGACGCAGCAGACCCCAGGCACTGCCGAGGATCAATAGCGAAACCAGCAGCGAAAGCACCGGATCGGCCCAGTTCCAGCCGAGCCAACGCACCGCCAGCGCTGCCAGTACCGCGGCGACCGAGCCGAGCAAATCGCCCAGCACATGCAGCGTTGCACCGGCAAGATTGACATCGTCGTGTGCGTGGCCGTGCAAGGTGCGCAGCACAATCACATTGACGGCGAGGCCGATCAAAGCGACCACCAGCATGATGCCGGAGAGGATCTCGCCTGGATGAAACAGGCGCTCGATCGCCTCGTACGCAATAAAGGCCACCAGCACGAACTGGGTCAGCGCATTGACGAAGCCGGCCAGAACTTCCAGCCGCCCGTAGCCATAGGTACGCCGCGCGTCGGCGGGCTTTTTTGCCAGCCAGACACCGACCACGGCCAGCAGCAGCGCCAGTGAATCGACCAGCATATGGCCCGCGTCGGCCAAAAGTGCCAGCGAACCGGACCACCAGCCGCCGACTGCCTCGGCCACCATCATCAGCGTGGTTAGGACGAAGGCAAAAATCAGCTTGCGCTCGCGCCCCTGCCCCGCAACGGCGGCGTGGTTGCGATCGTGAGCATGATCGTGATCGTGGTGCGCGTGATCGTGGCGATCGTGCGAATGCGCGTGAGCGGAAGTCATGTGCGAATGCTAGGGAGCCGGCACGCCGTTACACAATCACGAGCCTCAGTGCGCATGGCCATGATGCGCGTGACTGAGCTGGCGATCGATGCGCAGATTGAAGAAGTGCGCCGTCGCCAGCAGCAAGCCGCCGCAGGTCACCATCACGCTATGCATGGCAATCGAATAATGCTCGGCATAAGTCACGCCCAGCACCAAGAGGCACAGGCCCGGCAGCGCCAGCAGCAATGGAAAAGGACGGCGGTGTCGCCGATAGCCATTGCCGAGCGCGAACAACGCCAGTGCGCTGGCGAACAGCACGAATCCACGCTCGAAGCGATGATCGGCCAGGAACTCCAAGCCAATGAATGGCAGCACGCTCAACACGAACGGCAAAGCTGCGCAGTGAATCGCACAGAGAAAGGAGGCTATCGCGCCGACCCTGTCGGCAAACGACCATACACGGGATTTGCTTACTTGCTCAGAGTCCATGGGGATTTGGGCGGCAGAAGCAGGAGGGAGGGGATAGAGTGACATGTTATAATGTAACAAGCAAAAACGCCAGAGGCCGTTTCCCTCCCTTGGGCAGCTAACCGAATCAAAAAAGGCGCGATGTGCCCATCGCGCCTTTCGATCGAACGAGCCCTGGGCTCCCTTAGCCCTTGCGGCAATCCTTGCAGACGCCATGCACTTCCAGGGTCTGCCCTTGGGCGCGGAACCCGAACGCCTTGGCCTGAGCGTCGATCAGCTCAGCAACTCGTTCGTCGCAGACTTCCTGAGCACTGGAGCATACATCGCAGATCAGGAAAGGAACCTGGTGCGCCTCGGCCGGATGGTGGCAGGACACGAAGGCATTGATCGATTCGAGCTTATGAATGAACTGGTGCTCGAGCAAGAAATCCAGCGCACGATAAACCGTCGGCGGCGCGGCATTGCCATGCCTTTCGCGTAACTGGTCGAGCAGGTCGTAAGCCTTGACTGGCTTGCCGGCAGCGGCGATCAGCTCGAGTACTTCCTTGCGTAGCGGCGTCAACCGCAGGCCGCGCTCCTCGCTCGCCTCTTCGACGGCGCGGACGAAACCTTCCGGATCATCGTGATGATGATGGGCGTGGGTTTTGCTGGTTGCGCTGTGGGTCAATGCAGTCACCTCGGGATCGATCATAACACTGGGGGCGGCAAAGGCCGTTTTACAGGGGGCTACCTCGGCAGCGGAGGCGGCTCCACCCGCGGTTTCTTCGGTCGCAGCACGACGACCCAGCCGATCGGTCCCAGCACGGCCGATAGCCAGATGCCTTCCCACAACCGTCCGCGCCACCAGCCAAGTAGCGCGCCGACCGCGATGAATGCCACGGTCCACCAGAACAGCGATATCCAGGGCACCAAGCCCATAAGATTGGCGAAGATCTGCCAGACGGCACCAGGGTCGTCGAGGTCGACGCCCTGGGTCGCCTTCTGCAGGAGCTCATCCATATCGCGCGCGCCGGCGCGGCATCAGCCCTGCGCCTTGGTCAAGGCCACACCGATGCGCGCGAGGGCCTCGTTGCGCCCGGCCAGGTACACCGTATGGTCGATCGAGGGCGATACCTGGGTTCCGGTCATCGCCACGCGCAACGGCTGGGCAATCTTGCCCATGCCCAGCTCCAGTGTCGCGGCGATCTGCTCGACCACGCCATGGATCGCCGCAGGGGTCCATTCCGGCAATGCTTCCAGACCCGTGCGTGCCGCCTCGAGTACCGCCACGGCGCTGTCGTTCTTGAGATGTTTGGCCACCGCCTTGTCGTCCCACTCGACAATCGGGCCGTACCAGATCTTGGCGCGCTCGGCCATTTCCTTCAGGGTCTGCACGCGGTCGCGCAAGGCGACAATGACATCGGCCGGCGCCGGTCCCTTGGCGATATCGAAGCCGGCACGCTCCAGGTGCCAGGTGAATTCCGGCACGATCGATTCGGGCGCGTCGTTCTTGAGGTAATGCTGGTTGAGCCAGGCAAGCTTCTCGACGTCGAAGCGCGACGCGGCCTTGTTGACATCGCCGATATCGAACAGCCGCGTCATTTCCTCACGCGAGAAGATTTCCTGATCGCCATGCGACCAGCCCAGGCGAACCAGGTAGTTGAGCAGCGCATGAGGTAGAAAACCGGCATCGCGGTATTCCATGACGCTGACCGAGTTGGTGCGCTTGGACAGCTTCTTGCCTTCCTGACCGAGGATCATCGGCAGGTGCGCGAACTCCGGCACCGGCGCGCCAAGCGCGCGATAGATGTTGATCTGCCGAGGCGTGTTGTTGACGTGGTCGTCGCCGCGGATCACTTCGGTGATGCCCATGTCGATGTCGTCCACCACCACGGCAAAGTTGTAGGTCGGCCATCCGTCCGAGCGGAAGATCACCAGATCGTCCAGCTCGGCATTGGCCCACTCCACCCGCCCCTTGACCTTGTCCTCGAATACGACGCTGCCTTCCAGCGGGTTCTTGAAGCGGATGACGCGGTTCGGATCGTCGCGATAAGGCTCGTTGCGATCGCGGTAATAACCGTTGTAGCGCGGCTTCTCGCCACGTGCCATCGCCGCCTCGCGCATGGCTTCGATCTCGTCCTTGCTCTCGTAGGCGTAATAGGCCTTGCCCTCAGCGAGCAGGCGATCGGCCACTTCCTTGTAGCGCGCAAGGCGGTGGGTCTGGTAGACAGGGGCTTCGTCCGCGTCCAGTTGCAGCCAGTGCATCGCATCGAGAATGGCCCGCACCGCTTCGTCGGTGGAGCGTTCCCGGTCGGTATCCTCGATGCGCAGCGCAAACTGGCCGCCGCGACGGCGCGCTTCGAGCCAGCAGTAAAGCGCGGTGCGGGCTCCGCCGATATGCAGGAAACCGGTGGGACTGGGGGCAAAACGGGTGCGAACGGTCATGAGCGGTCAGGGGGCGCGAAGCGAAAAGATGGATTTTAACGGATATAGCGGACATCTCGTCCGTTACTTGTTACTCGGCATGGCGATCGTCGCTGGCCCGGCGCTGGCCGATGATGCCCCCGGCTTCGACCGGCCTGGGTACGGCTTCGCACCGGGTGCCCTGCCTGCCGGTGGCCTGGCGCTTGAGCAAGGATTGCCTACCTGGACGCTTGGCAACGACAGCGGCACGCGCAGCAGCTTGTACAGCACGGACAGCCTGTTGCGCATCGGCCTGGGGGCGCACCTGGAATTGCAGTTGGGCAGCACGCCCTTCAATCGGTTAAGCGAGCGGGAGGCGACCAGTTCCACCGTGATGCATGGCCGCGGCGACAGCACGCTCGGACTCAAGCTTGGGCTCCCCTCGGCCAGCGATGCCTGGAGCTGGGGCGTGCTCGGCACCATGGAATTCACCGATGGCGCCCGCGGCATTCGCAACGATCGCCGTCAGTACACACTGGGCCTGGTCGCGGTGCAACAAGTAGACGAAGATCATCAATGGAGCTACTTCGCACAGGACCAGCGCAGCGGTAACCAGTCGAGTTACCAGCTAGCGGCCGATTACAATATCGCTCTCGACAAGCATTGGGGCGTCTACGGCGAAGCAGCTGCGGTGCATGAAGACGGACGCAGCGGCATGCAGTTGGGCAATGGCTTCACATGGCAGCCCAACGCGCGCGTGCAATGGGATGCCTGGTGGCGGCGGCGCGTGGCCGGGGACGCCAACGACTGGGAAGGCGGCTTGGGCGTGGCGGTGTACTTCGCTGGCCCCTAAGCGCTGGCGAACTCGGCCGCAAAGCCGGCCACGATCGCGCGCAAACCGCGTTCGAAACGCGCATCGTAGCCATCGAACAGTTCGGGTCCGATGCTGCGCGACAGAGGAAAGCGCGTTGCATCCATGCGCTCCTCGCGCCGATCCAGCGCATAACGCGGATCGCGTTCGCCTTCGGGCGACAGCACCGCCTGCTCTTCCAGCGTAAAGCCAATGACATAGCTGTTTACGCTACCCAGGCAGACCGCGGCGTCGGCCGGGGAGATGCCGGCGGCCTGGAAGATTTCCAGCGCACGTTCCATCGGGCCGTACATGCTGTGGTCGTTCATATGCGAGCCGCCCACCATGCGCGCACCGTCGCGGTATTTGAGCAGGCTGCGGCGCAATGCGATGCCGAAGCGCAGGCTGATCTCCCGCCAGTCGCCCACGTCCGCTTGACCGAGTTCGGCCGCCAAATCGGCCAGCACCGAGGTGGCCATGTCGTCCACCAAGTCCTGCTTGCTCTTGAACCGCCAGTAAAGACTCGGAGCCTTAACCCCCAGTTCGGCCGCGATTCCGCGCAGAGTCAATCCCTCAAGGCCCTTTTCATTCAAAAGCTTAAGCCCGGCTTTTACGACGGATTCGCGGTCGGTCCTCATGCCTTACCTAACGTTGTTAGTTCAATCTAATCATGTTAGATTTTAATCCCTAACGGCGTTAGTTTGGAGACTTTTTTCATGGCTTCTTCCGTCCCTGTCCTGATTGTCGGTGCCGGTCCGACTGGTTTGACCCTGGCTTGCGAGCTGGCTCGGCGCGGCATCGGTTTCCGGCTGATCGATGCGGCGCCTGCGCCATTCGAGGGCTCTCGCGGCAAAGGCGTGCAGCCGCGCACCCTGGAGATTTTCGACAACCTCGGCATCGTCGCCGACGTGATCGCACATGGACGCTTCCATCTGCCGATCCGCTTCTATGGCCCCGATGGCCCACGCGATTTCGATATGCACGAGGGACGGGAACCGCGCCCGGACACGCCTTACGCGTCCCCATTGCTCATTCCTCAGTGGCGCGTGGAAAGTCTGCTGCGCGGCAAACTCGCCGCGCTGGGCGGCCGCGTGGAATACGGCATTGCGTTGCAGACGCTGAACGACCGCGGCAACAGCGTGTTCGTCACGACCGCTTATGCCGATGGCACGATCGAAACGTTCGAGGCCGACTGGCTGGTCGGTTGCGATGGCGGGCGCAGCACCACACGCAAACTGGCCGGAATCGCCTTCGAGGGCGAGACGCTCGACCAACATCGCATGCTGGTCGGCGACGTCCACGCAACCGGCCTGGATCGCGAGCACTGGCATACTTGGCGTGGCGCCGACGGCTTTCTTGCATTGGCACCGTTGCCGAGCACCGACCTGTTCCAGTTTCAGGCCTCGGTCGATCCGGACATGCAGGAACAACCTTCGCTCGCGCTCTATCAGCGCATTGTCGAAGAACGCACGGGGCGCAATGACATTCGCCTGAGCGAACCGCGCTGGTTGTCACTGTGGCGAGCCAATGTGCGCATGGTCGATCGTTATCGCGCAGGCCGTGTCTTCGTCGCTGGCGATGCGGCACACGTGCATTCGCCGGCTGGCGGCCAGGGCATGAATACCGGCATCCAGGATGCACACAACCTTGGCTGGAAACTAGCCGCGGCGATCGGCGGCGCGGATGCCACGCTGCTGGACACTTACGAAGAGGAACGCCTGCCGGTGGCGCGATGGATCCTCGGCTTGTCCAGTCGACTGCACTTCTCCGGTGCCAATCGCGCCCTGGGCGAGCGCCGCGACGAGGAAACGCTGCAGTTGGCGATCAATTACAGGCACGGCGCATTGGCCAGCGAATGCCGCCCATACCCTGGTAACGTCAGCGCCGGCGATCGTGCGCCCGACGCCAGCGGCTTGCGTGACGCGCGCGGCGAGCATCGACTGTTCGACCGCTTTCGCGGCACCCACGCCACCCTGCTGGCTTTCGGCGCCTACTGGTGCGACGTACTGGCCCAAGCCGAAGCAGCCTTCGGCCATCGCGTCCATGGTGTGATCGTCGATGCCATGCACACACAAGACACGGCAGGCCACGCTGCACGAGCCTACAATGTCGCGAGGGATACCTTGTTCGTCATCCGGCCGGACGGCCATATCGGAATGGCCGCCACGGTGGCGGACGCCGAACCGGTACTGACATACCTGCGGCGTTTGCTGCCTACTTGACGTGGATGGTGATCTTCTTCGACACCACGGCCGGATCGAACGGGATGTGGTTTTCGTCGCCCATTTCCAGTTGGAGGGTGTGCGTGCCCGGGCTCAACTTGAGTATGGTCTCGGTCTGGCCTTTGCCGAAGTGAAGATGGTTATCGTCCAGCGGAATGGGCTGACCCGCGGCCGGCAGGTCCTTCACATCGACCAGCAAGTGATGATGGCCTGTGCCTTCTTTCTTTACGCCGGCGGGTGCCACGCCCATGCCTTTCAGGCCGAATACCACCGTGACTGACTGGCCGACAGTCGCACCGTCCTTAGGCGAGACAATATAGACCTCGGCACCCGCGGGTGCCTTGGTGATCGGCAGCCCGGGCGCATCGGCAGCCAGTACCGGGGCTGCAAGCATGGTGAGGGCCGCGGCAAGCAGGATATGTTTCATCGTGAGCTCCATGTGGGGGAAATCCTTTTATGGGAAAAAGGAGAGCCGGCATCAGTGTAACGCCCAGGCCTGCCGGAGGAGACGGCGTATCTCTCATGACAGCCGTCACCAGGATGTAACCGCTCCGCCATCCTTGCGCAATCCCCTGCGACGAATCTACGCCGGGCCAGCGACCGAAAACTCTCATGCGCATCGGCATTGTCAGCGAGACCTATCCTCCCGAAATCAACGGCGTGGCATTGACCGTGCACAGCCTTGCTGCGGGATTGGCGTTGCATGGGCACAGCGTGGACCTGATTCGGCCACGTCAAACCCTTCCCTTCAGCGACGAGGCCGGCATCGAGACCCTGGAGGTCCGCGGTGCCGCCTTGCCACGCTATCCGGGCCTGCGATTCGGCCTGCCAGCCGGTCGTCTGCTACGGCAACGCTGGCAGCGACAGCGCCCCGATGCGATCTACGTGGCGACCGAGGGTCCACTAGGCTGGTCGGCCGTGCGCACCGCCAAAAACATGGGCATTCCCATCGCCACCGGCTTCCATACGCGCTTCGACACGTATGCCGATCACTACGGCGTGGGTTTTCTCACGCCAACCGTGCGTAGCTATTTGCGCCGCTTCCATAACCGTGCGGCAAAAACCCTCGTACCCACCACCGCGCTGGCGAATGAACTGACTGCGATGGGCGTAACCACCGCCCACCTGCTTCGCCGCGCGGTCGATACACAGCAGTTCAATCCCCAATACCGCGACGATGCCCTGCGCTCCGTCTGGCAGGCCGGCGACGACGCGCCGGTAGTGCTTTACGTAGGTCGCATCGCGCCTGAAAAAAATCTTGACCTGGCGGTGCGTAGCTTCCGCGCCATCCAGCAGCAGATCCCCCGCGCACGCTACGTGTGGGTCGGCGATGGTCCGGCACGCGAAGCACTGCAACGCAACCATCCGGATTTCATCTTCGTCGGCATGCAGCGAGGCGAGGCTCTGGCGCGGCATTACGCCAGCGCCGATATGTTCGTTTTCCCGTCGCTGAGCGAAACCTTCGGCAACGTCATCCTGGAAGCACTTGCCGCCGGACTGCCGGTGGTGGCTTATCGGGAAGGCGCTGCACGCGAGCACTTGTTCGACGGAGTCAATGGTTATTGCGTGGACAGCGGAGACGAGGCCGGCTTCGTCTCCGCAGCCGTCGAACTGGCCACGCACCCGGCCCGCCTGCGCACGCTTGCTCTCTCCGCGCGCGAGAGCGTGCTCAGTCTTTCCCCTGATGCGGTTATCCGCGATTTCGAGACCCTGCTGCGCCGACTCGGTGAGGAGAATTCCCATGAACACCACGCCGCTGCCGCCGTCTGAAGTACTGCCGCGATTCGCCTTCGACCGGCGACTTTGCGTTGCGGCCAATCATTGGGGCGCGCGCCGTGCCGTGGGTGTGTTCTTCGGCATCATCAGCCGTCTGGGCGACGGCATGTTCTGGTACGGGCTGATGATTGCATTGGCCTTGGTCGATGGACGTCATGGCCGGCTCGCGGCATTGCAGATGGCTGCTACAGGATTGACCGCCCTCCTGCTCTATCGCCTGCTCAAGCGCTGGACGCGCCGCCCGCGTCCTTTTCGCGCCTGCCCTGGCGTGATCGCCCACGTGCCCCCGCTGGATGAATTCAGTTTTCCTTCCGGCCACACCTTGCAAGCGGTGAGCTTCACCGTCGTCGCGCTGGCCTGGTATCCGCTGCTCGCACCGCTACTGCTGAGTTTCACCGCATTGGTGGCCGCATCGCGCGTGATCCTCGGCTTGCATTATCCGACCGATGTCGTCGCTGCCATCCTGATCGGCAGCGGCCTGGGAACGCTCTCGCTGTATCTGTCTTCGCTGATGTAAGCGACGCGCTGCGCAAAACTTCCGCAACGCGTCGACGATGCAAGCGGCATCAACAAGATAAGTCGCTTTTCCACACGTTTGCATCGGCATCTGTCCACAGATGCTGTGGAAAACATGCAAGGCCGTGTGTGCGAGCACTGAGCAAACTTTCTGCAATGTGTCGCCGATACTTGCAGCGTCAATGAGATAGATAGCTTTTCCACAGCTTTCTACCACCGCTCATCCACAGTTGCTGTGGAAAACTGTACCTCCACGCTGCTCATCTTTCGATCAACGCGTAGCAAGTGCTTGTTGTGCAAGTACCGAACCAGGCTTTTCCACAGGCTTGCCCACGCTGCATCCACAATCGCTGTGGAAAACCCCGCATGCATGCGCATGATTTGATCAGCATGTAGCAAGTGATTGACGACAAAGCATGGAAACGTGCTTGTCCACAGGGTTGCTCAGAGGGCATCCACAGAAGCTGTGGAAAACATGCGTGACGTTGCGGGCCTGCTCGCTCGCCGTGCGATCGAACAGATAGAAATCGCGTGGCTATCGTCGACCTATCGCTTCGCACGCCCCCCTCACCCCAGCCCCCGGCAAAGCCAGGGAGAAGGAGCACACTGAGGTAAGCCTCAATACTCTGCGCTTGCGCGGACTGCCTCCTCTCCCTTGGTTTTGCCAGGGGGAGGGTTGGGGGAAGGTTGCGATGCGCAAGCGAGCAGCCAGCTCTTCGTGGCTCATCGGTAACCACGCGACCCTGGCCGGAGCGCATAAGCGCCATGACTTGGAGAGCGGCATCTGCCGCTCTTCGCGCGTATCAGATATCGTCAGGCAGCCCGCGGCGCTTTCATCAACAACCCAAGCACGTCAGCCAACTTATCCCGCATCTCGCGCCGGTCGACGATCATGTCGATCGCCCCGTGCTCAAGCAGGAACTCCGAGCGCTGGAAGCCTTCCGGCAGCGTCTCGCGTACCGTCTGCTCGATCACACGAGGACCGGCAAAACC
>NZ_DATCRY010000027.1:0-46085 GCF_036568765.1 Dyella sp. | reverse complement strand
GTCGATGAATCTGTTCGCGGTGGGCTTCCCGATCACGGTGACGCTTGGCTTCGTGGCCTTATGGCTGTCGCTGAGCGGCCTGCACGGTACGTTCGAAGCGATCCAGGAATCGGCCTGGTCGCTGATGCGCGAACTGGTCGGAGGCTAGGCCGGTGGCGGATCAGGAACAGGAAGACCGAACCGAACAACCCTCCGAAAAACGCCTGCGCGAAGCGCGGGAGAAGGGCGATGTTCCCCGATCGCGCGATCTATCCGGCGCGATGGTAGTACTGGCGGGAGTGGCAGCACTGATTTCCACTGGCCATGATGCGATGGAGCATGTGCGCTCGATCTATCGCCTCGGGCTGAGCTATTCGCGCGATGCCTTGTTCGCTGGCAATTTGCCGGGGCGAGTGTGGTTCGGCGCGTTGCATGAAGCGCTTGGCATTTTCACGCCGATCGCTGCGGCGACGCTATTGGCCGCATTGGCCGCACCCACGCTGCTTGGCGGCCTGAACTTTAGTGCCGAAGCGCTGCAGCCGAAGTTCGAGCGCCTCGACCCCATTGCCGGCCTGGGCAAGATCTTCGCGATGCGTGGCCTGGTCGAGCTGGGCAAGTCATTGCTCAAGCTTGCATTGATCGGCATCGCATTGATCGCGCTCATCCGCAATTGGCAGCCGGAAATGATGCAGACCGGCCGTGGCTCGGTCGGCGCCGGCATCGCACAGTCGCTCGGTCTGCTTGGCCGCGCGGGGCTGATCTTCGGCGTCATGCTGGGCTTGATCGGCGGCGTGGATGCGCTCTGGCAGCGCTTCGACCACAACCGCCGGCAACGCATGACCAAGCAGGAACTACGCGACGAACACAAGGAATCGGAAGGCAGCCCGGAAATGAAGGGGCGCATCCGCCAGGTGCAGATCCAGATGTCGCGCCGACGCATGATGCAGGAGCTGCCCAAGGCCGATGTGGTGGTGGTCAATCCGACGCACTTCGCCGTCGCCCTGCAATACGACGATGGCCGCATGCGCGCGCCGAAGGTGATCGCCAAAGGTGTCGATGTATTGGCGATGCAAATCCGACAGGTCGCCGGCAGTCATCGCATTCCGCTGGTGGAGGCGCCGCCGTTGGCACGCGCCTTGTATGCGACTACCGATATCGGGCGGGAAGTGCCTGCTTCGCTGTACGTGGCCGTGGCCCAGGTGCTTGCCTACGTTTATCAGCTGAAACAGGCGGTTGCGCATGGCGTGACGCCCCCCGAGCCACCGCGCCCCGAGGTCGATCCGGATCTGATGGGGCCTTACCGCGACAATTGATTGACGGATGACGAATGGCCGCCGTTAGCGCACTGGAAAATCTGAAGCAGGTCGGGCGCCGTGGCGCTGGCGCACCGATCATCATGCTGGCGATGCTGGCGATGATGATGTTGCCGCTGCCGCCATTCATCCTGGACATGCTCTTCAGCTTCAACATCGCCTTGTCGCTGGTGATCCTGCTGGCGGTGATCTATGTGATGCGGCCACTGGAATTCGCAGCATTCCCCACCGTAGTGCTGATGGCCACGTTGTTGCGACTGGCGCTGAACATTGCCTCTACGCGCGTGGTATTGCTGCATGGCCACGACGGCCCTGGCGCGGCGGGCAAGGTGATCGAGGCGTTCGGCGAGTTCGTCATCGGCGGCAACTTCGCCGTAGGCTTGGTGGTGTTCGCGATTCTGACCATCATCAACTTCGTGGTGGTCACCAAGGGCGCGACCCGCGTGTCGGAAGTTACTGCACGCTTCACCCTGGATTCGATGCCCGGCAAGCAGATGGCGATCGACGCCGATCTCAATGCCGGTCTGCTCACGCAGGAGCAGGCGCGCGAGCGCCGCCAGGAAGTTCGTGAGGAAGCGGACTTCTACGGTTCGATGGATGGTGCTTCCAAGTTCGTGCGCGGCGATGCGACGGCAGGCATCCTGATCTTGCTGATCAATATTGTCGGTGGCTTTTTCGTCGGCGTGATGCAGCACGGTCTTTCTGCTGGCGAAGCTGCGCGCACGTATACCTTGCTGACCATCGGCGACGGTCTCGTGGCTCAAGTGCCGTCGCTGATGCTGTCGATCGCCACTGCAGTGATCGTTACCCGCGTGTCGCGCTCAGAGGACATGGGCAAGCAGCTGATCGGCCAGGTGTTCGGCCAGCCACGCGCGCTGGCTGTCGCTGGCGCGGTGCTCGGTGTCATGGGTCTGATTCCGGGCATGCCGAACATTGCTTTCCTGTTGCTGGGCGCAACCTGCGGCGGCGCTGCGTGGTTGATGGTCAAGCGCAAGCGCGAAGCCGAGCAGCGTCTGGCTGCCGTGCCCGTGGAAGCGCTACCGGCGCCGGCTTCGGGCGAGAAGATGGAGCTTGGCTGGGACGATGTGACCAGCGTCGATCCGGTGGGTCTGGAAGTGGGTTATCGCCTGATTCCGCTCGTCGACAAGGCACAAGGCGGCGAGCTGATGGGCCGGATCAAATCCGTGCGCCGCAAGTTGTCGCAGGAGCTCGGCTTCCTGGTGCCGGCAGTGCATATTCGGGACAACCTCGATCTTGGGCCTAACGCGTATCGCATCACCCTGATGGGCGTGCCGATGGGCGAGGCCGAGGTCTACAACGAGCGTCTGCTGGCGATCAATCCGGGCCGCGTGCACGGTGCCCTGCAAGGTATCGCCACCACCGATCCGGCCTTCGGCCTGGAAGCGGTGTGGATCGAAGCCGGCCAGCGCGATCATGCGCAGAGCCTGGGTTATACCGTGGTCGATCCGGCCACGGTGATCGCCACGCATCTTTCGCACATCCTGGGTGGACATGCGCACGAACTGCTCAGCCACCAGGACGTGCAGCAGCTGCTCGATCGCCTGGCTGCCAGCGCGCCCAAGCTGGTCGAGGACCTGGTACCCAAGCGCCTGTCGCTGGGTGTGGTGGTCAAGGTGCTGCAGAACCTGCTCGCCGAGCGGGTGCCGATCCGCAATATGCGCAGCATCGTCGAATCCTTGGCGGAGCATGCGGGCCAGAGTCAGGATCCCGGCGCGCTTACCGCTGCCGTCCGCGTCACCCTGGGCCGCCAGATCGTCCAGGAGATCGCCGGACTGGGTACCGAGATTCCGGTCATCACGCTGGCGCCGGAGCTCGAGCAGATCCTGCTCGGATCGCTGGGCAACGCTGGCGCGGCGGGCGCCGCGGTCGAACCTGGCCTGGCAGATCGCCTGCAGCAGAGCGTCGCGGATGCCGCGCGCCGGCAGGATCAGAGCGGCGAACCGGCTGTATTGCTGGTACCGCCCCAGCTGCGTCCATGGCTCGCGCGCTTCACTCGCCATGTGGCACAGAACCTGCACGTACTGGCCTACAACGAGGTGCCTGACAACCGTCGTGTGCGGCTGGTGCAGGCGCTGGGTCGCTGAATCGAATGAGGGGCGAAGGATGAGTAGCGAGGGCGTCATCATGAATGCGTGTCGTGCTTCCGCACAGACGGTATGTCCGCACCAGGCGCATCGTCGTGCGCCCTCGCTACTCGCCCCTCTTCCCTATGCTTTGGGTATGCAAGCATGAAGATCAAACGTTTCGTTGCCGCGGATATGCGCCAGGCCATGCGCGAGGTGCGCGAGGAGCAGGGGCCCGACGCGGTGATCCTGTCCACGCGCAGGCTCGATGAAGGCATCGAGATCATCGCCGCCGTCGATTACGACGAAGCACTGGTGCGCGAGGCCGCCCGCCATGGCATGCCATTGCCTTCGGCCAAGCCCGAGGCACCCGTTTCCACGACAACCGCCAAGCCCGAGCGCACGCCGCTGCTGACGCGCGCCAAGCAGGCGATGGCGGGAACGACACATGCGGCGCCGGTAGCCGCGCCGAGTGCGCCGCCGGTGGAGCAAGCGCCCGTTCGCGCCGTTGAACCTGCACGTGAAGCTTTGCCGCCTCCGCCGCCTGTCACGCGCGTGGAACCGGCGCCGATCCAGTCCATGCTTGAGCGCGCAGCACAAGATAGCGCGCGTATGCGCGCCGAACTCGGCGATTTGCGCACCATGCTGGAAACGCAGTTGTCCAGCCTGGCCTGGAACGATATGGAGCGCCGCAATCCGCTGCGGGCGCGCATTTTGCGCGACCTCACCAAGCTCGGTATCGAAGCGGATGTGGCGCGCAAGCTGATCGATGAACTACCCGAACAGATCAACGCCGAACAGGCGCGTTATCTGCCGCTGGGTGTGCTGAGCCGCAGTCTTGCGGTGAGCGGGCGTGACTTGGCTGCCACCGGCGGTGTGATCGCCCTGGTCGGCCCGACCGGCGTGGGCAAGACCACGACGATCGCCAAGCTGGCCGCGCGTGCGGTGTTGCGCCACGGCTCGCAGCAGGTCGCGCTGATCAGCACCGATAACTATCGCATCGGTGCGGCAGCGCAGCTGGAGCACTATGGCCGCTTGCTCGGTGTGCGCGTCTATCCGGCACACGATGCTGTCAGCCTGCGTCAGGTACTCACGTCGCTGCGAGGCCGCCAGGCCGTACTAGTGGATACCGCTGGCGTTGCCGGCAGCGATCCACGTCTGCAACAGCAGATGGAGTTGCTGCAAGATGCCGGCGAGGTGCGCGTATGCGTGGCGATGGCAGCCAATACCCAAGCTCAGGCGTTGGACGCGACAATTCGCGCCTACCTGCCGTTGAAACCGCAGGCCTGCATCCTGACCAAGCTTGACGAGACGCCCAATCTGGGCGGTGCGCTATCCACCTTGATCCGGCATCACCTGCCGCTGGACTACGTCACCGACGGCCAGCGCGTACCTGAAGACATCGCCGCCGCAGACGCCCGCGCACTGGTATGCCGTGCCGCGCAAGCGCTCAAGAGTGGCGGTGCCACCGAAGACAGCACGATGGCCGAACGTTTTGGCCTCGGCATGGCGAGCGCATAACGCAATGGGAACCTTGGCGATGAATCAAGCGTGGGGCCTGCGGCAGATGTTTCCTGCTTTGGCGGCGTTGCGCGCGCGCGACGCGCATGTGGGTGAGCATATGCGGACAGATCAGGCGATGGGCCTCGGCACGGGACTGAAGCGGCATCGCAGTCGGGCGATCACTATCGCCGGCGGCAAAGGCGGTGTGGGTAAGTCCACCGTAGCGGTGAACCTGGGCATGGCGCTGTCGATGGCCGGGCACGAGACCATGTTGCTCGATGCGGACATGGGCCTGGCCAATGTCGACGTGCTGCTCGGCCTGACGCCGGCGCGGCATATCGGTCATCTGCTCGACGGCAGTTGCACCATCGAGGAACTGGCGGTGACCGCGCCGCATGGCCTGAAGATCATCCCGGCCGGATCGGGGGCTCGCCGGCTGGCGCAGCTCAGCAATGGCGAGCATGCCGCGGTGATCCGTGCCTTCGACGAACTGGCCCAGCCGCCCAAGTATCTGCTGATCGACACGGCTGCAGGGGTGTCCGACGGCGTGGCGATGTTCGCCGCGGCCGCCGACGACGTGATCCTGGTGGTCTGCGACGAGCCGGCTTCGCTGACGGATGCCTATGCCCTGATCAAGGTGCTCAGTCGCGATTTCGGTGTACGTCGCTACCGCGTGGTGGCCAACATGGTGCGCCATGCCGGCGAGGCTAAGCATTTGTTCGAAAAGCTTTCCCGGGTCAGCGACCGGTTCCTGGACGTGTCCCTGGACTTCATGGGCCTGGTACCTCACGACGAGTACCTGCGCCGGGCGATCCGCCGCCAGTGCGCGGTGGTCGATGCCGCGCCGGGCAGCCGGTCGGCACAGGCATTTAAGCAATTGGCAGGTGCGGTCGATACATGGGGTGAACCCGAGTACCCCAACCACGACCGGATCGCCTTCTTTGGCAGTCAGGCGGCGCTGGAGCCGAACCTGGCGGGGGATGGGTGGGCGAGATGAGCGTGGCTTCCGAATACCTGCAACTCCAACGCGAAAGCACTGAAGACATGGTGCGCCAGCACGCGCCTTTGGTGCGCCGTATTGCCTATCACCTGATGGGCCGGTTGCCCTCGAGCGTGGATGTGGACGACTTGGTGCAGGCCGGCATGATCGGCTTGCTCGAGGCGGCGCGTAACTATGCGACCGATCGCTCGGCCAGCTTCGAGACCTATGCCGGCATACGCATCCGCGGCGCCATGCTCGACGAGCTGCGCAAGACCGATTGGACTCCGCGTTCGGTACATCGCAAGTTGCGCGAAGTCACCGAGGTGGTGCGGCAGATCGAAAACGAGACCGGTGCGGATGCCACGGATGCCGAAGTGGTTCGGCGCCTTGGGATCAGCTCGCAGGAGTATCACCAGATCCTTGCCGATGCGACCAGCGCGCGCTTGCTCAGCCTGACCGCGCCGGACGACGACGAAGGCGGTAGCGCGCTCGACGTAGCCGACCAGGAAGGTTTGGAGCCGCAGGATCGCGTAGAGCAGGAAGGCATGCGCGAGGCGCTGATCGAATCGATCGGCGGCCTGCCCGAACGCGAGCAGATGGTGATGTCGTTGTACTACGAACAGGAATTGAACTTGAAGGAAATCGGCGCCGTGCTTGGCGTAACCGAATCGCGTGTCTGCCAGATCCATGGCCAGGCGCTGGTGCGGTTGCGCGCGCGGATGTCCGGTTGGCGCGACGGTGCGGATAACGCCGTGCGCGGACGTAAAGGGGCGAGGTTCTAGGGGCCAGTCACCCCGTCATGGATCCTTGCCTGGCTGCCGAACGATTTACAAACGCTTAGCGGAGAAAGCGAGTTGGACAAGAACATGAAAATCCTGGTGGTGGACGACTTTTCCACCATGCGGCGCATCGTACGCAACCTGCTGGTCGAGCTGGGCTTTTCCAATCCGCTGATCCAGGAGGCCGAAGACGGCAACAATGCCTTGAGCATGCTCAAGGAAATGCCCTTCGACCTGGTCGTCACCGACTGGAACATGCCCAATATGACCGGCATCGACCTGTTGCGCGCCATTCGCGCCGAACCCGCGCTCAAGGCGTTGCCCGTGCTGATGGTTACCGCCGAGAACAATCGCGACCAGATCATCGCCGCCGCCCAGGCTGGCGTGAATGGCTACATCGTCAAACCCTTCACAGCGATCACGCTGAAGGAAAAGCTCGACAAGATCTTCGAACGCCTGGCCGCGCAGGGAGCCACCGCATGAGTACTTTGCTTCTTTCTGGCGATTCGTTGCCTGCCGAACTTCAACAACTGCTCAACAGTGCCGATCGTGCCGATTTCGAGCTCGCGCTCGATGCGCTGGCACGGCAGCGCGAGCAACATCTGTTCCGCGCATTGGGTGTGCTGGCGCGCGACCTGCACGAGGCGGTCCGTCGGCTGGGCAACGATCTGGCGGTCGAGGGTGTGCCCGATAGCGTGGCCGATGCGCGCAAAAACCTGCTCGACGTGCTCGAGATGAGTTCGCAGGCCGCGCATCGCAGTCTCGATTTCGTCGAACGCATGCGGCCGCAGGCAGAAGCACTGGAAGCCAACGCGATCGAAGTGCTGGCCTGGAGCGGCGAGCATGAAGCGAGCACCGTCCTGGCCAACCAGGCACGCGATTTCGCCGTCGGTTGCCGCGATGGCCTGGCTGACATGGTGCTGGCGCAATCCTGGCAGGACCTGTCCGGTCAGCGCATCAAGAAAGTGGCGCATTTCATCGAGAGCGTCGAATCCTCCTTGCTCGAACTGGTGCGCCTGACCGGTGCATTGGCCGGTGGCGAATCGCCGGCAGCTGCGGCCAAGGTGAACAGCCAGGACGAGGCGGATCGTCTGCTCAGCGAGTTCGGTTTCTGAAGGAACGTTCGATGGCATCTCCCCTGGACGACGAGCTGCGCGATGACTTCCTGGTCGAGGCCCGGGAGCTGTTGCAACGCTTGAGCGAACAGTTGGTCGAGCTGGAGGCCTCGCCCCGCGATGCCGACCTGCTCAACGCCGTGTTCCGTGCGTTCCATACGGTCAAAGGCGGTGCGGGCTTCCTGTCGATCGAAGCGATGGTGCAGTTGTGCCATCAGGCGGAAGATCTGCTCAACGACGCGCGCAACAACGTGTTCGTGCTCGATTCGACGCAGATGGACGCATTGCTGGAGGCGTTGGATCTGCTCAATGTGCAGATGGATGCACTCGGTGCCGGCGAAACTTTACCGATGCCGCCGTCGGGCCTGCTCGCGCGGCTGCAGCACAAGGCCAAGCCCGCGCCGGTCGCCAAGCCCGTACCGTTGGCCGCGCCCATGCCGGAGGAAGGTGCCGGCGGCACCATCGATGACAGCGAGTTCGAGGCGCTGCTCGACAGCTTGTACGGTCGCAGCGGCGCACCCGGCGCTCCCGCGCCCGCACCGGCAGACCCGAACACGATCAGCGACGACGAATTCGAAGCGTTGCTGGACAGCCTGCATGGGCAGGGCGGCGTGCCCGCCGCTCCAGCACAGCCGCCCAGGGCGCCTCCCGTCGCAGAGAAACCCGCGCCGGCCAAGGCGGCACGCGCGCCTGCGCAGGCCGAACAGACCGTGCGTGTCGATACCGGCCGGCTGGACGATCTGGTCAATCGCGCTGGCGAGCTGGTGTTGGTGCGTAACCGCCTGATCAGTCTGGCCGCGCGTAGCGGCGACGAAACCTTGGGTGTTGCGGCGGGCGATCTCGATCGTGTCGCCGACGAATTGCAGGGCGCGGTCATCGGCATGCGGATGCAGCCGGTGGGCCGTCTGTTCCAGCGCTTTCCGCGCATTGTGCGCGATCTGGCACGGCAGCTCGGGAAAGATATCGAGCTGGTCACCGAGGGCGAGGATACCGAGCTCGATCGCGGCCTGGTCGAAGCGCTGGCCGATCCGTTGGTGCATTTGCTGCGCAACGCCGTCGATCACGGTCTGGAAATGCCCGACGATCGCGAACGTGCCGGTAAGTCTCGCAAGGGACGCGTACGCCTGTCGGCCAGCCAGCGCGGCGAACGCATCGTCATCGTCGTTTCCGACGACGGTCGCGGCATGAATCCACAGGTACTGCGTACCAAGGCGGTCGAGAAAGGTGTCATCGACCAGGCCCAGGCCGATCGCCTGAGCGATGCCGAATCGCTCGAACTGATTTTCCGTCCCGGTTTCAGCACCGCGGCCGCGGTCTCGGATATTTCCGGGCGCGGTGTGGGCATGGATGTGGTCAAGACACGCATCATCGAGCTGGGCGGCACGCTGCAGGTACATTCGCGCCTGGGGCAGGGCAGCGAACTGGAACTGGCGGTTCCGTTGACGCTGGCGATCCAGCGGGTGCTGATGGTGGGCGTGGGCGATCGCCTGTTCGCCTTGCCGCTGACCAACGTGAGCGAAGTCTTCGAGCTGGCTGCCGGACAGGATCAATGGCTCGACGGCCGCCGCATCGCCGCGCATCGTGGCCGGGCACTGCCGTTGGGCGATCTTGCGGTCTGGTCGCGCGTCGCCGCGGCATCGCCGCCGCGGCAGGTGGTGGTCGTGCATATCGGGCACCGGCGTATCGGTTGCCTGGTGCATGCGGTGATCGGCCGGGAGGACGTGATGGTCAAGCCGCTCGGTCCGCTGTTCGCCGGTACGCCGGGCATCGCCGGCGCGACCGTGACCGGTGACGGCCGCCTGGCGCTGGTGCTCGATCTGGCGGGTCTTGCCGATGAGGACGGCGCCTTGCTGGCGACAGCCGCGCGTCCCCAACTCTTGAAGGACAGTGCCTGATATGGATCTGGTAAGCATCATCGGCACGATTCTCGCCTTCGTAGTCATCATCACCGGGACGATCCTCAAGGGTTCCTCGTTGGAAGCGCTGTGGAATCCGGCGGCGTTCGTGATCGTATTCCTTGGCACCGTTGCCGCCTTGCTGGTGCAGACGCCCGGCAAAGTACTCAAGCGCGCCGGCGGCATGCTGCCGCTGGTCTACAAACCGCCGCGTCACCAGGCGGCGGACCTGATCAGTCGTATCGTCGGTTGGAGCGAGCTGTCGCGCCGGCAAGGCCTGCTGGGCCTGGAGCCACAGATCGATGCCGAGCAGGACAGCTTCGTGCGCAAGGGCTTGCAGTTGCTCGTCGACGGTAGCGAACCGGAAGCGATCCGCAGCGTGCTGGAGGTGGAGCTGGGCACGCGCGAGCAAATCGATCTGGACGCGAGCAAGGTGTTCGAGAACGCCGGCACTTATTCGCCGACGCTGGGCATCATCGGCGCGGTCATGGGACTGATGGCGGTGATGCAGAACCTGGCCGATCCGAGCAAGCTCGGTCACGGTATCGCCGCCGCCTTCGTTGCGACGATTTACGGCATCGGTCTGGCCAACCTGCTGATGCTGCCGATGGCCGCGCGCCTGAAGGGCCTGGTGCACAAACAAAGCGAAATGCGTGAGATCGTGATCGAAGGCCTGGTGTCGATCGCACAAGGCGATAACCCGCGCCAGATCGAAAGTAAGTTGCAGGGCTATCTGGCATGAGGCGCCGGCGCCACGAAGAACACGTCAATCATGAGCGCTGGGCGATTCCGTACGGCGATCTGATTACGTTGTTGCTTGCGTTCTTCGTGGTGATGTATGCGATGTCCGCAGTGAACGAAGGCAAATACCGCGTGTTGTCGCAATCGATCATCGAGGCGTTCAACGGTAATAGCAAACGCCTCGAGGCGACCCCCAGCCGTACCCCATCCGTGCTGGCGCCAGTGCCCGATGCCGGTGCGTCCTCGACGGCGACTTCATCGCAGCGTCGCATCGAACTGCCATTGCGTCGTCAGCCGGTGCCGGGCCGTGGCGAGCAGCCGACCGTGCAACGCACGGGCGGGCAGCAACAGAATCTCGAACGCATCCAGGGCGAAGTGCAGCACGCGTTGCAGCCGCTGATCGACAAGAGCCTGATCACCATGCGGCGCACCGAGAGCTACCTGGAGATCGAGATCCGCACCGATATCCTGTTTCCTAGCGGTGTGGCCAAGCTGTCCACTTCGGCCGATGAGGTGCTGAGCCGGATCGGCCAGATCCTTTCGCCCTTTCCGAACCCACTGCGGGTAGAGGGCTATACCGATGACAAACCGATCAACACCGCGCAATTTCCTTCCAATTGGGAGCTGTCGGCGGCGCGCGCGGCGAGTGTGGCGCGTTTGTTCGCAGACCAGGGTGTGGATCCAGGGCGGCTAGGCATCATCGGCTGGGGCGAATTCCGCCCGGCGGCCGACAATGGCACCGAAGAGGGGCGCAATCGTAACCGCCGTGTACTGGTCGTGGTGTTGAGCGATGGCAATGCGCCCAGCCGCTTCTATACCGACGCCGAGCATCCGCTGGCCGATCGCGAGCCCGGCACCGCGCCGGCGACCGCGGCATCGGCGGCAGCGCTGCCGGCGTTGCCCGCCTTGATCGGCGACAAACCGTTCCCGCCGACGCCAACGGCCGCCGCCGTCATCGCATTGCCCACGCCGCAACCGGACAACAAGGGATAAGCATGAGCGCAGTAGCTCAGGACACCGTAGTGGCATCTCAATGGCTGGTGTTCTTCCTGGCCGGCCAGGCCTATGCCGCACCCCTGACCCAGGTCAATGAAATCGTGCGCGACGGCGCGGTGACGCCGGTCCCCGGTTCCGCCGAAGACCTGCTCGGCATCCGTCTGTTGCGAGGCCAGATCGTGCCCGTACTCGATGGCCGCCAGCGCCTCGGGCTGGACGAACAGACGTCCAGTCCTGCCCAGGGACGTATCGTTGTGCTGACCCATGATTCCCATCAGGTCGGCGTGCGTGTCGATGCCGTCGACGAGCTGCTTTCGGTCAACGAATCGGACATGGCCGCCCCTCCCGCCGGGCGCGCCGTGCGTGCGGACGACCCCGTTCGTGGCGTGGTGCCCTGGAAACAGGGTTTCGTTGCGCTGCTGGATGTGCGCAAACTATGCCGCTTGCCGCAGGGGGCGGTACTTGGGGAGTGATCGATGGGGATGGAGATTGGCCTGATCGCGCTGATCTTGCTGGTAACTGCACAGGGCGTGCTGCTGTACTGGATCTGGCGTCAGCAATTGCGTCTGCGCGTGCAACTGGCCCAATGCCTGTCTGCCGCCGGTACCGACGTGCCGACCTCGATGCTGGTGATGATGCTCGGGCGCCTGGAGCGTCGGCTCGATGGCGTCGAGCGCCATCTGGAGCGCCATGGCGCCCACATTCCGTTACCGCCGCCGTCGGCGCAGATGTTCGTGCTGGCGCAGCAGTTGGCCCGCGAAGGCGTGAGCGTGGACGAACTGGTGCGGCGCTGCGGTTTGTCGCGCGATGAGGCGGAATTGGTGCGGCGGATGCATGGCTCCGGCGACGTGGAGTAGGGGCGAGGGATGAGTAGCGAGGGCGCAAGTCCGAGCGACGGGTGCCGGTGTTCAATTCCGCGATGGTGCTCTCGTGGACTTGGAGTTCGCGGTGGCATCCAGCAGTACGCCCTCGCTACTCATCCCTCGTCCCTCGCTCGTCATTCCCCAGCGGCATCGTAAATACACCCGAGCAACGCCGCCGCCGCCGCATACAACGGCATCGGCACGTCGTCGCGCAGACGCAATGCCGCCAGCAGCGCAGCGATCTGCGGATCGTGATGCAAGGGCACGCCGGCATCGCGGGCGCGGGCCAGCAGGCGCTCGAGCGATTCCGGCGCCATGGCCGGCACAGCCGTTTCGCTATGGGTCAAGCGCAGGCTGACTTTGCGGCGGGGAGCGGGCAGCGACGGATTCATGCGATGGTCTTCAAGAGCACGGCGCTGCGCGACTGACCGGTTTGCGGCAGGCCGTGCATGCAGATGAGCTGGTCGAGGATCAGGCCGCTGGCGTTGAGCCTGTCGCGCATCTGATCGAAGCGTCGCTCGATTTTTTCCACGGTGGCAGCCATGTGCGCCCAAAGCCGCACACTCAGGCGTTGCCCGCGTAGCTGTACTTCGCCTTGTACCGGTCCCAGGCTGGGCAGCTCCAAGGCGAAGCCCAGGGTCCAGGTGCCAGGATCGTCGCTCGCCGTACCTTGTTCGAGCTGCAGTTGCAGTACGTCGCGGCCATCGTGGCTGAGCACGGGAATTTCGACCATCCACACCGAGGTGGTTGCCGTCTCCAGCTGTGCCACTTCCAGTCGGGCCAATGCCGCGTGGACATCGGCGGTGAGGCGTTCGAGCAGAGGTTTGAGATCCAGCGTGTCTTCTTCGCCCAGCAGCGGGTCGCCTTCCAGCGGCGCGCCCGCGCGCGGTTGTGCCTGCAAGCCGCGGTGTTGCAGCGGCGGTGCGGTGTCGGGTGCGTAACCCGGTCCGCTGACGGTCGGCTTGACCGCGTAGCCGTCTTCGGCGAGCGCGGTCGCCAGTCGTAAGAGGGCGGCCTTCCAGTCTTCCTCGCCGACCGCATTGCCGAGCGCCATCGGGTCGGCGAGTTGTGCTTCCAGGAACAGGCCGCTGCGGGTGACCGCTTCGCGAAGGCCCGGTCCGGAACTGATTTCCTCGGGTGTACGCATGGCATGTTCGAGCAACGCCAGCGCCGTACGGATCGTCGGTGGCAATTGCCGCGCGGCGGGACGCTGGGCCAACGCTGCGAGCGTCGCCAGCAGCGGCGCATAGCCGTTCTGTTGCGGCAGGCGCTCGCGCATGGCCTGCTGGACCACCGTTTCGGCGGTCTGCGGCAGGATCACTTCGAGCATCGGTTCTGCACCCAGGCTCAGGACGCGCACCTGGAACTGCGGCGGAAGCTGCGTGCCAGGCGACTGTGTTTCCACCGTGGTGGCGCCGATCTGCAGCACGATGGTCCCCTGGGGACTCACGCCCAACGGGCGCGCCAGCAACACATTGCCGATCCGCCAGCTATCGGCGGTGCTGCCGGCGGCGGCGCCCGCCCAGGTGAGGGCGGCCAGGCTGGTGGGCTGAATGATCAAGCGGACTCCGGATGGCGCTTCCAAGCAAAAAAAGCGGATGGCACAGGGGCTGCGGTTACTGCATCGGCGAAACACGCAATAACTTGAGGCAGCGTTTCCCCGCGCCGCTATTTCAGCCTAAAGCTCGCGCCAGAGCCGCCGATAAGCACCTCAACGACCAACGTACAGCGGGTTCGAAGTCATGGCGGGCAAGAGCGGCAAACCGGCAGCGGGCGAGGCCGAACAGAGGGTACAGCTTCCAGAGGACTGCCGCATGACGGCCCTGTCCGGGGTGCGTACCGAGCTGTTGGCGGTGCTGGCACATCCGGTCTGCACGCTCGATGCCACGGCTGTCGCTCGCGTCGACACGGCGGCTATCCAACTGCTGGTCGCTTTCCAGCGTGCCGCGGGCGCCGCCGGACGAACCGTGCGTTGGCAGGGCGTCGGTGCGCCGCTGCGCGAAGCGGCAGCGTTGCTGGGGCTTGAACAGACATTGCAACTGCCGGCCTGAGCCGGCTCGACGAGGTAGACAATGGCAAAGATTCTCGCGGTGGACGATTCGGCCTCGATGCGCGGCATGGTGGCTTTCACCTTGCGTGGCGCCGGCCATGAAGTGAGCGAGGCCGAGAACGGCCAGCTGGCGCTCGATGCGGCACGCGGCGAGCGTTTCGACCTGGTGCTGGCGGACGTCAACATGCCTGTGATGGACGGTATCAGCATGGTGCGCGAGCTGCGTGGCATGACCGAATACAAGGGCGTGCCGATCCTGATGCTGACCACCGAATCGCATACCGACAAGAAGATGGAAGGCAAGGCGGCTGGCGCGACCGGCTGGCTGGTCAAGCCCTTCGATCCGGAACAACTGCTCGCCACGGTCAAGCGCGTACTCGGTTAATCCTCATGGCCAACGTCAGCCTTGCGCAGTTTCACCAGACATTCTTCGACGAGAGCCTCGAAGGCCTCGCCAGCATGGAGTCGGCGTTGCTGGCGTTGGATGAGGGCGGCGATGCCGAACTGGTCCACGGGATCTTCCGCGCGGCGCATTCGATCAAAGGCGGTGCGGCGACCTTCGGTTTTCCAGAGATGGCTGCCTTTACCCACGAAGCCGAATCGCTGCTGGACGAGCTGCGCGACGGCCGCCGCGCGATCGACTCGCCGACGATCGAATTGCTGCTGCGTACGGTCGATTGCCTGCGCGGCATGTTCGATCGCGCCCAGGCCGGCGAACCGTTGGCCGATGCGGTCAGCGAGGGCTTGAAGCAGGAACTGGCCGCGGCGCTGGGGCATGGTACGGAACAAGCTGTGGTCAAGGCATCGGCGGGCGAGCAGGCCGATGGCTGGATCATCGATTTTCGCCCGCACCCGGGCATGCTGGCCGGCGGCAACGACCCGATCCGCATGATCCGCGAGCTGGCCGAATTGGGCCGGCTGGATGTGATCGCCAACGGCGATGCCTTGCCGGAACTGTCGCGCCTGGATCCGTCCGAATGCCATTTGTCCTGGCGTATCACGCTGCACGGCGGGGTCAAGCGCAGTGCGGTAACAGGTGTATTCGACTGGGTGGAAGACGAGTGCGACCTGAAGGTCGAGCCGTTGAAGACCGCGGCGCCTGCGCCCAGCGAGCCCGTCGTTGCTATCGCGGCAGCGCCCGTGCCGCAGCGCGCCGCGCGCGAAGTCACCGCTAATAGCGAGACCGGTTCGGTACGCGTGGGCATCGACAAGATCGACAGCCTGATCGACCTGGTCGGCGAGCTGGTGATTACCCAATCGATGCTCGACCCGTTCCGCGACGATTTCGACATGTCGCGGCTGGAGCACTTGCGGCAGGGTCTGGCACAACTGGCCCGGCACACCCGCGCGCTCCAGGAAAGCGTAATGGGTATACGCATGTTGCCGATCGGTTCGGTATTCAGCCGTTTTCCGCGCCTGGTTCGCGACCTGGGCAACAAGCTGGGCAAGCAGGTGAAGCTGGATCTGGTCGGCGAGCAGACCGAGCTGGACAAGACGGTGCTGGAAAAGATCGGCGATCCGTTGGTGCACCTGGTACGCAACGCCATCGACCATGGCCTGGAATCGCCCGAAAGACGCCGTGCCGCCGGCAAGAACGAGACCGGCACATTGCGTCTGGAAGCTTTCCATCGCGGTGGATCGATCGTTGTCGAAGTGAGTGACGACGGCGCCGGCCTGAACCGTCAAGCGATCGTCAACAAGGCGATCCAGCGTGGCCTTATCGCGTCGGGCGATAGCTTGAGCGACGAAGCCGTCGCCGAGTTGATCTTCCAGCCAGGTTTTTCGACGGCTGTGGCCACGACCGACCTGTCCGGCCGAGGCGTCGGCATGGACGTGGTTCGCCGTAACGTGGTCGACCTTGGCGGTAACGTCGCCATCCGAAGCATCGACGGGCAGGGCACGGTGTTCACCATCACCTTGCCGCTGACCTTGGCGATCATCGATGGCTTGACCGCGGCCGTGGGCGAAGAACGCTATATCGTGCCGCTGGTGTCGATCGTCGAATCCATACAGTTGCGCAGCGACGCCATTCGCAGCGTCGCTGGCGGCGGTGAACTGTTCCACTTCCGCGATGGTTATTTGCCGGTGATCCGGCTGCACGAGGTTTTCGGCATCGAAGGCGCACGTACCAAGATCGACGACGGCCTGGTGGTCATCGTCGAGGGCGAGGACACTCGCGTGGGTCTGTTCATCGACGAACTGATAGGCCAGCAACAGGCCGTGGTCAAGTCGCTGGAGGCCAACTATCGCCGGGTCAACGGTATCTCCGGCGCGACGATTCTTTCCGATGGCTCGGTCGCGCTGATCGTGGATGTGATGGGATTGGTGCGCCTGCAAGGGCGCAAGAAGGCGGCCTGACTTGGGGCGAGGCCGGCCGCGTCGCGGCCTGTGAGGTCGCTCGCTGTAAAGAGTAAAGAGACCTAAAGCCCATAGCTCCCGGAGCTGTGGGCTTTTTTTCCCGCTTTCCTCTTTACTCCTCACCGGCCGCACCAGCGGCAGGCCTTACCCCCTCAAGCTCCCCGATTCCCTGCCGATACCCACCCCATAGAGGGGTCCCGTCCTGGAACGCACATGAGCCAAATAGCCAGCCTTGCCCACGCCCAAGCCGCTGCTGCGGCGATTACGCAATACCTCACCGTCAACCTCGGTGCCGAGGAATACGCGATCGACATTTTGGCCGTGCGGGAAATCCGCGGCTGGACGCCGGTGACACGCATTCCGCAAGCGCCGTCCTATGTGCTGGGCGTGCTCAATCTGCGTGGTGCGATCGTACCGGTGCTCGATCTGCGTCTGCGTTTTGGCCTGGCGCGCGAGGAATATAACGCCACCACGGTCACCGTGATCATCACCGTCGCCGGACGCCAGTTCGGCGTGGTGGTCGACGGTGTATCGGACGTGCTGGACGTGGAGGCGACGGCGATCAAGCCGGTGCCCGACATGGGTACAGCGGTGGATACCGAATATCTCAAGGGATTGACCTCGGTCGCGCAGCGCATGGTTTTGCTGCTGGACGTGGACAAGCTGTTGCAGCCGCAGGATGCGCAGATGCTGGAGGCCGCATTGCCTGCGGCCGGCGACGTGAAAGCCGTTGCTTAACACCGTACTTCGTACCGGTCACCCATTGGATCAGCAATGAAGAAGTTCACTTTCAAAATCCCCTCCCTCTCGGTTCGCGCCCGTCTCTACGGCGTGTTGGGTCTGCTTGCGGTGATGCTGATTGGCGGCGCCGTGATCGGTCTGGGCTCGATGAGCCTGCAAAACGAAGGCATGCGCCAGATCTACGAACAGGAAGTGGTGCCGGCGCAATTGCTCAGCCGTATCAGCCAGCAGGCGCTGATGTCCTTCATCGTGCTGGGCGAAGGTACCAATGTCGTCAGCAAGCCGGATGCGTTGAAGCAAAAGCTGGCCGAGTACGACAAGTTGCAAGTCGGTTTCGGGGATCTGCGAAAGAGCTTCGACAGCATTCCGATGTCTCCGGAGCTGGCCAAGCAGTACCAGCTGATGCACACGAACGACGCCGACTATCAGCAGGCCAAGCAGGATACGCTCGACGCCCTGAAACAGGGCGATGCCGGTGCGTCGGATATTCTGGAAATGCAGCTTCGCCCGCTATTGATGGACCGTCAGGCGCAGATGGCCAAGCTCGGCGAAATGCAGCGTGCCGAGGCGATGACCATCTATCAGCAGCAAGTGACTCGCTATAAGTGGATTCGCGCAGTGAGCCTGGTCTCGCTGATCGCCGGCTTGTTCCTGGCACTGCTGATCGCAGTCCTGGTGGTGCGTTCGATCATTGCCACGCTCAACCGCACCGTCGGCATCGCCCACGCGATCGCGGAAGGCCGGCTGGGTCACAACATCCAGGTTAATCGCAATGACGAACTGGGCAAGTTGCTCGAAGCCTTCCGCACCATGGACGAGCGTCTGAGCACCATCGTCAACGAAGTGCGCCATGGTTCGGGTTCGGTCAGCACGGCGGCGCAGCAAATTTCGCGCGGCAACGACGATCTGAGCCAGCGTACGCAGGAGCAGGCCTCCAGCCTGGAAGAAACCGCCTCGTCGATGGAGGAAATGACCTCCACGGTGAAGCAGAATGCCGAGAACGCCAGCCACGCCAACCAGCTCGCCCGCGGTGCGCGCGAGCAAGCCGAACGCGGCGGCGAAGTGGTAGCGCAAGCGGTCGGTGCGATGCGCGAAATCAATGCATCCAGCCGCAAGATCGCCGATATCGTCAGTCTGATCGACGAAATCGCTTTCCAGACGAATTTGCTGGCACTGAATGCAGCGGTCGAGGCTGCGCGAGCCGGCGAGCAAGGCCGCGGCTTCGCCGTGGTCGCCACCGAAGTGCGTAACCTCGCGCAGCGAAGCGCGGGCGCGGCGAAGGAAATCAAGGGCCTGATCAATGACAGTGCGGCCAAGGTGCGTACCGGTTCCGAGCTGGTCGACCAGTCGGGCAAGGCACTGGCGGAAATCGTCGACAGCGTGAAGAAAGTGACCGACATCGTTGCCGAGATCGCTGCTGCCAGCCAGGAGCAATCGGCAGGTATCGACCAGGTCAATCACGCCGTGTTGCAGATGGACGAGATGACCCAGCAGAACGCTGCCCTGGTCGAAGAAGCCGCCGCCGCTGCGCGTGCAATGCAGGAGCAGGCCACCGAACTGACCCGTCAGGTGGGCTTCTTCCAGCTGGGCGACGAAGGCGAATTGTTGCCAATTCCGACGCACGCTGCGCGTTCCACTGCGGTCGCTGCAGAAACCGAAGCGGTGTTCGCAGCGGTCCGCAATGCGGCGCCGAGCCGCCCGGCCATGCGCCAGGCAAGCAGCGAAGCGGCCGATAACGGTGTGTGGAAGGAGTTCTGATCGATGTCCGCACCGGCCACCGACGATAGCGTTGCCAATGCAGGCGGCATCGGTGGGCCGAGCCTGGGCGACGCAGAGTTCCGCTTCTTGCGCGAGTTCGTGCTGGAGCATTGTGGCATCTCGCTCGGCGAGCACAAGCGCCAGCTCGTGCAGGGACGCCTGCTGCGTCGTTTGCGCGCGCTGCGGTTGAGGGGGTTCGAAAGCTATTGCCAGATCCTGCGTGACGATCCGGATAGCGAACTGGGTGAACTGGCCAGTGCGATCAGCACCAATGTCACCTCGTTCTTTCGCGAGATGCACCATTACGACTTCCTGATCCAAACGCAGCTGCCGCTGTGGCTGCAGCAGAAGCGCAACGGGGGACGTCTGCGCATCTGGTCGGCGGGCTGCTCCACCGGTGAAGAACCGTACGCGCTGGCGATGGTGCTGGCCGAGGCGCTCGAAGCTTACGGTTCGCAGGTCGATGCCAAGATCCTGGCTACCGATCTTTCGCCGCAGGCGCTGGAAGCCGCGCGCAAAGGTGTCTATTCGGTCGACAAGCTGGCCGGTGTCAGCCCGGAGCGCCTGCGGCGCTGGTTCCTGCGTGGCGAAGGTGCCTACAGCGGGTTGGCGTGCGTGCACCCGCGCCTGCGCGAACTGGTCACCATCCAGCCCCTGAACTTGTTGCACGATTGGCCGATGCAGGGTCCGTTCGACGCGATTTTCTGCCGTAACGTCGTCATCTATTTCGACAAACCGACTAAGCAGCGCCTGTTTTCGCGCTATGCCGGCCTGTTGCCGCCGGGAGGCTACTTGTTCCTCGGCCATTCCGAATCGATGTATGGACTGAGCGACGATTTCGATCTGGTGGGTCGTACTATCTATCGGAAGCGCGGCACATGAGCGAAGTCTTCGCCAGTCGCCAGGCTCCTGCCGCCGGGGTCTTGCCGGGCTTCGAGCATGTGCGTCGCTACTGGGACCCGACCCAGGCATGCATGACCGCGAAGATCCTGCCGGGTGAGTACTACGTCAGCGATCAGGACGAGATGATCTCCACTGTGCTCGGCTCCTGCGTCTCGGCATGTATTCGCGACCGTCAGCGGCAAATCGGTGGCATGAACCACTTCATGCTGCCCGAACCGGTCGGCGAGCGCGATAGCTGGTCGTCCACGGTCAGCCGTGCGGCACGCTACGGTAACGATGCGATGGAACAGCTGATCAACCGCATCCTCAAGGCTGGCGGCAGTCGCGCCGACCTGGAAGTGAAGATCTTCGGCGGCGGCCGTGTGCTGGCGCAGATGACCGATATCGGACGACGCAATATCGCTTTCGTGCGCCGCTATATCGAGACCGAAAAACTCAACCTGGTGGCCGAGGATGTCGGCGACGTACATCCGCGCCAGGTGCAGTACTTCCCGCGCACCGGGCGTGTGCGTGTGCGTCTGATGCATGGCTTGCAGGAGAGCCGCCTGGTCGATACCGAGAAGCACTATCTCAAGCGTTTGGCGAACGATCCGATAAAGGGAGAGGTGGAACTGTTCTAGGAGGCGTGGCAAGGCATGTGGCAGCTACCCGATTCCGCGACCTGTTTTCACACCAGCAGCTATGGCGAGTGAGCATTAATGGCTAGAGTGCGCGTACTAATCGTCGACGATTCCGCCCTGGTGCGGAAGCTGTTGTCGACCATGCTCGCCTGCGATCCGGGGATCGAGGTGGTAGGCGTGGCCGCCGATCCGTTGATCGCCCGCGAAAAGATCAAGCAGCTCGAACCGGACGTACTGACGTTGGACGTCGAGATGCCGCGTATGGATGGCCTGACGTTCCTGGAAAACCTGATGCGTCTCCGGCCCATGCCGGTGGTGATGGTCTCGTCGTTGACCCAGCAGGGCGCCGAAGTCACGCTGAAGGCGTTGGAGCTGGGCGCGGTGGATTTCTTCACCAAGCCGAGCAACGACCTGGCCAGTACGTTTGCCGAAGGCGCGCAAGAGATTTGCGCCAAGGTGAAGCTTGCCGCGCTGGCGCGTCCGCGCGTGCGCAGCGCGGTGCGTAAGCTGGAGGTGCCGCCGCGGCTGTCCGCCGATGCGGTGCTGCCACGCGCGCAGACGGCCGATTCGCGTGGCGGCACGCGCATCATTGCCATCGGTGCATCTACGGGCGGTACCGAGGCCATTCGCGTGGTGCTCGAATCGATGCCGCCGGATGCGCCGCCGATCCTGATTACCCAGCATATTCCTGCCGCCTTCAGCGGCCCGTTCGCGCAACGCATGGACAATTGTTCGGCGATGCGCGTGTGCGAAGCGCGCGACGGCCAGCCCATCCAGCACGGTCACGCGTACATCGCTCCCGGCAGCCAGCACTTGCTGGTGATGTGGGACGGCGCGCGCTATGTCTGCCGCTTGCATAACGGTCCGCCGGTCAATCGGCACAAGCCCAGCGTGGACGTGCTTTTTCGTTCGGTTGCGGCGAGTGTCGGCGCGCCGGCGATCGCCGCCTTGCTGACCGGTATGGGCGATGATGGCGCGCGCGGGCTGGCCGAGCTGCGCGAGTGCGGTGCGCCCACCGTGGTACAGGACGAGGCCAGTTCAGTGGTCTGGGGCATGCCGGGCGCCGCCTGGAAGATGGGCGCTGCCGCCGAGATGTTGCCGTTGGAAAATATTGCTACGCGCTTGCTGGAACTGGCGCGTCAACCCGTCGTACGCGCTGCCCGCGCGGTGACCTGATCGTTCGGACACAAGCCATGTCAGTTATGCCTTCTTCACTCGCTTCGCGCCCGCTTTATGGCTTTGCCGCCAGCGCCGCGGCGCTGCTGCTTTGCCTGTTCTGGCACCCGGTCTGGCTGGCGCCAGTGCTGTTGATCCTGGTGACGGCTGTATGGATCGTAGAGATGCGGCGCACCGCGCCGGTAGCTTCGGAGCCGGCAGCGATCGATTCGGCGCCGGTGCGCGAAGCGCTGGAAGACGTACGTGGCGCCCTGGTCGACGAAATGGGTCATGCATCGCGCGAGCTGCATCAGGCGATGGATCTGCTGCGCGACGCGGTTTCCGAGCTCGGTGGCGGCTTCGACGGCCTGTCGAAGAAGACCGGCATGCAGCAGTCGCTGCTCAAGCAGATCATCGATGTGCAGAACGGAGGCGTATCCGTGCAGGACTTCGCCGCGCGTACCGGCGATCTGCTGGAGCACTTTGTTGGCCTGATCGTGCAGCTCTCGCGCGAAAGTCTGCGCATCGTCTATCGCATCGATGGCATGGCTAAGGAAATGGACGCGGTGTTCGGCCTGCTGAAGAACGTCAACACCATTGCCGAGGAAACCAACCTGCTGGCGCTGAATGCGGCGATCGAAGCGGCGCGCGCCGGCGAGGCCGGTCGCGGCTTCGCGGTGGTCGCCGGCGAAATCCGCAATCTGGCCAGCCATTCCAACCAGTTCAACGAGCAGATCGGCAGCCACGTCGAGCGTGCCCGCGCCGCGATGGATCATTTGCGCGAACTGGTCGGCACCATGGCCTCGCAGGACCTCAACGTGGCACTGTCGGCAAAGGGCGGTATCGACGCGATGATGGCGCATGTGACCGAAAGCGATGCGCGCACCAGCCTGGTCGCCGATCAGGTTGTGGAGATCAACCGCGGCCTCGGCAACGACGTATCTACCACGATTCGTTCGCTCCAGTTCGAAGACATCCTGAGCCAGTTGCTCAACCAGACCCGCACCCGCCTGGTCGAGTTGCAGGAAGTAACGGCCGAATGCACGCGCGATATCGAAGCGCTTGCTTGCGATCCGATCGACATGCACGTGCTGGCCGAGCGCGCACAACGCGTCCGTGCACGCCTGGCGGTACAGCGCGAGAAGGCCAAGCTGCGTTCGCGCGGCCCGGCCCTGCAGAGCACGATGGACGCCGGCGAGATCGAACTGTTTTAAAGGAACCCAGTCATGAGCCTGACCATTCATCACGACACCGAGCTGGATTGCCTCACCTTGCAGATGGGTGAGAACTTCGACTTCTCCGTGCATCGCGAATTCCACGAGGCCTGCCTGGGTGGCCGTGCACCGTCGCGCAGCTATGTGATCGACCTGGGCGAGGTCAGCAGTATGGACAGCTCCGCCTTGGGGATGTTGCTACTGCTGCGCGAACATGCAGGCGGCGAGCGCGCGGAGATCCGAATTGTCAATGCAGGTACCGAGCTGCGCGGCACCTTGCGCGTGGCTGGCTTCGACAAGCTATTTGTCCTTCATTGAATTAATTGAGCTTCAAAATCAATCGATTAATGGCCGGAATTTCTATATTCCGGCCATTACTTTTTTGAAATGGCTCTATTTATTTCAAAGCCCGGTTTAATTATTATCGGCGGAGGGGAGGCCTGTTTGCATGCAGGCTTCAGGGTCGACGAGATCGACTGCAAAAAGGGGTTTCACTTCAATTTCACGTAACCGTCGTGGGCCGGTGCTTTGGGCGCTGGAGGCCGCGTCGTGGCCGATCCGGGGCTGGCAGTCCGTCCGGATAAATCGCCGTGCCGAGAACGCGGGCGGCACGAGGAATAATTCAATGGTTCAAGGAGGTCGATCATGCAGTTCGCAAGGGGTAGAGTTTGGGGGATCGCCGCCGCGCTGGCATTACTTGCCGGTGCAGCGAATGCAGGAACGTTTCCGGATTTCGGATATCAACCGCCGAGCACTTACAAAGGGCCTATTTTCAAGCTGAGCCAGGATTATCCGAAGGCGAAGCCCGCCAGCACGCCGCCGGATTTCTTCAAGCTGTTGCCCAGCCCGCTGACCAACGATTTCGAGAAGTGGCGTCCTTATGCCGAGGCAGTCAAGCATTACTGCTTGGAGGGTAACGTCGAGAACGATTGGTACGTCGAGAAGAACACTGTGCGTCATTGGTATCACGCGCCGTGGCAGCATTATGGGCCGTCCGGTCGCGAGGGTATTCATGGCTTGACCAAGGAAGCCAAAGTCCAGGTGCAACAATTGGCGACGAGCCAGAAAGATCCTGGTCAGACCTACGCCGTCGGTATCTACAACGATGTGGGCGGCTATACCTTCGGTCAGGTGTGGAAGGACCCGCAGAATCCCGATCCGTCCTTTACTTCGCAACCGAACAGCTTTCATGACGGCACCGTGGTGTGCAAGCCGCTGTTCGTCGATGTCAAGCTGGAGCAGGTTCCCTTCCTCGTCAACCCGGTGCTGTGGCAGGCCTATATCACCGATAGCTATGAAAGCTCCAATCGGTCGATCAAGCAGGTGGCGCTGATCCAGATGGATTTCGCCGTGCGCGATTCCCGTGTTCCGGGTACCGGCTGGATCTTCGGTACGTTCCAGTACAACGGTGCCAAGACCGGCAAGCCTGGCTGGGACAACCTGGTGCCGGTGGGTGTGATGTGGGGTAACGATCCGGAAGTCACGGGCAACGATTACACCAATCCGACGCCGTCGGTGACCAAGATCAACCCGGCCATCAAGCAGTCGGCGATCAATGCCAAGCCCGAGCTGCCGCCGACTCACCTGGGTTGGGACGGTCGTCTCGACGGCCCGGTGGATAATCCGGTCAGCGCTTGCATGAGCTGCCACATGACTGCCGAAAGTCCGCAGTTGTCGCCGATGAACCCAACCTTCCAGGATCCGAGCAAGGTGCCGCCGGTAGGGTCGCCTGCGTGGATGCGCTGGTTCCAGAACGAGGAAGCGGGTGTGCCGTTCGACAAGGGTGCATTGAGCACTGACTACAGCCTGCAGCTGGCTGCCGGTATAGCCAACTTCTATCAATGGAAGTGCGATCAGGGCGGTGTGTTCTACAACGCGCCCAATGCTTGCCAGCAGGCGAAGAATCTGCGCTTGAAGTTGATGAAGTCGACGACGCCGCCGCCGAAGGTCTACAAGATCGAGCGCGATGCGGTGCTGGAGCAGTTGCACTGATGGATTAAATGTGGGGTGGCGGCGGGGCGTTGTGCCTCGCCGCTATCTGACACAAGAGCCCCTTCACCCCAACCCTTTGCTCCGACTCCGCCCGGGGAGGGTTGGGGTGAAGGGGCTCTTGTTTTTACAAGCCACTGCCCAAGCAATATCCACATTGGAACCCGGCAAAAAAAAGGCCCCTCGCGGGGCCTAATTACTTGCGGGATCGAATCTTTACCAGGTGCGCACGTCGACCACGCCGACGGAGTAGTTCTGCATGTCGCTCTGGTAGCGGAACAGGCGGCCCAAGTCGAATTCGACCGACTGGCCCGGCGCAATATTGGTGGTACCGGCCGGCCAGCCCTGCTTGGCTTGCAGGACCTTGCCATCGGCATCCTTGGCTTCGATCTTGACCTGCGCGGCGGCGGCTTCTGCGCAGTGGTTGACCAGTTGGCCGCTCAGACTCAGGCGAACGCCCTGGCCGGAGCCCATGGCCTTCATTTTGAAATCCTGGATCGCGAAATCGGTGGCGCTGCAAGCAGCATGGGCGGCCAGGGGGGCCAGCATCAGGGCGGCGCAAAGGGCAAGGCGCTTCATCGGCGGACTTCCTCCAAAGTCAAAGTAAATCCCGTAACGGGGTCAGGGAGGGAATCGGCTGGCGCCGCAATATCTTTAGCGTTTTTTGAGCTCGATCACGGTCTGAGGACTCAAGTCCTTGGGTAGTCGAGGTTTTTAGGCGTGCTCGATAAACCAGAGGCCGGCGAATAGCTTCGGATCGACGGAATAGCCCTCGCGCACTCGGGCAAACAGCCACTGTCCGGCCTCGGCGCGTGGCACTTCGTGGACGACGATGTTCTCGCTCTCGTCACCGCCGCCCGGGCCGACCCGGGTCAGGCCACGAGCACGAACGAAAGCAATCATTTCGGTGCTCATGCCGGAAGACGAAGGGCCTTCATGGATGAACTCGACGCGTTCGCAGCGATAGCCGGTTTCTTCTTCCAGCTCGCGCTGCGCTGCCAGCAGCGCGCTCTCGTCGGGCTGTTCGGCCAGATCGCCGACCAGGCCCGCCGGCATTTCGATCGTGCGCTGTTGGATCGCTACACGATATTGCTCGACGAACAGTACTTTGTCTTCGGGCGTGACGGCCAGGATGATCACCGCGCCGCCGGCATTGTTGCGCTCGGCATATTCCCAGCGGCCACGTTTGCGCAGGCTGAGCCAACGACCCTGGTAGAGGGTTTCGACGGGCGCGCTCGAGTCATGGGGCAGCGTGGTAGATGTCATCGAATGTCCTTGGGGAGGATGGGGGCAAGCACGTCAACTGCAAAGCTGGCGCAGGCGGCTGCGCGTCATCGGTCCGAAGCGCAGCCGTTCGCTGAGCTCTTCCAGTCGCGCCCACTCGGCGCGTTGCCGCAGCAACGCCTCGGCATGGGCGACCACAGGCGCATCGAGCGCAATGCGGGTAAGTTGCCGATACAGGCGCGCCAGTTCGGCGTGCTCCTTGAGTTTCGCCGCGCAACTGGCTGCACCGCGAATACGCAGGAATGGCACTTCATCGACGCGCTCCAGCAGTGCATCCAGGCTGCCGAAATGGGCGAGCAGGGCGGCGGCGGTTTTTGCACCCACGCCTGGAACGCCAGGGATGTTGTCTACCGCGTCACCGCTCAGGGCCAGAAAGTCGGCCACTTGATGCGGATGCACGCCGATCTTCTCGAATACGCCGCTCGGTCCCCAGCGCAGGTTGCGCGCATAGTCCCATTGCTCGTCGTGCTCGCCGAGCAGTTGCCCGAAATCCTTGTCGGCCGAAACAATGACGCTGCGGAAACCATGCGCACGCAAACCCCAATGGGTGCTGCCGATCAGATCGTCGGCTTCGTAGCTATGGTCGATCAGCACGACGATGCCCAAGGCTTCGGCAATGTCGCGGCACAGTACGAATTGTCGCTCGAGGTCCGGCGGCGGCAACTCGCGGTTGGCCTTGTAATGCGGATAGATCGCGTTGCGGAATGAAGTGGTCAGCGAGGCGTCGAATGCCACGGCGATGTGCTCGGGCCGGGTCTTTTCCAACAACTCGCAGAGAAAGCGGGTGAACCCATGCACGGCATTGATCGGATGCCCTTCGGCATCGGTGAATTCGTCCGGCATCGAATGCCAGGCGCGGAAGACGTACAGGCTGCCGTCGACCAGGTGGGCGATGGGACCGTCGGCGTTCATGGCGTCCAGGTCGACAGCAGGCTATCGAGGTCGGGGCGGTCGCGATCGGGGATGTCGATGTCGGGCGTGCCGATATGCACGAAGCCGACCATATGTTCGTGCTCGGCCAGGCCGAGTAGGGCGCCGGCCTCGCGATCGTAAGCTGCCCAGCCGGTGAGCCATTGCGCGCCGAAGCCGAGCGCATAGGCGCCCAACAGCAGGTTGTGGGCAACGCAGCCGGCAGAGAGCTGTTGTTCGATGGCGGGTACGGAGCTATCGCTCTGGATGCGCGCGACTACCGCAACGACCAGCGGTGCGAATGTGTAGCGCAAGCGCTCTTTCTCGCGCTTGGATTCGGGCAGATCCGGATGGCGGCGCAGGGCGATGTCAGTCAATCGTTCGCCAAAGCGCAGCTTGGCATCGCCGCGCAACAGAATCAGGCGGAAGGGTTCCAGCTTGCCGTGGTCGGGCACGCGGATAGCTGTCTCCAGCAGAGTGCGCAGCGTACCTTCGTCAGGTGCCGGTTCGCGAAGCTGGCGCGAAGGTGCCGAGTGCCGTTGCTGCAGCAGTTCCAGGGCAGAAAGCATGAGAAAACTCGATACGAAAATGCTCATGCTAGCAGCTTGCCCGGTCAGGGCTCGTGAGAAAGTCTTATGGGAGACGGAACCAGCCAGGCAGCAACTGCCCGACGGTGCTGTGGCGCACCTCGTCGCGCAGGTTGGACAACAGCACCGGCATGTCCGGATGGCACAGCTCGGCCATGACCTGGCGGCAGGCGCCGCAGGGCGCAATGGGCTCGGGCGTGTCGCCAATGACCGCCAGCATGGCGAAATCGCCGGGGCGATAGCCAGCGGCGACGGCTGAGAACAGCGCGGTGCGTTCTGCGCAATTGCACAGGCCGTAGGATGCGTTCTCCACGTTGCAGCCGTCGAAATGGCGTCCGTCGCGTGTCGTGAGCGCGGCGCCGACCAGGAAATGGGAGTAGGGCGCGTACGCCCGCTCGCGTGCGGCGCGCGCCATGGTCAAAAGGGCGTTAGCCGACAGTGGATCGACTTTCACTTGCACGGACATCGAGGATCTCCAGCTCGTCTCACCCCGCCGGCATCGATGTCGCGGTGGGCCAGTCTACTCCCGCGGTACCCATCCGGTACAAGGGTGAGGCTATGATGGTCCGAACCACCTGCGACGGAGTCCTTGAAGATGCCCATCACCGTGGCTGCATTACGCGAGACCGCTGCCGGCGAGCGACGTGTCGCCATTACGCCGGAGATTGCCCGCAAGCTGCACGCCAAAGGCCTGCGTGTACTGTTGGAGCGCGACGCGGGCAGGGCGGCAGGGTTTCCCGACGACGCCTATGCCGACACCGAATTTGCCACGGCGACCGATGTACTTGCGCAGGCCGACCTGCTTGGCTGTGTTTTGCCGCCCGAGCCGACGGTACTTGCGGGGTTGCGTGCCGGTAGCGTGCTGGTCGGCCAGTTACGTCCCTACGGTGCCGCGGCGCGCATCGTAGCGATGGGCAAGCAAGGCATCACCGCGTTCGCGCTGGAACTGTTGCCGCGCACGACGCGCGCGCAGGCGATGGACGTGCTCAGCTCGCAGGCCGCAGTAGCCGGCTATCGTGCCATGTTGATCGCGGCCGAAGCGGCACCGAAGTTTTTCCCCATGCTGACAACGGCGGCTGGCACGATTCGACCTTCGCGTGTGCTGGTGATCGGTGCCGGCGTCGCAGGCTTGCAGGCCATTGCCACGGCACGCCGTTTGGGCGCGCAGATCGAAGGCTATGACGTACGTCCGGAGACGCGCGAGCAGGTCGAATCGCTCGGTGCGAAATTTCTCCAGCTTGGCGTCAGCGCCTCGGGCACCGGCGGCTATGCGCGCGAGCTTTCTTCAGAAGAACGCGCCGCGCAGCAGCAAGCGTTGGCCGATCACCTCAAGACTATCGATATCGTCGTTACCACCGCGGCGGTGCCGGGCCGGCCATCGCCGAAAATTCTTACGGCAGCAATGGTCGAGGGCATGAAGCCCGGCGCGTTGATTGTCGACCTGGCGGCCGAGGGCGGCGGTAATTGCGAGCTGACGCGTCCTGGCGAGCGGGTGGAGCACGGTAGCGTGAGCATTCTTGGGCCGCTGAACCTGCCCGCCGGGGCGCCGTTGCACGCCTCGGAAATGTATGCGCGCAATGTGTTCAATTTCCTCGAACTGCTGGTCCGCGACGGTACTTTGCAGCCGGATTTCAGCGACGAGCTGGTTGGCAAGACGTGTATCGTGCAGGCGGGGCAGCCGCGGTTCGAACAGTAGCGGCAATCCACGCCTGGCAGGAACTCCAACAGGGACGAGGGGGGTGAGCCACCGTCTCTAGGAATGCGCGCTTTAATGATGCGGCGGACCGCCACCGAGGCGTCCAGCCCCCCCCGGCGCGAAGCTTCCCGGGCGTTGCTGCTGGAACTGCCGGATCAATTGCTGGCGCTGCTCCGGCGGCAGCTCCTGGAAGCGCTTGAAGGCGTTATGCAACTGCTGGCGTTGCTCGGGCGGCAGCTGCTGGAAGCGGCGCATGTTCTCTCGCGCCTGCTGGCGTTGGTCGGGCGTCATCTGTTGCCACTGCGCAATGCGATCGCGCACTTCCTGGCGCTGATCGGGCGGCAGCTTGTTCCAGCGTTGCGCACGATCCAGCAGATGCTGCTGACGCTCCGGCTTGAGGGTGTTCCACTGCGATGCCAAAGGCGCCAGCATGTCGCGCTCGGCAGGCGACAGGCTGCTCCAGGCGCGCGGCGCCGACTCGCCGGAAGGCGGCGGGGATTGCGCCCATGAGGGGGCGGCTATGCCTGCAAGCAACGTGAACAGGCATAGCGAATGGGCGAAACGGCGCAAGAGCATGCTCAGCGATTAGCCTGGGACGCGTTGTTAGTGTTGTTGGTGGCCAGCCAGCCGTAGAAGTCGAGGTTCTGCACCATGCCCGGGTCGGCGCTGTCCGGATCGGGCGGTAGCTCGCCATCGGCGGTATCGATCACGCCGGCCACACTCATCTGTGCTTGCAGCGTCTCGCTCGAACGGTTCTGCAAGGGCGACCAGGCCAGCAATAGCGCCAGGGCGATCGCCGCTAGCGCGCCGGATGGCAGCAGCATGCGTGCGCCATGAGGACGTGCCGGCTTGGCCAGCGCTTCCAGTGCGGTGCGTCGAGCGGCGCGCAGGCGGCCGGCCATGGCCGGTTCGATGTGCTGTGCCGCCTCGCGGTACAGCGCACGGGCGCGGCGCTCGAAGGTCCGATTGTCGACGGATTGTTTTGGCGCATTCATCGCCATGCCTCCAATTGATCGCGCAGATGTTGCATTGCGCGCGACAGATGGGTTTTCACACTGCCTTCCGAACAGCCCATGGCCTGTGCCGTTTCAGCGACATCCAGGCCTTCCAGCACGCGCAGCATGAAGGCTTCGCGCTGGCGCTGCGGCAGCTTTTTCACTGCCGCGGCCATATCTGCATACGACTGCGCGTCCTGCAGCCGGTCCAGCGGACCCGGGCCGGCATCGGCCGGGTCCCAGGACGGTAACTCATCGCCATCGTCATCGCGGCCGCCGCCCAGCCAGCCCACCATGATCGAGCGCACCTTGCGGCGGCGCTGCAGGTCGACGATGCGCCGGCGAAGGATGCCCCAGAACAGCGGCGACCATTCCTCCGCGGACTTGTCGCGATAGTGCTTGACCAGCCGCAGCATGGCGTCCTGCACGGCATCCAGGGCATCCTCGCGGTTACCCAGATTGAGCTCGGCCAGGCGAAAAGCCCGCCGTTCCACATGGCTCAGGAAAGCATCCATCGTGGCCGGCACCGCACGGGTGTCCTCGGCCATCAGGTCCGTATCGAGAGTGGAGACCACGCTGTTCATGGCGTCGTCGTCCGCGTCGCCGGATCGCGCATCCTGAGACTCCATTGGTTCTTCCCCCGACATCAACGCGGCAGACTCGCGCGGGTTGACCTGCGACCGTATGATGGCCCGAACGCATGGGCGGGGCACGGAGGGGTCATGATCGACGGGTTTCTGGCGCTGTATATCTTCATGCTTGCCGCATTTACCGGTTACGAGATCATCGCTCGGGTACCGGTGATCCTGCACACGCCCCTGATGTCTGGGTCTAACTTCATACACGGCATTGTGCTGGTCGGGGCCATGATTGCGCTAGGCCATGCCGAAACTTCATTCGAAATCGCGATAGGTTTCCTCGGGGTGCTGCTGGGCGCCGGTAATGCCGCAGGCGGCTATGTGGTTACCGAGCGGATGCTGGAAATGTTCAAGTCCAGCAAGCCCCAAGCGGGCGGCGAGGGCACCAAGTGATGGCCTGGCTGCCGCAGTTGATCAAAGCCTGTTATTTCATTGCCGCACTGTTGTTCATCCTGGGCCTGAAGCGCATGAGCTCGCCTAGGACGGCCCGCGGCGGCATCGTCTGGGCCGGGGTGGGCATGCTGCTGGCCGTGGTGGCGACCTTTGCGTTGCCGGACCTTAACCATCGCGGTTTGATGTTGGCGGCGGTATTGATCGGCGTCGGTGCCGCCTGGTGGTCGGGGCGACGGGTGGCGATGACCGCCATGCCTCAGATGGTGGCGCTTTATAACGGCATGGGCGGTGGCGCGGCGGCGGCGATCGGCGCGTGTGAACTGGTCAGCTACGCCGGGCACTCGATCGTCCTGCTGGATGGCGGTCAGTTCACCGCCGACGGCGGCTCCGCGCCCTCGGTGGCCCAGCTTGCACTGGCGGTGCTGGGGGCGCTGATCGGCGCGGTGAGCTTCTCCGGCTCCCTGATTGCCTTTGCCAAGCTGCAGGGCTGGCTGGACCGCCGGTTCGTGTTCCCGGGCCAACGCACGGTCAACGTGTTGGTCTTGCTGGTAGCGATCGCCCTGGGCACCGCCTTGGTGGCGGGAAATCTGTCGCTGAGCGTGATCGCCGGGTTTTTCGGCCTGGCCCTGCTCTTTGGCCTGATGATGACCTTGCCGATCGGCGGCGCGGACATGCCGGTGGTTATTTCCCTCTATAACGCCTTTACCGGCCTGGCGGTGGCGTTCGAGGGCTTCGTTCTGCAGAACGAGGCGATGATCATTGCCGGTACCGTCGTCGGCGCGGCCGGTACATTGCTGACCCAACTGATGGCCAAGGCCATGAACCGTTCGATCGGCAATGTGCTGTTCGGCAGTTTCGGCGCCGGCGCGGGAGCCGCGCAGGAGATCGGCGGCAGCCAAAAGCCGATCGAGGCATCCGACGCCGCGGTGATGATGGCTTATGCCGAGCGCGTGGTGATCGTGCCCGGCTACGGTATGGCTGTGGCCCAGGCCCAGCACAAAGTCTGGGAGCTCGCGCAGCTGCTGATTTCGCGTGGCGTAAAGGTGAAGTTTGCGATCCATCCCGTGGCCGGTCGCATGCCGGGCCATATGAACGTGCTGCTGGCCGAGGCAGGCGTGCCCTACGACCTGATCGCCGATATGGACGATATCAATCCGGAATTTCCCGCTACCGACGTCGCCTTGGTGATCGGTGCCAACGATGTGGTCAATCCGCTGGCCAGGACCGACCCTGCCTCACCGATCTACGGTATGCCGATCCTCGATGTCGCGGACGCGCGCCAGGTCATCGTGGTCAAGCGTGGCAAGGGCACGGGTTTCGCCGGCATCGAGAATGCGCTGTTCTATGCCGACAACGCGCGCATGCTCTACGGCGATGGACAGGCTGCGGCTGCCGCGTTGGTCGCGGCGGTCAAGACACTCGACGCATGAGGGAACGGTTCAGGCCCCGGGTGGGCGCGTCGGCGCGGCGCGATGACGCAGACGGGATGCGGCGATGGCTGCCGCCGCGATGCCCAGCGCGTACCAGGCAAGATCGCCGCGCGTGATCGTCAGGCGCGCGATGTCGCCAAGCAGCGCCAGGCCTGACATACGCAACGTGTCGAAGAAACCCAGGCCCAGCGAGCCGGCGATGCGAGCGGCAGCGATCAGGACGGAAAGGTAGGTGGCCGCCAACGCCATAGAAAGCGCTGCCAGCACGGCAGCGCTGACGCGTCCGCCCTGGTAGACCCAGCCACTGATCACACGCCCCAGCACCCAGCCGATCGGCAGGGCCAACCAGGGCATCAGGCGTCCGACCATGACCGTCGGCACCAACCAGATCGCTCCAGCAGCCAATCCGACCATCAGCGTGCAAACCAGCCCGAAAAACAGGCCGAGCAAATGACGCAGGCTCATGGTGCCAGTGGTGCCCAGGAGGCCGCGGCGAGCTGAAGCGTAGAATCCGACATCCGGTTGTCCTGGGGCAAAACCGCGATAATAGCTTGCATGGCAGGTTTGGAACCTGTGCCGCTTGAGAAAGCTGCTCATCGGCCCGATTTCCATGGGCAGGTCCCGGTCGTCGGGCGCATAATAGGCGGCTTGGCGCGGCATCCGACCGCGTCGGACGAGAGTATCGACAGGGTCGGCATGAGCGGTTTCAGTGTAAGCAGCGAACCTTTCACCTTGGAGCGCGATTGCGCGGCCATCATGGTCCCGCAGGGCGAGCCAGTGGTGCTGCCGGCCGGACAGATCGGCTATATCACCCAGGCGCTGGGCGGCAGCTTTACCGTCTACGTGGAAGGCAATCTGTTCCGCATCGCCGGCAACGATGCCGATGCGCTGGGCAAGGAGCCGCCTCCGCCGCTCGAGCTGGCTGAGGATGCGTCCGATGCCGACGTCGAGAAACTCGTGTGGCAGCAACTGCGCACGGTGTTCGATCCGGAGATTCCGATCAACGTGGTGGAGCTGGGCCTGGTTTATGATGTCAACGTCGAGCCGGCCGCCGATCAGCAACGCAAGGTTTACGTCAAGATGACCTTGACCGCACCTGGCTGCGGCATGGGCGATATCCTGGTAGACGATGCACGCACCAAGCTCGAACTGATTCCGACCGTCGCCGAAGCCGATGTCGATCTGGTGTTCGACCCACCGTGGAATCATTCCATGATGTCGGATGCCGCCAAGCTCGAAACAGGCATGCTCTAAGCAAATCGCGGCGCTTGCGTCACGCTGTCGCGATGGCGAAGCGAATTGGATGCAAGCGTCGTTGTATCGCTTGCGCGGGCCTTGCCTTCAGTCGTTGTTTAATCGCGCAATCCATTCTGCACAGCGCCCGCGCGAAAATTTTTGCGCTTCATATGTGCCTCGCGCGTTCGATAACGAGGTGCGTATGGCGCGTTACATGCGTTTTACTGATCGAATCGGTGAAGGCCATGTGATGCCGCGTGCGTGCGCGCAGATTTTTTCGACATGACGATGCGAAGACATCGCGGCTTCACTTGTGTTGACGACGCGCGCATGCAGCTTTAGCTTGCAGGTGTCCGCAGTATGCGGGCCGCCCCGAGGGCCATTCGGTCCGGTCGTTTTCTTTCATCCATCGCACACGTTTAGCGCGTGGCCGGTCGTGAGGGCCGGCGGGGAGAGGTGCGCGCGAACGACCTGAGGGTGTTGTACCGAAGAAGCAAGTCCATCGTCCCATCCCCCTCGTTTTGACTAACGACCGTAACGAAGGTTACCGGCCGCGGGGAAGGCTTCGTCCAAAAAATAATCTGGAGCAAGCATGATTCTTAGCAAACGCTTTTGGGGTAAAGGTTTGCAGCTGCGTCAGGCGGTGTTGCCGCTGGCGCTTACGCTGAGCGTGTTGTCGTTGTCCGCACATGCGGCGGGAAGCTGGTCGTCGACGCGTACCGATGCGGCCCTGCTCAAGTCGCCCACCGCTGGCGCTGCCGGTTGGGCACTCAACATGCACGACATGCCGGCATTGGGGGATGCTACCGTGTCGCCGCTAGAGGCCAGTAGGCCGCTGCACGTGGCGCTCAGCCTGAATCTGCGCAACGAAGCGCAGCTGCAGGCTTTCCTGCACGATGTAAATCAGCCGGGCAATCCTCGCTATCGCCAGTTCCTGACGCCGGAGGAGTTCAAGGCGCAGTACGCACCGACCGACGCGCAGGTGCAGCAGGTCGTGGCGCATCTGAAGCGCTCGGGCTTCGGCAATGTAACAGTGGCGGATAACAACCTGCTGATCGAAGCCGACGGCAACGCCGCTACGGTGGCTACCGCGTTCAACGCGAGCATGAAGACCTTCAACTACAACGGGCGCCAGCACATCGCCAACGATTCGCCGGCGATGGTGCCGCAGGAACTGAACGGCATCGTCAACGCCGTGCTCGGCCTGCAGGACGTCAACGTACCGCACCCGATGTATCACTTTGCGCGCACCGACGGCCATGCCCAGCCGCAGGCGGCGGCGTCGCAGGTAGCGCACAGCCCGTCCCAGTTCCCGGCGATCTATGACGTAGGCACGGTCCCGGCGGCATCGAGCACCAAGGTGGGCATCATCACCTGGGGCGACATGACCCAGACGATCGCGGACCTGAAGACCTTCACCACGAATGCCGGCATGGCCACGGCCAATACGCTGGTGGTCAAGACCGGTTCGCAGGCCTATGTCGACGATCCCAATGGCGACGGCGAATGGAATCTCGATAGCCAGACGATCGTGGGCACCTCCGGTGGCGTTTCGCAGCTGATCTTTTACGCCACGCCGAACTGCTCGAACGATTCATGCCTGACCGATGCGGCGATTACCGCTTCGTACAATCGTGCCGTGACCGACGATGTGGCCAAGGTAATCAACGTTTCGCTCGGCGAGGACGAGACTGCCGCGCACAACTCCGGAACCCAGTCGGCGGACGATGCCATCTTCGCGCAGGCTGCCGCACAGGGGCAGACGTTCTCGGTCGCCTCCGGCGATGCCGGTGTGTACCAGTGGTCGAGCGACCCGTTAGAAGGCTCGCCAGGCTATGTGGCCAACTCGCGCGGGACGGTGAAGATCACGCTCAGCCACTACTCCGTCAGCGAGCCGGCCAGTTCACCGAACGTGGTGGCCGTGGGCGGCACGACGCTGAGCACCAGCGGTACGACGTGGTCGAACGAGACGGTGTGGAACGAAGGTCTGGCTGAGATCGATCCGGGCGTGGACAACAACGAACGCCTGTGGGCGACCGGCGGTGGCGTGAGCTCGTTCGAGACGGCACCCTCCTGGCAAACCGCGGCGTTGGGCTCGTCCGTGACCAAGCGCGAAGTGCCGGATATCGCTTTCGATGCCGCGCAGTCGACCGGTGCGATCATCTATATCGACGGCCAGCAGTACCAGATCGGCGGCACCAGCCTGGCTTCGCCGATCTTCGTGGGCGTGTGGGCGCGAATCCAGTCTGCACACGGCAATGCTTATGGCTTGCCGACGCAGAGCATGTACGCGAACTTCTCCACCCATGCACCGGCGCCGGTGCACGACGTAACTTCGGGCAATAACGGCTACAACGGTTACGGGTACAACGCCGCCGCCGGTTGGGACAACACCACCGGATGGGGCAGCCTGGATATCTCGAAGTTCAACACGTACGTCGGGCAGTATTGGTAAGTCCATGCAACAGCGGCCGCTCAGCTGCAGTGGCTGAGCGGCCATAGGGGCTTCAACAATTGTCCGCCTATCTTTTAGCGATCGGATTCAGCCGCGATCGACCATGGCGTCACGGCGAGGTCGCGGTTGAAACCGCCAAATTAGCGATTTTTTTGCTATGACTTATGCTTCTTCGAAGCGATTGGCATCGCGGTTCTTGCGCACCTTGGACGGATCCCACACGCGGCCGTTCATCGTGATGTAGACACCATCCGGCAAGGTCTGCACAGCCGCCACGGCACAGCCGATGTTGAACACGGCGTCGGAGCCCTGGAAGCGCGCGGGATTGAGCGCGCCGGTCAGTACGATCACCTTGCCCTTGATCTGGGCCAATTCGCGCGCGGTTTCCACCATGGTGTCGGTGCCGTGGGTCACCAGCACGTGGCGATGCGGCTGCGCTTCGATGGTGGAGCGGATCAGTACGCGATCCTCGTCGCCCATATGCAGGCTGTCCTTGCGCAGGATCGGGATCACGTCGAACTGGAAGGCGACGCCGAGCTGGCTGAGGATCTCGCCGATCTGCGGTGCACCGATCTTGTAATCCGACTTGTCGTCGAAATAGATCTTGTCGATGGTGCCGCCGGTGGTGACGATGGTGAGATGCTGCATGGTCGCGATCCAGGCCTAAAGGAAACCGGAGTATTTTAGCGGCCCCGGCCCGGCTTTGCTTGCCATGCCGGCGCAATCGTGGAAACTCCCGGGTATTGCCTGTCCTTTCAGGAGTCCGCGATGGATCTGCACCGCTATGCCGAGACGCACGAAGTCATCAATCAGGTGCCGCCGCTCGATGGCAGCAACCTGTACAGTCGCGATCCCGCCCTGCGGGAGTGGCTGCTGCGCTACGGCGCAGGGTGGGCCGAGCCGCAGCTAAGGCATTATGGCGAACTCGCCGGCGGACCCCTGATGGCAGCGGGTTTTCTGGCCAATGAAAACAAGCCGGTATTCAAGAGCCACGACCGCTACGGTCACCGTATCGACCTGGTCGAATTCCATCCCGCCTACCATGAGTTGATGCGCACGGCGATCGAGCACGGTCTGGTCGCCATTCCCTGGGATGAGCCGCAACCGGCGCGACAAGTAGCCCGCGCGGGGCTGTATTACCTGCATGCCCAGGCGGAGATCGGTAGCGGTTGCCCCCTGACCATGACGTTCGCCAGCGTGCCGGCGTTGCGCTTGCAGCCGGAGCTGGCCGAGGCCTGGGTGCCGAAGATCCTCACCCGGCAGTACGATCCTCGCAATGTGCCCATGAACGAGAAAGCCGGCGTCACCATCGGCATGGCCATGACCGAGAAGCAGGGCGGCACGGATGTACGAGCGAACACTACGCGCGCCTATCCCGTCGGCACGCCAGGCCGCGGCCAGCCCTATGAATTGCTCGGTCATAAATGGTTCTGTTCGGCACCGATGTGCGATGCCTTCTTGACCCTTGCACAGACCGACAAGGGACTGACGTGTTTTCTGCTGCCGCGACACCGCCCCGATGGCACGCGCAACCAGTTCTATATCCAGCGGTTGAAGAACAAGCTCGGCAATGGATCCAACGCGTCGAGCGAAGTGGAGTTTCGTGGCGCCCTGGCCTGGATGGTCGGCGAGGAGGGGCGGGGCGTGCCGACCATCATCGAGATGGTGGCGATGACTCGTTTCGATTGCATGATCGGCTCCAGCGCGTTGATGCGCCAGGCGCTGACGCAGGCCGTGCATCACTGCACGTATCGCCATGTCGGCGGGCAGCGGCTGCGCGATTTGCCGCTGATGCAGAATGTGCTGGCCGATCTGGCCTTGGAAAGCGAGGCGGCGTTGGCCCTGACCTTGCGCATGGGACAGGCGCTGGATCGTCAGGACGATGAGCGCGAACACCGTTTTGCGCGCCTTGTCACCGCAGTAGGCAAGTATTGGATCTGCAAACGCGCCCCGGCGATGATCAACGAAGCGGCCGAGTGCCTGGGCGGTGCCGGCTATATCGAGGACAACATCCTGCCGCGCCTGTATCGCGAGGCGCCGGTCAATTCGATCTGGGAAGGCTCGGGCAACGTGCAATGCCTGGACGTGTTGCGCGCGCTGTCCAAGGAGCCCGGCGTGGCTGACGCGCTGTTCGACGAACTCGACGGCGGGCATGGCGATCGCCGTCTGGTAGCGCTGGTGGCGCGTCTGAAAGCCGCGTTGGCCGATCCGGCGGATCTGGCTTATCGAGCCCGGCAGATTACGCAGGATATGGCGCTGGCTTTGCAGGCGCGCTTGCTACTGTCGGCAGGAAATACGCCGGTGGCCGAAGCCTTCCTGGCCAGTCGGCTCGATGGGGAGGATGGACGCGCGTACGGCAGCCTGCCACGCGGATTGCCGGTGGTCGATTTGATCGAACGTGCCTGGACCTGATCCTGAAGGAAACAGACCAATGCTTTTCCATGAAGTCATGCAAACGGTCGTGCAGCGCGGCGACCGGTGGGTAGCCGAGTTCGACGAAAGCTGGTTGCAGGGCCGCAGCGCGTTCGGCGGTTTGCAAGTCGCGCTGATCTTGCGCGCGATGCGCGAGCAGGTGCCTGCCGATATGCCGCTGCGCACGGTGCAGGCAACTTTTCTTGCTCCGGTCCCGGCTGGAGGCGTGACGATTCAGGCACGGTTGCTGCGCGCCGGCAAAAACACCTTGCAACTCGAAGGGCGTATTGTCGAGGGCGAGCAGACGCTATGCCTCGCGATCGCGGTGTTCGGTATGGCGCGCCAGTCCATTGTGCGTGAGTCGCCTCGGCGTATGGCGCGCGATGCGTCTTCCCGCGCCGCCGTGCTGCCTTTCGTACCTGGCGTCACGCCGCAGTTCACCCAGCATTTCAACGCGCGCTGGCTTCGAGGCGATCTGCCGTTCTCCGGTGGCAGCAGCACAGAAAGCTCGGTTGCGCTGGACTTGAAGGATGCAGGCCCAGTCGACGAGACGCGCATTGTCGTATTCGCCGACTTCATGCCACCGATCGGGCTTTCCATGTTGAAGCAGCCCGCACCCGGCAGCTCGTTGACGTGGATGCTGGAACTGGTCAGCGATCGACGCGATTACTCATGTGAGGGCTGGCTGGTCGATGCACGGCTGGATGCGGCGATGGACGGCTATACCAGCCAGAGCCTGGTGCTGTGGGGGCCGGATGGCGAGCCGGTCGCGCTGGGACATCAAAGCATGTTGGTATTCGGCTGACGCACGGCGCTCATGCACGCTTGCGTCGTACTCCGGCGCCAAGCGTGCCGATCAACAGCAGCGTGAGCGCGATCTCCAGCCATGCCAGCCAGCGTTCGGTGCTCGAACTCCACGCTTCGGCCACGCCGTGGCTGAAATAGAACAGGCTCAGGATGCCTGTCCATAAGAGCGCGCGCCGTACATTCCTCAGGGCAAGCAGGGGCAGCAGCAAAGGCAGCGCCGTCAGGCAGGCAACCAGCCATAGCGGCATGGTTTGTGGCGGAAACAGCCAGAAATACCATGCCAGTTGCAGCACGAGCAGGCCGGCCCATGCCGCCAAGCCGACACGATACGTCGCCGGCAAGGGGCTCATGCCGATGCTGCCAGTTTGCGCGCGGTCTCGGCCAGGCGGCGGCCGAGCGCACGCGCCAGCTCGCGCTCGTGCTCGCTGATACCACGTTCGCCTTGTGCGCCGGAGACATGGCTTGCGCCATACGGTGTGCCGCCGCTTTGCGTGGCGTTCAATGCCGATTCGGTAAACGGCAGACCCAGTAACAACATCCCGTGATGGAGCAGGGGAAGCGCCATCGAAAGCAGGGTGGACTCCTGTCCGCCATGCATGGTGCTTGTCGCGGTGAACACCGCAGCCGGCTTGCCGACCAGGGCGCCACTGGCCCATTCGGCGCCGGTGCTATCGAGGAAGTACTTCAGCGGCGCGGCCATATTGCCAAAGCGGGTGGGGCTGCCAAGGGCCAGGCCGGCGCAATCGTGCAGATCCTGCCGGCTGGCGTAAGGTGCGCCATCTTCCGGCTCGGGTGGCTGGGCCACCTCGGTCACCGGCGCCACGGGCGGTACCTGGCGCAACCGCGCCCGCATGCCGGGAACTTCCTCCACGCCGCGGGCGATAAGGCGTGCCAACTGCGCGGTATGGCCGCTGCGGCTGTAGTAAAGCACCAGGATTTCTTGGCTCATGGTTGTGTGTCGTGCGGGATCGATGGACTAGTGTACCGGTCGGGGTTGTTCAGGGGAGCGACGAGGGGGCGAGTAGCGACGGCGCACAAATGCGAGGTGACCGCGAACGCCAGGTCCGCGAAGCGTTCGTCGCAATATTGAAGCTGGGATCCATTGTTCGGGCTTGTGCCTCCACTACTCATCCCTAGCCTCTCGACTGCCTCCAGGTTGCGATTCATCCCAAATCGCCTAAAGTCCTCTCGCAGAAGGCGAACCGTTCAAGGTTCATCGATGAAGGACCCATCTCATGGCCTACCGTATTGACCGCGCCCACGTGCTGAGTTTCGGCCGCTTCATGTGGCAGCGTTTCATCGACGACAAATGCTTCGAAACTGCCGGCGCGCTGTCGTATACGACCCTGGTTTCGTTGGTGCCGCTGACGGTGGCGGTGTTGACCGTGTTTGCGGCGTTCCCGATGTTCGAAGGCGCTCGCGAGACCTTGCTCGATTTCGTGTTTCGCAATTTCGTGCCCGCCGCTGGCGACGAAGTGCAAAGTGCCTTGCAAGGCTTCGCCACCCATGCGCGCGGGCTGACCGGGATCAGTATCCTGGTCATGCTGTTCAGTGCGATCTCGATGATGATCAGCATCGAAGAGCGGCTCAATCGCGTATGGCGGGTATCACGCGCGCGACGTTGGATACCGCGCCTGTTGCTGTACTGGGCTGCGCTCACGCTGGGCCCGATCCTGATGGTCGGTGCGATAGCGGTCATCTCGTATGCGACGGCCCTGCCGTTGCTCAACGGTGCAGTCGGGCAGTTTCAGGACATCGGCACACGCCTGCTCGGTACGTTGCCGTTCGTGCTGACCTTCCTGATTCTTTTGTTGATGTACACGGTCATTCCCAATCGCCGCGTGCCATGGCGCAAGGCGGCGATCGGAGCGCTGGTCGGCGCTGTGTTGTTCGAAGTGGTGCGCTGGGGATTCACGCTGTTCGTGCGTAATGCGCAGACCTACCAGCAGATCTACGGTGTGGCTTTGGCGGCGTTGCCGATCCTGTTGCTATGGATCTATCTTTCTTGGGTCATCGTGATTCTAGGCGCGTCGATCGCCGCGTCGATTTCTGCGTTCGATTACCAAAAACCGAGCGAAGCCTTGCCGCAGGGCGACGAATTCCTCGGCCTGCTGGTGGTACTCAAATTCTTCATCGATGCGCAGCGAGGCGGTTGCGATGTCGAGCCGGCAACGATTCGTGCGCAGGCACCGTATCTCCATACGACGGCGATCGCGGATTATTTCGACGATCTCTTGCGGGCGGACCTGATTCGTCGCAGCGAGAGCGGCGGCTGGCTGCTTAGCCGCAGTCTGGACAGTGCCGACCTGCTGCGGGTGTATAGTCACAGCAATTATCGGTTGCCATTACGCCCGATGGAAAAAGTGGCAGCGCTCGGACTGGCGCTGCCCGATGAACTGGTTGCGGTGCTGGAGCGCGTGGCGCAGTCGCTGGCGGGCGAACTGGGCACCCGACTTGAAACGGCCTACCCCCCATCCCCATCGTCGAAGTGCTGCGCGATCGACGCCGAAACCTGAAGGATCACGTTCTCCATGAAGTTGCTTGCCCCCCTCGTATTTGCCGCGGCATGTCTGTCGGCCATGCCATCCGCACGCGCCGATATGCCGGTGCAGCCCAAGCTCAAGGTCGCCACGCTCGACGGCAAGACCTTCGACCTCGCCGCCGAGCGCGGCAAATGGGTGATCGTCAATTACTGGGCAACCTGGTGCGTGCCATGCATCAAGGAAATGCCGGATATCTCCAAGTTCGTCGCCGAGCACAAGGACAAGGTCGCGGCTATCGGCCTGGCTTACGACGATAGCGAGAAGGCGGATATCCAGGCCTTCCTGGTCAAGCACCCGGTGGTCTATCCGGTGGCACAGGTGACACTGGACAAGCCGCTTCCCGATTTCGACGAGCCGCGCGGCCTGCCTACCACTTGGTTGATCGCTCCGGACGGCAAGGTGGCGAAGCGTTTTGTCGGTACGGTCAACGAGCAATCGCTCGGCGAAGCGATCGGACTGGGTAAGAAATAAAGTGAGCTGCGCACTCTTCATCGTCAGTGGACGAGTGCAGGGCGTGTTCTATCGGGCCAGCACCCGCGAGCAGGCGCTGGCCCTCGGTCTTACCGGTTACGCTAAGAATCTGGATGATGGCAGTGTCGAAGTGCTGGCCTGCGGCGGGGCCGATGCGCTCGATACCCTGGAGCGATGGCTGTGGCAGGGGCCGCCCGCGGCGCGGGTGCGCGCCGTGGCGAGGCACGCCGTGTCGTGCGAACCCCTGACGGGATTCGCTACGCGTTAGTTTTTTCGCCGAAGCTGTCCGGCACCCACAATGCCTTGTCCGTGACATCCTCGCTGCGTGGTTTGTGCTTGAGCTTGTCCAGCTTTACGGCGGGGATCTTTTCGTCGTGGTGCGGGAGTTGCGTGAGAAGGTGGCGGATCAGATTGATACGGCCGCGTTTCTGGTCATTGAAATCCACCACGAACCACGGCGCGTTGACTGTGTGCGTGCGTTCGATCATGGTGTCGCGCAGACGGCCGATCTCGCGGTATTTCTTGCGCGCCGCAATATCCACCGGCGATAGTTTCCAGCGCTTGAGCGGATCCTTGGCGCGGTCTTTGAATCGCTGCTCCTGCTCTTCCTGATCCACAGCCAGCCAATACTTGATGAGAACGATCCCATCGTCGGTGAGTAGTTTCTCGAAAACGGGTGCGTGTTCGAGGAACGCCTCGGTTTGCTCTGTCGTGCAAAACCCCATGGCCGGCTCGACTACCGCGCGGTTGTACCAGCTGCGATCGAACAGCACCAATTCTCCGGCCGCTGGCAGGTGCGAGATATAGCGCTGGAAATACCATTGCGTAGCTTCGGCAGGTGTCGGCTTGGACAATGCGACGATGCGGTAATCGCGCGTGTCCATGCTTTCGGTGATGCGCTTGATCGTGCCGCCCTTGCCAGCCGCGTCGCGCCCTTCGAAGATCACCGCCACGCGTTTGCCATTGCGGCGCAGCCAGCGATTGAGTTCGGCCAGTTGCAGTTGCAATTCGTCCAGTGTCTGCTGGTAATCCTTGGTGCGCTTGCTCACAACAATCCTCCCAGGTCGATATCCGCCGCGGGGCGGCCGATGCGATGGCGTGCACTCATGGCCTGAATCGCGCGGCGGAAATCCCCGGCATAACCCACGATATCGAACAGCGTGTGCGACTGTTTCAGGTGGCGGCGAATGACATCTCGCGCGGCCGGGTCGTTGCCCAACTCGGCCGCCATGCCGACGAAGGCCTCCTCGTCTTCGGCGATCAGTTCGGAGAGCCCGGCATGGAACAACAAGCTTGCGCCGATACGGCCGGCGAAGCTGGCCCCGGGAAGAGTCAGCACAGCGCAACCGGCACGCAAGGCGTCGATTGCGGTGGCCTGGGCGTTATAGGGCGCGGTGTCGAGAAACAGGTCGACGTGGGCATAGCGGGCAAGGTAATCCGCATGCGGTAGTTGTGGCATGAAAATCAGGCGAACGGGATCGATATCCAGCGCCTGCGCAGCGGCGCGAAGGCGACGCTCGCTGCCTTCCGGGCCCGCCTGCAGCCAAAGTACGCTTTCCGGAACGTGTTGCAGTACGAGCATGAAGCGGGCGAAGGTAACCGGGTCGAGCTTGTAGCTGCCGTTGAAGCTGGCAAATACGGTGCCTCGTTCAGGCAGGCCGCATTCGGCGCGAGATAGCGGTGGCGCCATGTCGGCCGAAGGATCGCAAGGAATAAAGCTGCGCGGCAGACGAACCACTTTTTCGCTGATGTGCTTGCGCATGTGCGTGGGCAGCACCACGGTATCGGCCAGCAGGTAATCCATCCACGCTGCGCCCGAGGTGGCAGGAAAGCCCAGCCAGTTCACCTGGATCGGCGCTGGTTGCAGCTCGAACAGGTCGACGTTGGAGCCGCTGCCAAGCGTGCGCAGGTCGAACAGTATCTCGATATCCGCGGCATGGATGCGCGTAGCGGTTTCGCCGGCACCGAGCCGAGTGACATCATGCACGGTTGCGGCTTGTTCGAGGCGTGTGCGAATCGCACCGTTGTCGCTGGGCGCAGTGGCAAACAAGTGAATATCCAGATCGTCGCTTCGCAATGCCTCGATCAGGGCAACGATCTGTCGGCCGATCGGGTGATCGCCAAAGCCATTGGAGACGAAACCGACGCGCCATGCTGCCGTGGCGCGCAGGCTCGGGTAGCTGAAGGCCAGTTGACGCCGCAAGGCCTCGGTGTGCGATTCGGTCTGTTTGGCAAACGTGCTGGCGCAACGCAGCTGTTCCGCTGGCGTAGCCGTTTCGGCCAGGAACGAGAAGGGCGTGATGCCCGGTCGTTGTTCAGCCACCGCACGGTGCAGGCGCGCGCTCAGTTCATCCAGACCGATCCAGTCGCATAGACGCCGCTTGGCGAATACCAGCTGGCTCAAGGCCAGGCCCGAGGAGGCATCCAGGCGCAACGCACGGGTATAGGCCTGCACGGCCTCTTCCAGTTGGCCGCCGTCGTCGAGGGCGATGCCGGCTTGCAGGGGATAGCGCGGATTCTCCGGCACGAGTTGCTCGGCCTTCAGAAAGGCCTGTGCCGCGTCGGCGCGACGCCCCTGCGCGCGATAAACCATGCCGAGCAGTTCATAAGCGCCGTCGAAGCGGGGTTCCAGCTGCAAGGCTTCTTCGACGTGCTTGAGCGCCTGGGGCGCGTTGCCCAATTCCAGTTCCGCCGCGGCCAGGTTCAGGCGCAGCCCGGGGTGCTCCGGTGCGCCATGCGTGGCCATGGCGTAGGACTCGCGCGCCTGCCCATAGCGAGCGGCGGCCATCAGTGCGTTGCCGAGGGTCAGCAGCACGGCGGGATGGCCCGGCGATTTTTTCAGCGTGCCGCGCAGTAGTTCGATCGCTGCATTGACCTGATCGCTTTCCTGCATCACGGTGGCAAGATTGCAGCATGCATCGATGTGGTCTGGCTTCAGTTCGATGGCATGCTTGAGCGCGGCCAGCGCGTCGTCCTTGCGGCCCAGCTGGAACAAGGCCAGGCCATGCAGGCGCGCGTACTCGGCATCGTCCGGAAACTGTCGGCGCAATTCCTCGGCGGCGACGGCCGCGTCGGCCACGGCCCCGCGTGCGAATAGATCAGCCAGGTGCTGGCGGGAGTCGAGAGGAGCGGCGGTACGGTTCATGCGCGCAAGCTAACCGAAGGATGCCGCGCCGCCAAGCTCGCAAGCC
>NZ_DATCRY010000026.1:0-46666 GCF_036568765.1 Dyella sp. | reverse complement strand
ACATGATCTATTGAGGCGCGAGCCATTAATTCTGGATTTCGATGGCTCGGTCGGTCACCTGCCGGGCTCGACCACGATTGCCTTGGGCGATTGGCAGGAGGCCATCCGTTTCGGTTGCACGCTGTCCACCTTCCGTCGTCTTCGGCGGCGCCTGGATGAGAGCATGCCGGCACATTACGGCACGGTGCTGATGGGCTCGGGCGACTATCATCATCTGACATGGCCACTGGTGGAGCGCCAACGCGCCAAGGGACCGTTCCAACTGGTCGTGTTCGACAATCATCCCGACAATATGCGCTTTCCCTGGGGCATTCATTGCGGGTCATGGGTGCGCAAGGTCGCGATGCTGCCCTACGTCGATCACGTGCATGTGGTGGGCATCACCTCCGGCGATATTGGTGCGGGGCACGCCTGGGAAAATTATCTGCGGCCGCTCCTTGCCGGCAAGCTCACCTATTGGTGCATGGATGTGGACGTGGACTGGGCGGCGCGCTTGGGTCTGTCGAGTGCGTTTCGGCGGTATGCCGACCCCGATGCGCTCACCGCAGCGTTCGTCGCCATGCTCGGCGAAGCGCCTCAAGCGACGTATCTGTCGATCGACAAGGACGCTTTCAGCGTGTCGACCGCACGCACCAACTGGGACCAAGGGCGTATCGAGGAACGGCATGCCATGGCCATTATCGACGCCCTGCGTGGCCATATCATCGCCAGCGACATCAACGGCGAGGTTTCTGCCTATCGCTATAGCACCTGGTGGAAGCGTCTGCTCAGCGGCATGGACGGGCAGGCGCCGGTGCCGCAAAGCGAGCTGGATGCCTGGCAGGCCCAGCAGCGAGCCCTGAATAGTCGACTGCTTGCCGCTATCGACGCCAGCTGCGTCTGATTTGGAAATTGCTTGACCATATGGTTGAATATGCTCCGCCGCTCGATGTGCTTTTCACTGCGCTGGCCGATCCGACCCGTCGCGCCATGCTGCAAACCCTTGCGGACGGGCCGGCCACTGCCGGCGAGCTGGCTGCCCGTATGTGATGTCCCTGGCTGCGGCATCGAAATCGAAACACATCAGGATGCTCGAGCGTGCCGGATTGATCGCCCGCAGCGTGCCGGGGCGCACGCACACCTGCAGGTTGGATGCTGCGCCGATGCATGCCGGCATGGAATGGATACGGCACTACGAACGCTTCTGGGGCGGTCGACTCGATGCGCTGCAAGCGGCGCTTGAGGCCGAGGACGACGCGGCACGGCCATCCCATAAATCGAGGAGCCAACGATGAACGCGAATTATGGTGTGGTTGCCGGTACCGTGCGGTTCGAGCGCTTGTTGCCGGGTTGAAGCCAAATATATGAAGCGTATTCCGGCGGATGCTGCGTCGAATACTTAAACAAACGCGCTGAAATCGACGCTCAAGCTCGCTTGTCACAAAGACAAGCATTTCAGCATCTAAACCTTACTTGAGGCGCTCATGGCGAAAATCTTAGGCCCATTTGACCTGCCGCCGCAGTTCTATTCGCCTGCGCTTGCGAACTTTTCGTCATCCGATGTTCAAAGTGCGTTTTATGTCGCTGGTGGTGGCCGGTATTCGGCGCAGCCATCTACCGACATTGCAATAGTTGATGTCAGGTTCGCCTCTGCATCACTCAAACCGCTCATTCGAAAAGGCTACGAAGAAAATCGAGAAATAGGCGTGCTGTGTTGCTCCCCCTTTGAGGTCTATGTGTTCACTGGTTCTTACCCGAGCAATCTGTCGGAAAATTACAAGGCGCATATCACCTATGCGCCTGTTATGGGGCAAGGCTTTGGTGACGAAGTCGAGATCGAGCTGCCAGAGCAGCTCATAAACGGCTCGGCGTTTGGTAGTGCCACTTACAACATAAAGACGAGACAGATCTATTTTTCTGCCTTGATGAACAACAACCTTGCCGTCGGCACAACGTACTTTGTTATTGATGCTGAGAGTAAGCGTTTTGTAAAGACATTCGAATCTCCAAATGGCCGGGGAGAAAGAGGCGTTCGCCCCGTAGTGAGCCAGGATGGCATGGCCTATTTTGCCAATGATGTCGATAGCAAAGTTTTTCGCTACGACGGCGTATCCGCGCAATTCGTTGAACCGATCGAATGGGCAGGATCGGGGAGCCCTGGTGGCCTCGCCGTGGATGACGCCGCAGGTGAGCTGCACGTGGCATTAGTGTCTAATATCGACGATGTCATATGCACGACTATCAACACGTTCGATATGGTATCCAAAGCAAAGCGTCGCGAACTCCCTCCATTCAAGGGAATGTGCGTGGAATTAAGTATTGACGAGGAAGGTCGGCTTCTTTTTTGTCTCTGTCAAAACCCGCGAGGCAGCGATCCATTGGGTGTTACCGTAGTGGATCTGGAGGAAGGTGAAGTTCTCGGAACACACGTCCTTTCGGTGGAAAAGTATTTGCCTGGCCTGAGTGCGATGAGATGGAATAAGACACAAAACTGCCTCATGACAACCTTTGCGACGGAAGAAAATCAACCTGGCTATTTTGTTATTCACAGTCCAGCTGAGTTTTGGCCGCCAACTCACAACGGACATGGTCAATAGGCCATCTGGTCTCGCCCGCAGGGTGATGTTGGAAGCCGTTAGGGGCTATGGCGTGAGGATCGATAATCCCGAACAACCCGTTCCAGCATCGCGCAGATATGCGCAAACTCCTCGTCGCGCGACCAAAGGCTATTACCGATAGTGAGCGAGCGTGCTGCGAAATCGCGCGCATGCGGCAAATCGGCCGGCGGCACGATGCCATTGAGGTAGCCGTAGTCGGGCAACGCATTAATAAACAGGCGACTGACACCGAGTCCAGCCGTCCATAGTTCATCCAGCGCTGCGTCACGCTGAGCTCGATCGGGCAAGAGCAATAGCAGAAACGGCCAGATACCTTCGTCGCCAGGCAAGTCGTCGAAGACAACGATGCCTGGAATTTGCCGCAACATCTTCACGCGTTGCAAGGCTTGTTGGCGAGTGGCGGCAACAAAGCCCGACAGCCGCGGCAGCGCACGAACGCCAACAGCTTGCCGCCAACGGCTGACCGTGTGCAGCGGAATGTCGGGACCGAAATCGTCGCCTACCGCGGTCACGGGATCGTTGGCCGCCAGCGCCTTGCGTAATGGATGGCCGTAGACCAGCGGCAGCAACGCGGGGCGATACGCTATCGCGTAGCCCATCAGCTCCAACGCACGCTGTCGATCCATGCGCGGGTCGCAGGCGATCAGTTCGCGATGGCTTTCGGCAAAGGCGGCGCGCAAGGCTGGATCGCGCGCAGTCAGCAAGCCACCTTCATATAGCGTCAGTCCCTTGCCGACGGCCAGGCTGAAGAAGCCCGCGTCGCCGAGCAGGCCGACGCTTTGCCCATCCTGCCGCGCGCCGGTGGCTTGTGCTGCATCTTCCAGCACGAAGGCACCCACGCGCTGCGCGATGGCTCCGGCCACATGCACGTCCGCCAGTCGGCCACCCAGGTGTGTCGGTACGATCGCCAGCGTGTTTTCGCCGCAGAGACCTTCCAGTTCCTGCCGATCCATGTCGTAGTGATCCGGGGCCAGATCGCACAGACGCGGAATCAATCCGGCACGATGGATCGCCAGCGCAACCAACGGACACGTCCATGCCGGCACCACCACCTCGCGTCGGCTGGGTTTGAGTTTGCGCATGGCGTTTAACGCCACCACCATGGCCGCGGTGCCCGAGCACTCCAATTGCAACGGCGGCGTCTGCAGCCACGCGGTGGCGGCGGCGGCAAAATCGGCGCCGCCGGGACGAAGGTCCAAGAGTTTGAGCGGGAGTCCTGCGGTCGGCGGCAGTTCACGCATGGGTTTAATCGCCGGCAGCTACGCCCAGCGCACCTTTGGCTTCGGTGGGAGCATCGCTTTCCGGATGGGCACCGGTTTCGGCGAAGGCCAGGCAAATGATGCCGGCTACGATCACCGCCGCACCGAGCAGGCGGGGCCAGGTCAATCCCTCGTTGAACAACCAGGCAGAGAAAAACATGACGCTGACCACTTCAAGATGGGTAACGGCGAAAGCCGGCCCGATCGGCGCATGCTTGAGCAGCGTCATCCAGGTAAAGAAGTTGCCGACATAGCCGATCACCGCGAGATAGATCCAGGGATGGCCGAATACGCGCACGATCCAGGCCCAGTTCGCCTCCGGCGGGAAGGCGTGATTACCCGCATACTTGAAACTCAGCTGCACGATGGTGTCGAACAGCACCAGTACCGTGAAGCCGATCAGGTAGAAGCGCTTCATGCGGTCAGCCTCCAGCGAATCCGACGATAGCCACACCGAGCGTGACCAGCATGATGCCAGTGACACGAAGCGGGGTGAGCTTCTCGCGAAACAGAATGCGCCCGGCAATCATGATCACCACGATATTGATCGAGCCGAGCAGCACGCCTTCGGAAAGGTCGACCAGCGAGAGAAAGGCGATCCAGACCAGGAATTCGGCCACATAGGAAAAGATGCCGACCCACAGCCATGGGCGCGATGCCATGTAGCGCCAGCGCGCGATGCCATCGCCTGCTTCCGGGTCACTGGCGGCTGCCTTGAAGGCGAGTTGGCCGACGGTATCGAGAGCGACGTTGAGCAGCCAGAGAACGACGACCAGCGGAGTCACGGCGAATCTCAGGCAGCCGCGCGCGCGGCGGGTTTGTACGTATCGGCGATGTTGCCGAAGAACTCCGCCGAGCGTTCGGTGAGCAGCCGACGTTCGCGATCGACGGTGATCATGTGGTAGCTGTCTTTCAGCAGCAGCATTTCAACCGGACCGGATACACCTTGCTCCACCAGCCGGGCATTGGACAAGCTGGCAATGTCGTCCTCGACCGCGTGGGCAATCAGGCAAGGTGCATGCACACGCGGCAGGTCGCGGCGCACGACCTTGGCCATGTTGTACATCTCGGCAAGCGAGGGCCAAGGATTGCCTGGCAACCCTGCGGCCGCACTGTCGCCACCAAGCATAAGTCCGGCGATCTGCGCGCGCAGCCGTTCGTCGCGGATGCCATAGGGCTCGTTCTCATGCACCATGCGGTGCTTGCCGATACCCAGCTTGCCGATCAATGGCAGCATGAACGCCAGACGGTTGTACCAGGGCGTTGCCCAGCCGTCGTAACGGAAGGTGGCGCCATAGACGCCCACGCCTTTGACCCAGTCCGGGCGTTCGGCAGCCAACTTCAGCGCCAGTACCGCTCCCATCGACAGGCCGGCCACGAACAGGTGATCGACTTCCTGGCGGAAGTTCTCGGCGGCAGCTTCGACACTGGCATACCAGTCTTTCCAGCCGGTCTTGAGCAGGTCATCGACATCGCCGCAATGACCGGCCAGCTGCATGCCATAGACCGAAAACCCGGCCCGGCTCAAGCCTTTGCCGACCAGCCGCATTTCCGCCGGGGTACCGGTCAGGCCATGGATCAGCATGACGCCGCTGCGGCCGCCCTCGAAGCGGAATTCGACATTCTCGATCATGCGCGAGCCGCCTTGGGGCGTACGGCTTGTGTGACAGCGGCAGGGAACATGGGCAGCGGAGTCGGCTTGGATGGCTGCACAGTGTGAGGGGAGACTCTTTCCGAAGGCTTTCCCGGGCGAGGGGAGGAGGGCTGTAGGGCTAAGTGTTTTGCCTGCAGAGGGGAGATGGGTTCACCTCACCCGTACCTCAGTGCCCGTGAAATTGCCCCACACCGATATCCACACTGATCCCGCCCGTCGGGTGATCGCAGCTTCCGGTGCGCTTGCTGAAGCTGACGGCGCCGGTCTGATAGTTGCCGCCGAAATGGTTACCGCTGACCACGCCCATGCCGACGCTGCCATGGACCTGGGTGTCGTTGTAGGTCGCGTCGTCACAGTCCTGGCGGGCGGCGCTGACACGCTCTTCATCGTCGTGATAGGTGCGACCGCTGGTATCGCCGTAGTAAACGCCGGGGGCGTCCTTCGGCCTGGTGCTGTTGTTGCTGCTGTTACTGGGGGCATTGCCGTTGGCGGCTACGCTTTTGTCGGTAGCGGGCTTGGCGGCCGTGCTGCTCGAGGCCGGCGCCATGCTCGGTGGCATGTCATTGGGCAGCTTGAGGTTCAGCGGTGGGGTAGCCGATTGCGCGTGGATGCCGGCAGTCAGTAAGGCCAGGGCGAGGGCGATCGAGAGCTGTTTCATGGGTATCCAAGGCGCTGGAGGATAGTGCGGGTAACGCGCCGATACGGGCGCAGGTGCACAACGACGCTTGGACTGCCGGCGCGCCGCGGGAGTTCCAGCGGCGCGCCGTTCAGTTTCACGCAGTGGTCTCGATCCGCTCGACGCGGCGCAGGCCGCGAGGCAGCACACCCCCGCGGGTGGCGCGGTTGCCGCCGAACTCGACCAGGTCGGACCAACGCAAAGTCAACTTGCGTTGGCCGGCGTACAGCGTCACCTCGCCCTTGCCTTCGGCGACTACGGCGACGCCAGCCACGCGTTCTTCGCCCGAGCCGAGCTTGGCCTTGGGAATCTCGATCAGCTTGTTGCCCTTGCCCTTGTCCAGTTCGGGTAGCTCGGCCACCGAGAACATCAGCAGGTGGCCCTCGGTGGTGACGACCACAATGCGGTCCCGTGCGGGATCGGCACTGACTTGCGGCTGCAACACCCGCGCGCCGTCGCCCAGGGTGATGATCTGTTTGCCTGCCTTGTTGCGTCCGGTGAGTGCTTCGAAGCGGGTGACGAATCCATAGCCGAAATCGGTCGCAAGCACCAGGCGGGTATCGTTATCACCAGCGATCAGCGCATCGAAGCTCGCCCCGGAGGGCGGCGTAAAGCGGCCGGTCAACGGTTCGCCATTGCCGCGTGCGGAGGGCAGGGTATGCGCCGGCGTCGAATAACTGCGACCGGTGGAGTCGATCACTGCGACCTGTTGTGTACTGCGCGCTCTCACCGCCGCCTTCAGGCTATCGCCCTCGCGATAGGACAAGCCGTCGGCATCCACATCGTGGCCCTTGGCGGCGCGGATCCAGCCCTTTTCGCTGAGCACCACGGTTACCGGTTCGCTAGCGACCAGGGCGCTCTCGTCCAGGGCCTGCGCGGCTTCGCGCACCACCAGCGGCGAGCGGCGATCGTCGCCGTACTTGGTCATGTCGGCACGCAGTTCTTCCTTGATCAAGCCCTTGAGCTTGGCCGGCGACTTCAGCAGCACGTTGATGCGGGCGCGCTCTTCTTCCAACTGATCGCGTTCGGCATTGATCTTCATCTCTTCCAGGCGCGCCAACTGGCGCAGTCGGGTCTCGAGGATGTAATCGGTCTGCTCTTCGGACAGCTTGAAGCGCGCCATCAGCACCGGCTTCGGTTCGTCTTCGGTGCGAACGATGCGAATTACTTCGTCCAGATTGAGATAAGCAATGCGCAAGCCTTCCAGCAAGTGCAGGCGACGCTCGACCTTGCCCAGGCGATGGGTGAGGCGACGCGTGACCGTATCGGTTCGGAAGCTCAGCCACTCGGTCAGGATGCGCTTGAGATCCTTCACCTGCGGCCGGCCGTCCAGGCCGATCATGTTGAGATTGACGCGGAAACTCTTTTCCAGATCCGTGGTGGCGAACAGGTGCTGCATCATCTCGTCGGCGTCGACGCGATTGGAGCGCGGCACGATGACCAGGCGAATCGGATTTTCATGATCCGATTCGTCGCGCAGGTCCTCGATCATCGGCAGTTTCTTGTTGCGCATCTGCGCGGCAATCTGCTCGAGTATCTTCGACGGGCTGACCTGGTGCGGCAGCGCGGTGATGACGATGTTGCCGTCCTCACGGGTATATACCGCGCGTGCGCGCACCGAGCCGGTGCCGGAGGTGTACATCGCGAGCAGTTCGTTGCGCGGCGTGATGATTTCCGCTTCGGTCGGGTAGTCCGGGCCGCGCACGTACTCGCACAGGTCGGCGATGGAGGCATCCGGATCGTCCAGCAGGCGGATGCAGGCGCTAGTGATTTCGCGCAGGTTGTGCGGCGGGATATCGGTGGCCATGCCTACCGCGATGCCCATCGAACCGTTGAGCAGCACGTGCGGCAGGCGCGAAGGCAGCCAGCTGGGTTCTTCCAGCGTGCCGTCGAAGTTCGGTGTCCAGTCCACCGTGCCTTGACCGAGTTCCCCGAGCAGCACTTCGGCGATCGGATTGAGTTTCGACTCGGTGTAACGCATCGCCGCGAAGCTCTTCGGATCGTCCGGCGAGCCGAAGTTGCCCTGGCCGTCGATCAGCGGATAGCGGTACGAGAACGACTGTGCCATCAGCACCATTGCTTCGTAGCAGGCGCTGTCGCCATGCGGATGGAACTTACCGATGACGTCACCGACGGTACGCGCGGATTTCTTCGGCTTGGCCGTCGAGGCCAGGCCCAGCTCGCTCATGGCGTAAATGATGCGCCGCTGGACCGGCTTCAGGCCGTCGCCCACGAAGGGCAGGGCGCGATCCAGCACCACGTACATCGAATAATCGAGGTAGGCGCGCTCGGCGTATTCCTTGAGCGGGATCTGTTCGTAATTGGCTTGCAGATTCATGGGGTTGCGTCGATTTGCAGGGGGCGCCTCGAGGCGGCGCAGCCTGCGGATGGTGCCAGAAGCGGAGCATTTTGGCTGCCCCGGGTCTCAGGCGATGAGTCAGGACGGCCGCTGCGCGGCTGTAAACCGCTATGTGGAGCTGCCTCGTGCTTTTCTTCTTGACGCCTCATGGCGAGCGCAAACGAGCGGTCCCCACGGCCGACCTCACGCACTTACTCCACTGCGACTTTGAATCCCATCGCCTCCAGTTGCCTCTGCACACTGTCGGGCCCGGCCAGGTGGCCGGCGCCGACCGCTATGAAACTGGTGCCGCCCGTCGAGTTGCGCAGGCGTTCGGCGATGGTGCGTGCCCAAGCCTTGTTGCGATCGACGATCAGGCTCTTGTAGAGCTCGGGGCTGGTCTTTTGCAGTTCGACGCTTTCAATCCGGGCAATGGCCTGGGTATTACCGTTCTTCCATGCATCGACCAGTTCGAGCAGTTTCTTCGGGCCCTCCTCCACGTCATGGAAGGTCTCACGCAACATGTCCAATTGGAGAGGTTCGGGCATGTCGGCCAGAATGCGTAATTGCTGTTCCGCGGTTTCCAGCCCATCGACCGGCTTACCCGCCGCAATCATGCGCGCTTTCAACTGCTTGTCCACGCCCTGGTTCGGGTCCATGCCGGCCTGCACCAGCGGCGCGACGGTGAGAGTCAGCGCGGCCAGCCACGGACGCATGGGTTCGAGTGCCTCCTCGCCGCCGGGCAAGTTGGCTGTGGCCACTGCAAGCTTCAACTTCGCTCGATCGGAAGCGCGCAGCTTGCTCGACAGCGGATGCGCTGGGTCGCGACCGTACTTGCGCACCAGCGGTATGACGGTGGCCGGATCGTCGTCGATCAGTTCGATGCTCAAGCGCTGGCTACGATCGAGCGCGGCGCTGAGCTTGTCTGACATCCAGTCGGTATCCGATGGCAGCAAGTGCACCGTACCGAAGAGGTAGATCGTCGTATTGCCCTGCCGGACGGCCCAAAGCAGCGGTTTGGCACACGCTGGCGCGGCAAGCGTCAGCGAGAGCAGGAGGACAGCGACAAAGCGAAAAAGGCGTGGCACCGAAAATATCCGTCAATCGTGTTGTTCGACGTCTTTGAGGAACGCGATCAGGCCATCGAAATAGGTTTTCTGGTCGTCGTACATCGACATGTGGCTGCCTTTGGGACACAGCAGGTAGTGCCCCTTCGGCAGGCGCTGCGACATTTCCTTCATGTACGCCGGATTCATCGTATCGTAGGTCCCGGCGATGACGAGGGTCGGCACGGTGATCTTGTGCAGGTCTTTGCTGCGATCCCATTCGACCAGTCGGCCGCTGGCGCCCAGTTCGCTCGGGCCCTGCATCAATTGATACAGGTGCTCGTTGATATGCGCGAAAGCGCGGTTGACCGGATCGGGCCATTGCGCCTGCGGCATGCGCAGCAGATGCTGCTCATAGTGCATGGGGATCAGGATCTCCATGTAGCGCGGATCGTCGGTCTTGTGCGCTGCCTCGAATTTCTGCACTTCGGCAAGCTTGGCCTGATCCATCTTGGGCATCAGCACCCGGTGCGCGTACTCGTTGTACTCGGGAATCGAATCGACCATGTTGGAGATCACCAGGCACTTGAGATGCTGCTGGTACTTGAGCGCGTACTCCATCGCGAGAATGCCGCCCCAGGAATGGCCGAGCAGGCAGAAGTTGTCGCGATCCAGGTGCAGGGCCTGGCGCACTTGTTCGACTTCCTCGACGAAACGATCGGTCGTCCATAGATCGTCGTCCTTGGGTTGGTCGCTATAGGCCGAACCGAGCTGGTCGTAGTAGTAATACTCGATGCCCGCGCCGGGGAAATAGCTATCGAAGGCCTCGAAATATTCATGCGTTGCGCCTGGGCCGCCATGCAGCAGCAACACTTTCAGCTTGGGGTTATTGCCCACCCGCTTGGTCCAGACTCGGAATTTACCCTTGGGCGTATCGATCTGGATCATCTTCACGCCGCCTGCCAGCACGTCGTCGTGGCCGGTCTGATCGAAGTAACCGGCGGTGGCGGGCTTGAGGTCGGCCGCCTGTGTGCCCAGGCAGAAACAGGCGCCCAGCAAGGCGGCTATGGCGAGGACGAAGCGCTTCATCGAGTTCCCCTAGGCGTTGAACGATCGGTCCACTATATCGCGGTCACCTTCGTGCCTCACTCTCCACGTTCTCCAGCGATAGTGGCGCGGCTATGTCTTCCAGGGCGCGTCGCTCGGCAGCAACACCCCAGCGCCATGCGACTACGGCAGCCACCAGCATCAGCGCCGCGCCGCCCAGGTAGCCGCCAACGATCGCGCCGCGCTGGCCGCTGCCGATCAGCACACCGAAAAGCCACGGACCGATGACACCGCCGATGGCCGTGCCCAGGGCGTAAAACAACGCAATGGCCAGGGCGCGCAATTCCAGCGGGAAGTTCTCGCTGGCGGTCAGGTAAGCCGAACTGGCCGCTGCGGAGGCGAAGAAGAATACGACGCTCCAGGCGAGCGTCTGGGTCTGCGCGGTCAGCACGCCTTCCCCGAACAACCATGCGGTCACAGCCAGCAGCAGCCCGGACATGGCATAGGTCAGGGCAATCATCGGCCGCCGCCCCAGGCTGTCGAACCAGCGGCCGAGGAACAACGGCCCGAGAAAGTTGCCCGCCGCGAACGGCAGCAGGAACCACCCCATGCGATCGTCGGCGATGCCATAGAAGCGGCCGAGCACCAGTGCATAGGTGAAGAAGATCGCGTTGTAGAAAAATGCCTGGCAAGCCATCAACACCAGCGTGACCGCGGTGCGCTGCGGATAATCGCGGAACAGCGTGCGTGCGACATCTGCCATGCGCAACTCGCGCGGGCGGAGGCGGAGCTTGGGCAGAGGCTGCGTCGGAGGCGTGACGTCCAGGCGCTCCTCGATCTGCTTCATGATGCTTTCGGCCTCCGCCAGCCGTCCATGCAGCATCAGCCAGCGCGGACTTTCAGGCAGGAACCGCCGCAGAAAGAGAATGACCAGTCCAAGCGCGGCCCCCAATCCGAACGACAATCGCCATCCCAGTTCCGCCGACAGCCAGTGCGAGTCCAGCAGCACCACTGCGCCGAGCGCGCCGAGCGCCGCGCCGACCCAGAAACTGCCATTGATGACCAGATCGGTATGGCCGCGGTAGCGCGCAGGAATCAGCTCCTGGATGGCCGAATTGATGGCGGCGTATTCGCCACCGATACCGGCACCGGTGAGCGCGCGAAACAGCGCAAAGACCCAGAAGTGTGTGCTGAACGCGGTCAGCGCGGTGGCGGTGAGATACAGGCCCAGCGTGATATTGAACAGCCGCTTGCGCCCCAGCTTGTCGGTCAGCCAACCGAACCCGAACGCACCGGAAACCGCGCCGATCAGATAACAACTTGCGGCGAGGCCAACTTGCTCATCGGTCAAGTGCAGCACCGGGCTGGATTTGAGCGCGCCGGCGATCGCGCCGGTGACGGTGACCTCCAACCCGTCGAGGATCCAGGTTATGCCCAGCGCGACAACCACCAGCGTGTGGAAGCGCCCCCAGTGCAGCCGATCCAGGCGTGCAGGGATGTCCGTGACGACGACATCCGATGCTGGGTCGGCAAGTACGGTCAACGGGGCACCCGGTAGCCGCCCGGCACGCCGTTCGGGCTGAGCGTCAATTGCCATAGCTGGTCGCGCCGGCTGCGGAACACCGCCGCCGATACGCCGAGATAGAAAAGCCACATGCGGCGGAAGCGTGCGTCGTAGTTTTCGGCCAGCTGCGGCCAGGCGCGATCGAAGTTCTCACGCCAGGCGGTGAGCGTTCGGTCGTAGTCGGCACCGAAATTGTGCCAGTCCTCGACCACGAACAAGGTCTGCAGAGCCTCGGTCACCTGGCTCGACGCCGGGATCATCGAATTGGGGAAAATATACTTCTCGATCCAAGGGTCCGGGCGCGATGGCGAGCCATTGCTGCCGATCGAGTGCAGTAAAAACAGGCCGTCGTCCTTCAGTACGCGCCGCGCCACTTCGAAATAGGTGCGGTAGTTCAGTGCGCCGACGTGCTCGAACATGCCGATCGAAAATACCGCGTCGAAGGTTTCGTCCAGTTCGCGGTAATCCTGCAGACGGATCTCGATCGGCAGGCCCCTGCACAGCGCGCGTGCAAATTCGGCCTGCTCTTGCGAAATGGTGACGCCGACGCCCTCGATGCCGTACTTTTCGGCGGCGTATTTCAGGGCTTCGCCCCATCCGCAGCCAATATCCAGCACGCGCTGGCCAGGGCTGAGACGCAGTTTCCGGCAGATCAGATCGAGTTTTGCGACCTGTGCGTCGTCGAGATTATCTGCCTCGGCCCAGTAGCCGCAGGAATAGACCAGTCGCTTGCCGAGCATGGCGTGGAACAAGTCGTTGCCCAGGTCGTAATGTACTTTGCCTACTTCGTAGGCATGCTCGCCGCGCTGCAAATTGACGAAGCGCGCCTTCAAGTGCAGCAGCAAGGTGTCGAGCGTACGCAGCTCTTCGTCCAGGTGCGCGGACAGCAGGCGGGTGAACATGCCTGCCAGATCCTGTGCGTCCCACCAGCCGTCCATATAGGCCTCGCCCAGGCCGAGCGAACCGTGCGCAAACACACGCGCATACAACCGGTCGTCGTGAACCTGCAGATCGGTCGGTGCCGGACCATCGATGAGGATCCCGGCCATTTCAAGCAGAGCGCCAGCGCGTTGCTTGAGTGAATCTTTGCTCATGCTTGCCTCATTCGAATGGGAAAGCGTGCGAAAACTTCAGCTCGACGAACTCTACCGGGCGAAAAGCAAAGACCGCGTGGATGCCTTCAGGCGCGCACGATGGCGCGCACCAAGGCCAGGCCCGCGATGGTCAGGGTAATCGAGCCGATCAAGTGCAGAGCTACATGGCCGGCGAACCACAGGTATTGCTGGCGCAGCAGCAGTGAGGTGGATTCGGCCGAGAAGGTCGAGAAGGTGGTGAGTCCGCCAAGAAAGCCGGTGGCGGCGAACAGTCGCCAGGCCAAGGGCAAGGTCTGATAGTGATCGAAGATGCCCAGCACGCAACCCATCAGCAGACCGCCCACGAGGTTGGCCGCGAGGGTGCCTAGCGGTAGCGTGGGAAAGATCGGGTTGAACAGCACGGCCAGCGCCCACCGCAGCCAGCAGCCGAGGATGCCGCCGATACCTACTGCTATAAAACCGCTCAAGTTCACGAACATCGTCTCCTGGCGAGGTCTTCAAAGGACTTCCATGGAAACAGGCAGGCACCTGCGCTTCCGGAACGTCCGGTCGTGCAGGCATCATCAACCCTACTGGGCGGTTTGCTTCGAAACGAAGCAGGAGGCATGCCATCTCCGTTGGCCGGATGCTAGCAGACTGAGCGCGGTTTAAGGGACGCTGGATGGCGCGCCGAGCATTGCCGCCAGCTTGCGCCCCACATCGGCGGGCTGCATGTCATAGGCATGCACGATTTGGTTAAGTCCGCCGTACGGTCCCCATTCCTCGGCATTGGTGGTATTGAAGATGCCGAGGGTCGGCGTGCGTGCCGCGCAAGACAGATGCATGATGCCGCAGTCGGCGCTGGTATAGGCGTCCAATGCGGCCAGGACGCTCGCCAGCTTGCGCAGATCGTTGGAAAAATATGCCGGATAGCGCGAGTCCAGCAACGAACGGCCGAAGGCGGGGATAATTTCCACACATTGATAGTCCGGTGCGGCCGCTTCGAAGGCATCCAGGAACGGCAACCACCATTCTTTGCGCAACAGCTTCGGCCCCGTGGCATTGGCGAACACGCCGAGAATGCGCTTGCCTTTGCCGCTGGCGCCCAGGACGCGTTGCAAGGCCGCGCGGCCATCGGCGCGTTCGGCATCGCTGAGTCGGATATCGGCGAACGGGTAGGGCATATCCCATGGCCGGCCGAGCGCGGCGCGCAGCAGGAACACCGGACGCTTACCCTTGCTGGTCGGCGCATCGGTCACCGGTACTGCATGGGTGACATTGCCGCTTTTCTTCGGGCTGTCGAAGCCCAGCTTGTAGGTGGCGTTGGCCCGCAACAGCAGCAGGCGCCCGGTCTGCGATTGCGGGTCGGGATCGATCACCAGGTCGTATTGGTTCTTGCGGATCGCGCGCCACTGCCTCAGCAACGTACGCGGGTGGCGCGCGCTGTGCGAGGGGAGCTTGTAGAGGCGGTCGACATTGAAATAGCGCCCGTAGATCGCTTCGGCGATCTGGCTGCGTGTAACGATATCGATGGTTGCGCCAGGATAGATCGTCTCCAATTCCTGGATCAGTGGCGTGAGCAGCAGGGCATTGCCCAGCGTGTGGCTGTAGTGGCAGATCAGGATCCGGTAAATGCCTTGCTCCGGCAGCGGCTCCTGGCTCAGCGTGACAGGTTTGCCGAAGAGCATGCGCATCAAGCTTTGCGCGACGCGGCGGCGCTTGTCATTGACGCGGGTAGAGGAGCGCAGACGTTTGAGCACAAGAGACCCTGAGGCGAATCAGCCGGCTAATCGTGGCACGGGCGGTGCGCTTTGCGAAGCTGTCCGGGGCGTTTTCGAGATGTCTCGCTTTTGCAGGTCCGGTTCAGCCGCGGTGCGCGGGTACGTTACGGCTATTCGCAGCTGAAGCCGTTCCTATAAGACAGGGGGATTCGCTAATTGTCCATCGGCGTGCAGCAATCCCCGGTCGATCAGCCAGGCACGCGCATTTTCCGCATCCTCCTCGAACCAGGCGCGTGCGGAGCCGAGCCGGAACGAATAGCCCCAGGCGTCCATGTCGGCCATGATCCGCGCGCTGCCCACGCCGGGGAGCGCATCGCCCAGTACGATTTGCAGGTAACAGGTAGCGTCCTCCTCGTCGATCGAATCGGTCGCGTCGGTATGTACCTGAGCACGCTTCTCCGCTGGCAGCACCAGCAGATGCCCGGCTTCGTGCAGCAGCGAATGTACAGGCGTATCGGCACGCGCATAAACGGTATGTCCGATGATGCCTGCCTCGTCGTCGCCCCAGAAGCTGCCGGGAATCGGTTCGCCGTCGGCGACCGGTTCGAGCCCAAGGCCGTAGCGCGCGAGTAGTGTTGCCGCCGGAGCAAAACCCAACTCGCCCAAGCGCAAGACGTCGACTAGTGTCCGATCGCCCGGGGCGTTCATGTCCGGTCTCGTGGACAAAAGCCGGCCGGATCAGCCGGCCGGCTTCGGCTCGGCCTTTGCCTCGGGCAGGGCCACGGACAGCTCCAGCACCTCATGGCCGCTGTCGCGCTCCACATTGATGGTGATGGCTTCCAGGTCCACGTGGACATATTTCTTGATCACTTCCAACAGCTCGTTGCGCAGCAGCGGCAGGTAATCCGGGCCACCTCGGGTGGAACGCTCCTGCGCCACGATGATGCGCAGGCGCTCCTTGGCCACGGTGGCCGTGGGTTCGGGTTTGCGCTTGAGAAAATCCAGAATACCCATCGCGATCAACCTCCGAAAACGCGCTGGAGAAAGCCCTTCTTCTGCACTTCGATGAAGCGCAGCGGCCGTTCTTCGCCGAGTACGCGCGCGACGGTGTCGCTATAGGCCTGGCCTGCGAACGAATCGTTGTTCAGGATCACCGGTACGCCGGAATTGGAAGCCGCCAGTACATTTTCCGATTCGGGAATCACGCCGATGACGCCGAGTCCAAGGATTTCCTCCACGTCCTTGACGCTGAGCATTTCGCCCTTGGCGACGCGTTCAGGGTTATAACGAGTCAGCAGCAACTGCTGCTTGATTGCGCCATCGCCGCGCTCGGCGCGGCGGGTCTTGCTCGCCAGCAGGCCGAGGATGCGGTCCGAGTCGCGCACCGAGGAGACCTCGGGGTTGACCACGACCACCGCGTTGTCGGCGAAGTACATGGCCAGGTGCGCGCCCTTCTCGATGCCCGCGGGCGAATCGCAGACAACGTAATCGAAGCCTTCCTCGGACAACTCGTTGAGCACCTTCTCGACACCTTCCTGGGTCAGTGCATCCTTGTCGCGCGTCTGGCTGGCCGCCAGTACGTAAAGGTTCTCATGGCGCTTGTCCTTGATGAGGGCTTGCTTGAGCGTGGCTTCCCCCTGCACGACATTGACGAAGTCGTACACGACCCGACGCTCGCAACCCATGATCAGGTCCAGGTTGCGCAGGCCGACGTCAAAATCGATCACCGCGACTTTCTTTCCGGCCATGGCCAGGCCGGTGGCGAGGGAGGCGCTGGTGGTGGTCTTGCCGACGCCGCCTTTGCCGGACGTGACGACGATAATCTCAGCGCTCAAGGGCTCTTCTCCGGTAATGCTTGGCAGGTGGGAATCGCCGGTCACAGCCGGGCGATCATCAATTTTTCACCATCGAGCCAGCATTGCACAGCCTGGCCTTCGAGGTCCTTGGGGATCTGTTCAAATACGCGGTAGTGGCCCGCGATCGCCACCAGTTCCGCGTGAAAGTTCGAAATGAAGATGCGCGCCTTCTCGTCGCCTTGCGCGCCGGCCATGGCGCGCCCGCGCAGGCCCCCGTAGATGTGGATGCTGCCATCGGCGATGACTTCGGCACCGTTGGCGATCGCGCCGGTCACGACCAGATCGCGGTCGCGCGCGTAGATCTGCTGGCCCGAACGTACCGCGCCGTCGTGATGCTGTGCGCCTAGCGCCGGTGCGGCCGGCTCTTCCGGAGCAGGGGCGGGTGCGGCTTTCGTACGCGCCGGCGCCGATGCGGCCGTGGCGGCTGGCGGCGCGATGCTGCCACCGTCGGCAGGCTCATAGGCGGCGCGGAACTTGGCGATCAGCGGCAGACCCATGCGCTTGGATAGCGCCTCGGTCTCGCTGGTGCCATAGGCCAGGCCGACCGGCAGCATGCCGGCGCTGCGTACGGCTTCGAGCAGCGCATCGACCGTACCGTCATCGGGCAGATTCAGCAGATGGCTGAGATCCAGCACCACCGCAGCACGGGAAAACAGTTGCGGGGCCGAACGCACGCGGCGCTCCAGCTCTTCGCACAGCGCGGCGGCGTCGACACGCTTGACGCGCACGCAGGCGATGCCCACCTGGCCGAAACGTAGGTCGCAGGCGTCTGAAAGGGTTTGATCCATGCTTACCGTCACGTACGCCGCTCTCCAGCGAGGCGGCGCTGATTGGAATCGGGGGAGTGAGGACGCTCACGTTCGGCGAGCCAGGGCACGTCGGGCAAGCCGCCGCGCTCCAGATAGGTCTCGCGGACGTAAGCATAACTCGGCAGCTCCTTGGCGAGCAGGCTGACTTGCGGGCCTTCGCTCCCCATGCGTTGCTGGCCGACTTCCTGGAAGCCATAGGTGCCATGGAACAGCACCACCACGTCGTCGCGCGGCTCCAGGAAGACCTCGCAGGTCAACAGCGGCACCCGCACTTCGGCATAGCTGTTGACGTCGCAGTAAAAAATACGACCCAGGCCATGCCGGCGATAGGCATTGGCGATCACGATGCGGTCGATGTAGACGAACTGGGGGTAGTGCTCACCGAACCAGACATAGTTCGGGCTCTGGTAAGGGCGTCCTTCGCGCATGGCGATCAGGAAGCCCGCCAGGTGTCCGTCGATCTCGGCGACGCGAAAATAATCGGCGTATGCGTAGAAGAAGCGCAAGCGCTCGGCGTCCAGGGCGAGGATGGAGCGGCCGGCGGCGTTGTTGAGCGCCAGTACGGCATCCAGGTCGTGCTCGCGCACGTCGCGGATGGCTAGGGCCATTCGTTGCTCCGCAATGCTTTAAGGTGGACCAGGACGAGTCTGCTTGGGCAGCCCGCATAATGGGGCGCATTATGACATGGCGGCGACGCCGTCACATATCACGATGCACCATGTAAAACGTTTGTAAAGTGCCGGACAGCAGGGCCTCCTGGGTTCGAGGCCAATGACTTCTCACGCATTGCACCACGCGCTCCGGCGCCTATGATGCCCTCATGCCCTGGCATTCTTTCAATCATCAGCGCGTCCTGCGTTATATCGGCCTGTTCACCTACCTCTGCGTAGGCGTGCCGTTATTGCAAAGCACCTGGGGCCTGGCCCTGGTCAACGCTTCATGGAGCAAAAGCCCGATCATCCTGGGCTGGGTCATCAGTTATCTGGTATTCGGCGCCAATTACCTGCTGCTGACCAGCAGGCTCGATTCGGGCATTCGTTTGACCAAGATCCTCGGCCTGGTCCTACTGACCGGGTCGGCGATCGCGGTGGGCTGGTTCAGCCAGAGCGGCTTGTCGGCCATGTTGATGACGGTGATCGCGATGGTGCTGCCTTGGCAGCTACCTATCATCCCCGGGCTGGTCTGGATGCTGGCCCAACACTTGCTGCTGATCCCGATCATTGCCTATTACCCCACCTGGACCTGGACCGGTGCGACGCTGCAGGTCTGCGTCTATATGGGGATGTCCATGTTGGCCTTTTTTACCTCCGCCATCGCCAGTCAGTTGGTGGAGGAGCGCGAAGTGCAACGCAGGCTCAATTCCGAACTGCGTGCCACACGTGCATTGTTGGCCGAATCGACCCGCATTGCCGAGCGCATGCGCATCGCGCGCGAGTTGCACGACCTGATCGGTCATCATCTCACCGCTCTAACGCTTAATCTGGAAGTGGCCAGCCATCTGACCAATCCGGAAGCTTCCGAGCATGTGCGCAAGGCTCAGGCCACCGCCAAGCATCTGCTCTCGGATGTGCGCGAGGCGGTCAGCGAGCTACGCCAGGATGATGCGATCGACCTGACCCAGGCCCTCGGCAGCCTGATCGAGGGCGTGCCGGGCCTGAAGGTACATCTGGAAACGCCACCGCGGTTCAGCGTGGAAGACCCGCGCCGGGCGCAGGTGCTGCTGCGCTGTGCGCAGGAGATCATCACCAATGCCGCCAAGCATGCCGATGCGCGCAATCTATGGCTCAACTTCGCCTATGCCGACGTCAACTTGCTTGGCCTGTATGCGCGCGACGACGGCCGCGGCGCGCCGCACTACCAACCGGGTAATGGCATGTCGGGCATGCGCGAGCGGTTGGCCGAATTCGGTGGCAGTGTAACGGTGGAGGCGACCGGGGTTACCCGCGGTTTCGCCTTGAACATCCGTCTGCCCTTGGGCGAGGAATCCGCGCTGGCGCACGCGCCGGCCCGGTTCGAGCCGCCCGCGCTATCAATGCCTTAGCATCATGCCGGTACGCTCAGGTGTTCGCCCGGACTCCCCGCGCCGTGTCACAATATGCGACACGGTTGCAACATCGTCTCTGTGTAGCCCGCTTGGGGGCGGCTACTAACGTGTCGAGGATTCGCGATGATTTCCGTTTGTCTCGTTGACGACCAGAACCTAGTCCGCCAGGGCGTTCGCTCCCTGCTCGACTTGGCCGAGGATATCCGAGTGGTGGCCGAGTGTGCCGACGGTGCGCAGGCCGTACAAGATATTCCTCGCGTCAAGCCGGACGTGGTGCTGCTGGATCTGCGCATGCCCAATATGAGTGGCCTGGAGGTATTGCAGGCGCTGTCCGCGCGCAACGAGCTGCCGCCGACCATCATCCTGACCACCTTCGACGACGACCAATTGGTGTTGCAGGGTCTCAAGGCCGGCGCACGCGGTTATCTGCTCAAGGATGTCTCGCTCGAACAACTCGTCGAGGCCGTGCGCACGGTGGCCGCCGGCGGTTCGCTGGTAGCACCGATGGTGACCCAGCGCCTGTTGGCGGGGGTAGGGCGCATGCAGAATCAGTTCACCAGCCTCGAGCAACCCGACCCGCTGACCGAACGCGAGACCGAGATCCTGCGGCTGCTCTCGGGCGGGTACAGCAATAAGGAAATCGCCAACTCGCTCAAGGTCGCCGAAGGCACCGTGAAGAATCACGTTTCCAACATTCTCTCCAAACTGGGCGTACGCGACCGCACTCGTGCCGTGCTCAAGGCGCTCGAGCTGGGCATCGTCTAGCAGGGGCGAGGCACGAGCAGCGAGTGCGCAGGCCTGAGCATTTTGCGGCCTGCTCGAAAAGCTCGCCAAACGAATGCCCTCGTTAGGAGATCTGCTGTCTCGTTCATTCGCACCCCCCGCTACTCGCCCCTCGTCCCTGAACCGGGGGCAAGCCTCACCATGCGTGCCCGAATGGCGCGACGCAGCACAGTTATGCGGGTCATTTTATGCCTACGCCCCAATAGCGTTCCCGCCCGCAAGCAAGTACCATCGAGGGCTTCGGCGCTGGCCGACCCCCGCCACGACGCACTTTCTTGGGGATTTACCGTGGCGGACAAGGTCCCCGGCGACGTCCTTGTGCCGCCTAGAGAGATGTTCGGAGAACCCCGGAATGATGCGTGTTCTAGAATTTATTGTTGCCCTGATCATTGTCGCCGTCGTTGGCGTCGTGGTGGGCGTGATCATGCCTGGCAGTGGCCACGTGGAAAGGACACTGGTGGTCGGCAAGGACATGCGTCAGGTTTACGATGTATTGAATAACTTCCGTCGTTTCCCCGATTTCTCGGTGCAGCGTCAGTACGACCGCAATACCAAGTACGAGTTCAGCGGCAAGGCCTATGGCCCGGGTGCCGAGATGAGCTGGTCGAGCGACGACGACAAAGTCGGCAATGGCAAGCTGGTTATCGCCAGCAACGATCCGAGTTTCGACAAGGTCGACGTGCAGGCTCGTACCGCCAAGATCGTGTGGAATGTGGACAACAGCTGGCGTGGCAAGGACAAGCATTTCACGCTCGATCTGGAACGCCAGGGCAGCCGCAACCAGCTGACCAAGATCACCTGGTCGTATGACGTCGAGTACGGTTTCAACCTGATCGACCGTTATTCCAACCTCTACATCCACGGCGATCCGGACGCCTTCGTCCAGTTCTCGCTGAACAACCTGCAGAATGTGCTGGCTCAGGTGCCGAACATCGATTATGGCAAGCTGATTCCGTACGTGGAGCAGACCCAGCCGACGCCGGTGCTGCTGGTCTCCACATCCATCGAGCGTAAGGGCGGTCTGGACGCGCTGAACGATGCCGTCGACAAGGCTACGAGCGAAATCCAGGCTGCGGCCAAGAAGCTCAATGTCAACATCACCGGCCCGCGCATCCTGTTCACCACGAACTATGGCGACCAGACGTACAACTTCGATGTGGCCCTTCCGATCAGCGCGAGCAGCCTGAATGTCGGCGGCCAGAGCCATGACCTGGTAGCACCGAAGCCGCCGCAGCTCAGCGATAGCGCAGCTCCGGCCAGCAGCGGCACCGCCGCCGCTCCGGCCGATGCCAATGCCGCACCGGGCAGCACCGATCGCTTCGGTCGCCTGATCGTCGACAGCAACGTGCGTGGCATGCTGGCCTTCGGTGGCCCGGCGCTGAAGGGCGAATGGAACGGAACCTTTGCTGGCGTGCCGCAGACCCGTGACATGCTCAAGGCCTACTCGCAGACGCATGGCTACAAGTTCGACGACGTGACCAACCCGTCGTACGACATCCTGGCCAAGCCGGAAGTGAAGAATGGCGACGACGTCACCAGCTATGCTCGTTTCGACGTCTATTTGCCGATCAGCAATGCTCCGGAGCAGACGCCGGAGCAGGAAGCCGGCATCAAGCCGCCGACGCTCGACGACGCCCCCGCCTCGTCCGGCACGGCTGCGGCTCCGGCGAGTTCGGCGCCGGCCCCGGCGGGCACCGCCGCCCCGGCCCAATAAGCAGAAAGCCTTCAAAAGGGCCCTTCTTCGGAAGGGCCTTTTTTTTGGGGGTGAGAGTACCGAGAAGTGAGTTGAGAGGAGCTAAGGGGCGTAAGAGGAAGCAGTTTTCGCTGCCTTTGCGCTTGCCTTGCCGGGCAAATCTTGCGCCATGTGGCTGAGAGCTAAAAATAGGCAGGAAGCCGGTAAATCCATGCTTACTCGCTCCATACTTCTCTCACTCTTCGCTACTCTCATTCCTTGTTTGGGTTACATTGCGGTTCGCAGCTGCCGCCCGCCCTGACATGATCGAAACCGAAAACCTTACCCGACGCTATGGCAACCTCACCGCGGTCGACTCGCTGAGCATTCGTGCCGAGCCCGGCCAGGTGCTGGGGCTGCTAGGCCCTAACGGGGCCGGTAAGACCACGGTCATGCGTTTGGTAGCTGGGTTCTTGGTGCCGACCAGCGGTACGGCGCGAGTATGCGGCCACGATGTGGTCAAGCAGCCGATCAAGGCCAAGCGTGCCCTCGGTTACCTGCCCGAAGGGGCGCCGAGCTATGGCGAAATGACCGTGCGTGAATTTCTCAATTTCATCGTGCGTGTGCGGGGCCTGAGCGTGGAGCAGGGTTACCGCCGCTTCGACGAGGTCGTCGGTCGCTTGCAATTGGAGAGCGTGCTGGATACCTGCATCGACACCTTGTCCAAGGGATTGCGTCGCCGGGTCGGTCTCGCGCAGGCGATCATCCACGATCCGCCGGTGCTGATGCTCGACGAACCTACCGATGGCCTTGATCCTAATCAGAAGCACGCCGTGCGCCAGTTGATCGATGCGATGGCGCGTGAGCGCACCATCCTTATTTCCACGCATCTGCTCGAGGAAGTGCATGCCTTGTGCAACCGCGTGGTGATCATTGCCGACGGGCGCCTGCTGGCCGACGCTACGCCGGCAGAGCTGGAGGAGCGTTCGCGTTATCACGGCGCCGTGTCGTTCAGCGCGCCGGGTAGCGGCGTATCGCAGGAAATGCTCGGCCGCCTGCCGCAGGTCGCCGCCATCGAGGTCGATCCGCTGGACGGACGCATTACCGTCTTTCCCAAGCCAGGTGAGCGCATTCTCGAATCCGTCGAGACCTTGCTGCGCCAGCAAGGTCTGGAAGTATCCGAGATCCAGCTCGAACGCGGTCGCCTGGACGAGGTATTCCGGCAGATCACGACCGGCCAGCGAGTGGAGCGACGCCCGTGAGTCCGATCGGTGCCCTGGCGCGACGCGAGTTGCGTAGTTATTTCGTTACCCCGATGGCCTACGTGTTTCTGGTCATGTTCCTCGTGCTGTCGGGCATCCTTACCTTCTACAGCGGCGATTTCTATGAGCGTGGGCAGGCGGACCTGCAGCCGTTCTTTGCCATGCATCCTTGGCTATACCTGATCCTGGTGCCGGCGTTATCGATGCGCATGTGGGCCGAGGAGGCCAAGGCAGGCACCATCGAGCTGTTGCTGACCCTGCCGATCTCGTTGGCGCAAGCGATGCTGGGCAAGTTCCTGGCGGCATGGTTGTTCATCGGTCTGGCCTTGCTGTTGACCTTTCCCATCTGGGTTACCGTCAATTACCTGGGCTCGCCCGATAACGGTGTGATCCTCGCCGGCTACTTCGGCAGCTGGCTGATGGCAGGCGCCTTGCTGGCGGTGGGTGCCTGCTTGTCGGCATTGACACGTAGCCAAGTGGTCGCATTCATTCTCACCGTAGTGGTCTGCTTTCTGCTGATTCTGGCCGGGCAACCGCAGGTGCTGGATTTCCTGCAAGGCACGTTGCCGCGCAAGCTGATCAACGGCGTCGCCCACTTGAGTATGCTGCGCCACTTCGAGGCGATCGCACGCGGCGTGCTCGATGTGCGCGATATTTTCTATTTCGTCTTGAGCATTGCCGCATGGCTGACGGCCGGTGTGCTTGTGCTCGACCTGAAACGGACGTCCTGAGCGATGGCTGGCTATCGATTCGGCCGTCGCGCCACCTTGTCCGCCGCCCTGACGCTGCTGGTCGTCCTGTTTGTGCTGCTCGCGTTAGTGGGCAGCCGCTGGATGCGTGCCGATCGCATCGATCTGACATCCGACAAGCTTTATACGCTGACTCGCGGCACCGATCAGATCGTCGATTCGTTGCGTGCGCCGCTCAAACTGACGCTGTATTTCTCCGATCACGCCACCGCCGATTCGCCGCAGTTGCGTAGCTACGAACAGCGCGTGCGCGAAATGCTGCAAGAAATGGTCGCCCGCTCGCGCGGCAGGATTCGCCTGCAGATTGTCGATCCGGCGCCGTACTCGGACGACGAAGCGAGCGCGGAAGGCTATGGACTCAGTCCGATCAGCGTCGGTAACAACGGCGAGCGGGTGTTCTTCGGCCTGGTCGGCCGGACCCTGGCGCCCGGCGCCGATGGCGATGTCGACGGCGAGAACCAGCCCGGCGGCAGGACCCTGACCTTACCGGTGTTCGATCCGTCACGCGAAACGTTTCTCGAATACGACATCGCCAAGCTGTTGTACGAACTCAATCAGCCGGCCAAGCCGCATATCGGCGTCATCAGCAGCCTGCCGGTGCAGGGCAATCCGCTGATCGGCGAAGAGCCCTGGACAGTCTTCCGGCAGATGGGCCAGTTGTTCGATATCAAGACAATCGACCCGGCAAAGCTGCAGCGCATCGGCGACGATATCAAGGTCTTGCTGCTGATCCATCCCAAACATTTGTCCGACGACGCGCTGTACGCGATCGATCAGTACGTACTGCGCGGCGGTCATCTGGTGGTTTTTGTCGACCCGGACGCGGAGCTGGACAACACGCCCTTCGTGGACAGCAATGGCGTGATGGACGATCACAACTCCGACTTGCCGCGGCTGTTCAAGACATGGGGTGTGCAGTACGACCCTCAGCGCGTGGTGCTCGATCGTTCGCGCTCGCTGCGCATCGAGTTGTCCGACAACAGTGCGCTCAATCATCCGGCAATGCTCGGCTTGACCGCGCAAGAGCTCAACCATGACGACGTCGTCACCGCCAGCCTGCAACGGGTGAATGTCGCCAGCGTGGGCTTTTTCGATCTTGCGCCAACCGCGCGCACCCGGCTTATGCCGCTGCTTCAAAGCACTAGCGACGCCCAAACCGTGCCGGCGCAACGGGTGCGAGAATCCAGCCGCGACCCGGCATCCCTGCTGGACGGCTATAAGGGCGACAATACGCACTATGTCATTGCCGCGCGTCTGTACGGTCAATTTTCCAGTGCATTCCCAGAGCGCGCCAGCCAACATGGGCATCTGGCAGCATCGGCCGATAATGCCGAAGTGATTCTGGTTGCCGATACCGATCTGTTGACCGATCGCCTCTGGGTTTCCTATGCGCAAAACCTGCTTGGCCAGACACAGCTGAGTGCCATTGCGAACAACGGCGACTTCATCACCAACGTCGTCGATAACTTGAGCGGATCGTCGGCGCTGCTTTCGATCCATGGCCGCTCCACCTCGCAGCGTCCGTTTACCCGCGTACAGGCTTTGCAAAGCGCGGCCGATCAGAAATTTCTTGCGAAGAAACAGGAGTTGCAGCGCGAACTGGCTGAGACGCGCAGTCGCTTGTCGGAGTTGCAGCCGGCCAAGACCGGGCATGCCGATAGCGGCAATGCCGAGCAAAAGGCTGAGATCGAGCAGTTCCTGCAGCGCCAGCTGGCCATCAACAAGGAATTGCGCAACGTGCAGCACCAGCTCAATGCCGAGATCGATGCACTGGGTCTGCGACTGAAATTCCTCAATATCGTGCTGGTGCCCGCTCTGATTGCGATCTTTGGACTGCTGTACGGCTGGCGGCGTTCGCGTCGCAACCGTCGCCGCGCCCTATGACCGCAAGCGGCATTCTGTCGCACTGGGGCAGGGCCCGTCGAGCAGCTATGCTGTGCCGTCGCCCGCGGTGAATCTCCGATGATGTCGAGCCTGCTCAAATGGATCGTGCCCTGGGAGTTCTCCTGGGTGTTCCTGCTGACTTTCCTCGTCGCCTGCGTGCTCTACGTGCGCGGTTGCCGTCGTCTGGCGGTCAGTCGCGGTCGTCGTATCGCGTTCTGGACTGGCATGGCGATCGTCTATCTGTCGCTGCATACCTATCTGGATTATTTCGCCGAGCATGAATTCTTCATGCATCGGATCCAGCAGGTGCTCTTGCATCATCTCGCGCCTTTGCTGATCGTCGCGTCCTATCCGGGCAGCGTGTTGCGCGCCGGCCTTCCCTTCGATCTGCGCATACGCCTGCTGCGCCCGGCATTGCAGTCCTGGCCATGGCGCGCGTTCAGCGCCGTGTTTCTCAACCCAGCGGTAGCGACCGTATTGTTCGTCGCCTTCATCATCGTCTGGTTGATTCCGTCGATGCAGACGCTGGCGATGCTCGACTGGCGCATCTACCGTTTCATGAACTGGTCGATGATCGTCAGTGGCTTCATCTACTGGTGGCTGGTACTCGATCACCGGCCGCATCCGCCAGGCCGAATGGTCGCCGGCATGCGCGTGCTGTCGCCGGGCCTCACCATGAGCCCGCAGATCCTTGCCGGCGCCATCGTGACCTTTTCCAAGTCGGATCTCTACCCGATCTTCGAAATCTGCGGCCGTGCCTTTACGTTCAACGTGTTGACCGGGCAGCTTGCCGGTGGCGTGATCATGTGGGTGCCGGCGGCGATGATCGAAACCGTCGGCGGTCTGCTGGCGATGCGGCAGTGGTTGCGCCTTTCGCGTGCCGGGCGCATTCGTCGCAAGCCACGCGTCGTCGCCCGGTCGCGAAGCATGCAGCCGTCGGGCTAGTCGCCGTCGATCGTATTAGCCGGCTTGGCGACGAACTCGACAGTCGATGTGCTGCCGTCGCCGAACTGCAGCGTGACCTTTACCTTGTCGCCGACCGCAACAGGCTTGGCCGCATTCATCATCATCAAGTGATATCCGCCCGGTGCAAGCATGGCCTTGCCATGGGCGGGAATGCTCAGGCTGTCGACCATTTCCATGCGCCCCATGCCGCCTTCGGTGCTGCTCTTGTGCAGCATCACGCTGCCGTAGGACGGGCTGCTCGCGCTACGCAGGCTCACATCGCGATCGCTATCGTTGAGCAGGGTCACGAAGCCGCCCGCGGGCAGATTGGCCGGGAGCAAGCGGATCCACGGCGCACTGGCCCGAATGGCCTGTGCGTCATTGGCGAGGGCGACGCCGGGTAGAAGCAATGTGGCGAGCAGCAGCGTCTTCAACGTCATGGTGCGGTTCCCGGGGCAAGTAGCAGGTGCAAATCGTGCACCATATCGCTTTGCGGATTATTCGGCGTGGACAACAGCCGGGCCTTGCCATCCTGGTCGAAGACGTAGATCGCCGAGCTGTGGCTGACCTCGTAGTTGCCGTCCTCCTTCGCCGGCTCGCGGGTGAAGGCGGAGCGATAACGCTTGCTCAATGCTTCGATGTCGCCGGGCTTGCCGGTGAGGCCGACCGCGCGCGTGTCGAAGGCGTTGACGTAGGCATGCATGACCTCAGGCGTATCGCGCGCCGGATCGACGCTCACGAAGAGGATGCGGACACCGTCGGCCAAGGGCCCGAGCCGCTGCATCACCACGTGTAACTGCGCCAGGGTCAGCGGGCAGACATCGGGGCAATGCGTGTAGCCGAAGTAGAGCAGCACGACCTTGCCACGATAATCTTTGCCGGATACCTGCTTGCCTGCGTCGTCGGTCAGGTCGAAGTCGAGGTCCGGCATATGACCGGCGATCTGCACCAATCGCCAGGGCATGTCGTCTTGCCGGTGACAGGCCGACAAACCCAGCACCAGCAGGAGCAGCAGGGCCATACGCGCGAGGGCGGACTTCATTGCGGGCATCCATCGTGACGACAAGTTGTGTGAGGATACGACAGGCGGTGCTTCGCCGCGTTACTTTGCCGGATGCTTTCATCATGCGACAAACTGTCTCATCCGCCTGGCTGACGGGATTGGCCGGTGCCAGCGCCGTGATACTGGGCGCATTCGGTGCGCACGCGTTGCGCGATACGCTCGACGCACGCGGCATCGAGCTCTGGCATACCGCAGTGCAATATCATTTCTGGCATGCGTTGGCGCTTGGCGTGGCGACATTCGCTACCGGGCGATCGGCCCGCTGGGCCGGCATCTTGTTTGCCGTCGGCATCGTGTTGTTCAGCGGCAGCTTGTATGCGCTGGCGCTCGGCGCGCCGCGCTGGTGCGGTGCGATCACCCCATTGGGTGGCGTGGCATTTATCGCGGGCTGGGTTGTCTTGGGATTGGCGTTGCGTAAGTCGGATGCCTGATCTGCATGGCTCCTCCCCCTGCGCGCAGGGAGAGGCTCAGAGGGAGTGCATCGGAGGCGTCAGGCGCGATCCACGCGGGCCGCGTAGCACCCGGGCCGCGCCATGTGCACATGCAGATAATCGATCGCAGGATCGGCAAAGAACCGCTCGATAATCGCCTCCAGTTGCTTCCCCTCGGTCACATCCGCATCGCGCAGCATATGCTGGTTGTCGAACCCGCGTACCGACAACAATCGGCGGCGTAACTGGTCGGGTACTTCATCGATGGCGTCGTACTGCGTTTCGCCTTCGCGTACGAACAAGGCATGGTTGGAACGGTACGGCGTGTTGGCTGTCTGGTGCTCGTAGTTGACCAGGATCACCTCGGCACCTATCGGTGCATCGGTCAGGCTGATGCGGCAAGGGTAGCCGTTCGAATCGGCCACCATGCGGCACGCGCGGCGTTGGGCCAGTTCGGCATCGGACAGGGCGAAGAGCTCCTGGAACGGCTCGGCCGGTAGACCGGTAAGACGGAAAGACATGGCAGACTCCTTGGTCGGGTGTCTTGCAGTGTCTTTGCGGCACCTCTGCGCAGCCATCCGATTCTTGCGCATTTTCGAAAAAAAGGCTTTCAAAGGCTCTGTTCCATCGTCAAGATGGCGGGCAGAAAAGGATTCGTTAGAGATTCCCTCAGTTCAACAGCAGTGGCGCGATCACGTGCAGCACGATATCGGCGGAGAAATGCGCGACCATCGCGTGTTCGAGTCCGAACTTCCAATATATCGTGCCGAAAAAAAAGCCGACCAGCGCATTGAGGCCGATGACACGCGTGACGGTGAAAACGGTGAAATGCCCACCGCTGGCGACCAGCGCAGGCAGATGGCCAGCGCCGAACAGGAGGGCGGCCAGGACGATGGCGGCGATATAGATGGTGCGATTGGCCTGGCCGCGGTGAAGTCTGGCTGCCAACCAGACGAACAGGTTGACCAGGAACAGCCGGCACATGATTTCCTCGGCCGTGCCGCCGTAGAACGAAGCGAGCGCGCCACGCCAGGCGAGATCGAGGCCACGCCCGCCGATGTGATGTGTCATGGCCGATTCGGCATGCGCGTAATCGAGCGCGACGACGATAACCGCACTGATCGCACCGAGCACGATCGCCAGTAGCCAGCGGCCATGCAACGAAGGGTTCGGTCGTTGCTCTACCCATGCCCGTAGCCAAGGCGCGTCGAGGCGATAGCGTGCACCCATGATCAGGCCCAGCCACCCGAGTACGAGGCACAGCACGGTTGTTTGCAGCACCTGTATGCCAACCAGTTGCCATAGCGGTAACCGGATGCGCGCATGAGTATGTGCGAGCAATACCATCAGGTAAGGCTGTAGTAACAGGGTGGCGACAGCGGCGGCAAGGGCCAGCAGCAAAGCAAGTCGCAGGTGTCCACGCTGCGATGGCAGCGCGGGAGGCAGTGCGCTCATGACGAACTCCAGGTCAGGCGTTCGAATCGTTATCTTCGTCGTCAGCTACGGGTGCGATCTGGCCGGGCTTGAGTCGTCCATGCTTGCGCAACGCGTCGCGCAGTACGAACTCGATCTGGGCATTCACGCTGCGCAGGTCGTCGTCGGCCCAACGCTGCATGGCGTCGAGCACGACGGTACTGATGCGTAGCGGATAGGCTTTTTTATCGGCCATGCGAGATCACGGCAACCTTTGCGTATCAGTTGTAGATCGTGCCGGCATTGACTACCGGCTGGGTAGCGCGGTCCCCGCAGAGCACGACCAGCAGGTTGCTCACCATCGCTGCCTTGCGTTCCTCGTCGAGCTGCACGACACCTTCCTGACGCAGCTTGTCCAGCGCCATGCGAACCATGCCCACGGCGCCCTCGACGATGCGCTCGCGTGCGGCGACGATCGCGTTGGCCTGCTGCCGTTGCAGCATGGCCTGGGCGATTTCCTGTGCGTAAGCCAGATGGCTGATGCGCGCTTCGATCACGTTCACACCGGCGCGTTCCAGTCGAGCCTGGATTTCGTCGCGCAGGTGATTATTGATGGTCTCACCGTGGCTGCGCAGCGAAGGCTTGCCGTCGTCATGCGCATCGTAAGGATAGTTCTGCGCCATCTGCCGCAGCGCCGATTCGCTCTGGATGTGCACGAAGTTCTCGTAGTCGTCCACGCGAAACACCGCTTCAGCGGTATCGACCACCTGCCATACCACCACCGCCGCGATCTCGATCGGGTTGCCGTCGCTGTCGTTGACCTTCAGCTTGCCGCTCTCGAAGTTGCGCACGCGCAGCGAAATGCGCCGGCGGCTATAGAACGGGTTGGTCCAGCGCAGGCCTTCTTCCCGCACCGTCCCCGCGTACTTGCCAAACAGCTGCAGCACTTGGCCTTCATTGGGCGCGACCTGGAAGAAACCCTTGGCCAGGAAAGCGGTGACCAGATGAAACGGCACGCCGAAGACCATGGCGATCTGGTTGTGGTCGGCCTGCAGGTAAAAAGCCACGCCGACCGCGGCAAGCACGATGCAGACCAGCACCATCGGTATGCCGGCGAAGGAAAACCCATTGCGTTCGTTCATGACGACCCCTCCCATAGATGGGAAGAGTAGATATCAAAAAGATATCAATCTGCAAGTGCCGTCAGATCGAGGGTCCGGGCGGGGGTGCCGGGTTGAACAGCTCCCAGTACGGGCGGACCCGCTGGATCCGCAAGGTGGCGAAGACATTGGTGGCATTGAAGAAGTGCCAGGGGTCGCCGTCGCCCGAATCGATCGCGATATGGGCGTTGTCGAAGCGCCTCAGGGCTGCGTCATAGCTTTGCCAGCGACCGTTGACCCAGGCCTGCATCCAGGCATGGGGCAGGAAGACCCGCGAACTGCCTGCGTACCGGTCGGCATAGACCATGCCCGTAATCATCCGGGCGGGAATCCCTTCGGCGCGAGCCAGGGCAGTCAACAGGATGGCGAATTCGGTGCAATCGCCCTGGCGGCTACCCACCACTTCCAATGCCGATGCATAACCGATGTCCAGACCGTGCTCGGTAATGTAGTTGCTGACGAACTGGCGCAGGCGGCGCATTTTTTCCTGGTCGCTGCCGGCGTTACCCACCGCCAATGCGGCCAGTTCGCGGATCGCCGGGGCATCGGATTGCACCCAGAGATTGGGTTCGCGATCGGCATCGGTCGGCGGTGCCTGTCCACCCGGGCGTGACGGCCCGACATCGACTTGCCAGTCGCCGTCGGCCAGTCGTGTAACGTGCTGCTCATCGGTGTCGATCAGCGGTTGCGCTACCTTGCCGTTGGTATGGATCTCATAGCGTAGGAAGTTGTCGCGCAGGTACGACGGTAGCGGGCGGGGCGAGTCGACCATGGCCGCGCGGAACATATCCAGGTCCTGCTCAGGCGCCAGCGCGCAACTGCGGTCGCATGCGAGCATTTCCACTTGGCGGCCCAGCATGCTCAGTACCCCCTTGCGAACCTGCCCATCGCGATCGAGCCAGAGGTCGATCAGCTGGATGCCCTTGGGTGAGGTCAGGGTCTGGCGCTGGTGATTGAGCGTTTCCACTCCGCCGGGCAGATCGACCTGCTCTTCGCCCAGTACGTCGATCTGGATCGGCACGACCTGTTGTGTGGCCTGGTCGAACACGCGAACTTCGTAGCGCTGGCCCGTACGCCCGGCCTGAGCCAGCATGGTTCGACGCAGCCCCTCGGCCAGCACGGAGCCGCGTGGCCAATCGATGCTGGTCTGCTGCGAGGCGCCGCCGACATGGCTGATGACCTTGTACGAGCCGTCCGGCTGGCGTGTCCCATCCACGGTGCTGTCGATGGCCGACATCGATGTGCGCGAAGCGAATCCCAGCGGCTCCCCGCTCAGCGTTTCCACGCTGCGGGTCATGTTGCTCATGGGGATGCTCTTGCCGTTACGGTTGAGCATGATCTGCAACGATTGGGTGGTGGTCACCGTACCGTTGTCGCGTTCATGCTCGATCAGCAAATGGCCGATCTTGCGACCTCCCAGCCGCACGCTCATCCACGTTTCGTCGGTCGTGCCAGTGGATGCCCAGGCAGGCATCCAGGCATTCGCGCACCACAACAGCACCAGCAACGGCAGGGCGGTCAGTCGGCACATATTCGGCGTCCTGGGGTGGGACAGCTACAGTGAGCACCTATAAAAGCTTCTCGTCAATCTGCTATGCAGCGTATTCCGGGATACGGCCGTTTCCATGACCAATTGCCGTCAACTTACAATGGCCAATTGGACCATTGGAGCCCTCCCATGAAACCTTTCGGCAGCCCGTATTCCGACCATGCCCTGCGCGTCCTGCTGCTAGGCTCCGGCGAGCTGGGCAAAGAAGTGGCTATCGAATTGCAGCGCTACGCGGTGGAGGTGGTGGCGGTCGATCGCTATGCGTATGCGCCCGCCATGCAGGTGGCGCACCGCAGCCATGTGATCGACATGCTCGATGGTGCTGCCTTGCGCGCCTTGATCGCGCAGGAGCAGCCCGACCTGGTCGTACCGGAGATCGAGGCCATCCATACCCCGACCCTGGTCGAACTGGAGCAGGCCGGCCTGCGGGTGATCCCTACCGCGCGCGCTGCCTGGCTGACCATGGACCGTGAAGGTATTCGGCGCCTGGCAGCCGAACAGCTTGGATTGCCGACTTCGCCATACCGCTTCTGCGACGACCTGGATACATACCGTGGGGCAGTCGCCGCGCTGGGCATGCCGTGCGTGGTCAAACCGGTAATGAGCTCTTCCGGCAAGGGCCAGAGCGTGGTCAAACGCGCCGAGCAAGTCGATGCCGCCTGGGATTACGCCCAGTCCGGCGGTCGCGCCGGCAGGGGGCGTGTGATTGTCGAGGGCTTTATCGATTTCGATTACGAAATCACCCTGCTGACTGTGCGTCACCGCGACGGCGTCAGCTTCTGCGCGCCGATCGGTCATCGCCAGGAAGACGGCGACTATCGCGAATCCTGGCAACCGCAGCCGATGAGCGAGGCGGCCATGACCGAAGCGCAGCGCCAGGCCGAGGCGATCACCGGCGCCCTGGGCGGTTGGGGTGTGTTCGGTGTGGAGTTTTTCGTCAAGGGCGATGCAGTGATCTTTTCCGAAGTCAGCCCGAGGCCGCACGACACCGGACTGGTTACTCTTATTTCGCAGGACCTATCGGAATTCGCGCTGCATGCGCGGGCCATTCTCGGCCTACCGATTCCGGCGATTCGCCAGTGGGGCCCGTCGGCTTCTTGCGCGGTGCTGATCGAAGGCGAGGGGAGCGGTCCGCGCTATCACGGCGTAGCCGATGCACTGGCCGAGCCGGATACGCAGTTGCGCATCTTCGGCAAGCCGACGGTGAAAGGGCGCCGACGCATGGCGGTAACCTTGGCCCGCGACAGCGATATCGAGGTGGCCAAGGCCAAGGCGATTCGCGCCGCGAGCAAGCTGCGCGTAGAGCTGTAAAGGATCATTCTGAGGTGTAGGCTAGCGCGGCATTTGCCGCTACGGAGACATGCAGTATGGAATTCGCGCACTGGTTGGTCGTGGTGATAGAGACATTCGCCGCGCTATTTTTGTTATTGCTGGTGATTGTCGTGGCGGTGATCGCGGTGGTCTGGGTGATCGATCGCAACCAGGAAGCCAATTCGGTCCTGCGCAACTTTCCGGTGATCGGGCATTTTCGCTACTGGTTTCTTCACCTGGGCGAGTTCTTCCGCCAGTACCTGTATTCCAGCGATCGCGAAGAAATGCCGTTCAATCGCGCGCAGCGCACTTGGGTCTATCGCGCGGCCAAGAATGTAGATAACACCAATGCCTTCGGTTCCAGCCGCGACCTTCGCGGCGAAGGCGTGCCGTTCTTCGTCAACGCGCCATTTCCCTCGCTGGGTGAACATGTCGTCGAACCTCGGCCAATCACCATCGGCCCGTATGCGCGTGAGCCGTATAGCCATTCGGCGTTCTTCAATATTTCCGCCATGAGTTTCGGTGCGCTGTCGGCACCGGCGGTGCGCGCTTTGTCGATTGGCGCGGCGAAGGCGGGTATCTGGATGGATACGGGCGAGGGCGGTCTTGCGCCGTATCACTTGGAGGGCGGTTGCGACATCGTGTTCGAGATCGGCACCGCCAAGTACGGCGTGCGCACCATGGATGGCAAGCTCGACGATGAAAAGCTCAAGGCCGTGTGTGCGCACAAACAGGTGAAAATGGTCAGTATCAAGCTCGGCCAGGGCGCCAAGCCGGGGATGGGCGGGCTGCTGCCGGGCGCCAAGGTGACACCGGAAATTGCCGCGATTCGCGGCATCGCAGTCGGCGAGGATTCGCAAAGCCCGAATCGCCACACCGACATCGGCAACATCTATGAACTGCTCGATGCGATCAAGCATATCCGTGATCTCACCGGAAAGCCGACTGGCTTCAAGGCCGTGTTCGGCGATGTGGAGTGGATTGCCGAACTATGCGAGGAAATCCATCGCCGCGGCGTCGAGAGCGCGCCGGATTTCATCATCGTCGACGGTTCCGAGGGCGGCACCGGCGCGGCACCGCAGACCTTGATGGAAGGCGTTGGCCTGCCGTTGCACGAGTCCCTGCCGGCGTTGATCAATGTGTTGATCGAGCAAGCGTTGCGTGAGCGTATCAAAGTGATCTGCTCGGGCAAGTGCGTCACCGCTTACGATGTTGCCTGGGCGCTTTCGGTAGGGGCGGATTTTGTGAACTCCGCGCGTGGTTTCATGTTGGCGCTGGGCTGCATTCAATCGCTGCAATGCAATCGCAATACCTGCCCGACCGGCATTACTACGCAGAACCCGAAGTTGCAACGTGGCCTGGTGGTTACAGACAAGAGCGAGCGCGTATATCACTACGCGCGCAATGTGATGCAGGAAGTAGGCATCATCGCGCATAGCTGCGGTGTGGAAGAGCCGCGCCAACTGGATCGCACGCATTGCCGTATCGTTGGCGACGATGGTTTGTCGGTACCGTTGGTGAAGTTATTTCCGTATCCGCAGGTGAAGATGCGGGATACGGAAGTTGTGGGCTAACAGCAAGAGCCATCCCACTTCAACGCTCTCCTCGGCGAGTCAGGGAAGAGGGTTGGGGTGAGGGTATTCGAAGCGCGAGACATCAAAGCACCCGAACCGTCAAATATCCCGCCGAGCCCGCATTCCTTGATACCCCGCCAGCCACGCCGATACTTCCGCAGCAGGCAGCGGCGGCGACACGTGATACCCCTGCGCTTCGTCGCATGCCATACCCAGCACGCTGTCGTAGATGCGCTCGGTTTCCACGCCTTCGACCACCACGCGAAAATCCATACTGCGTGCCAGGTCTGCCACTGAGCGCACGATGGCTTCATCGTGCCGGCTGGTTGTCATGCCGCGCACGAACGATTGATCGATCTTCAGGCTGGTTGCGGGCATCTGCCGTAGCGCTGCCAGGTTGCTATAGCCAGTACCGAAGTCGTCGATAGCGATACCTGCCCCCAGGCCGCGGATCGCACTGAGATAACGCCGCGTTGTCGCGCTGTGTTCCATCAAAGTGCTTTCGGTGAATTCAAGCTCGAGCAGAGTGGGATCGACCGCGTGCCGCTCGGCAGCTTGCCGCAGGCGTTCGACCAGGTCCGTGCCCAGGTCGGTATTGGAGACATTGATCGATAAATGAATCTGATGCCCCTGGCTGCGCCATTTGGCCAGTTGCGCAAGGCCGCGGTCCAATACCCATTGAGTCAAGGAGTGCATTAAGCCAGCGCGTTCGGCCAAGCCGATGAATTGGCCTGGCGGTATCAAGCCAAGCGTCGGGTGCTGCCAGCGCGCGAGCGCTTCGACCGCCACACAGCGGCCAGTGTCGAGATCTACGCGCGGCTGATAGTGCAGATCCAGTTCGGTCTGGTCGGCCAACGCCGCCGCGAGTTCCGTGACCAGGAAAAATTCCTGGCGTTGTTGTTCATCCTGATCTTGATCGTACACGGCCCAACCGCGCGTACTCGATTGCGCGGCGTACGAAGCGCTCATGACCAGACGCAGCGGATCGCCACCGCGCAACGTACTGGCGTACATCTTCAGCAAGCCCACACCCGGCTGGATGGTCAGCGGGATGCCCAGGCAATCGAAGGGGTGGCGTAGTCGCGTCACCAAGTCGTCCAGCCGATCCGGGTCGAGGAGCATGTCGCGATCGGGCAGCAGCGCGGCAAAGCGCGTCACACCGACGTGATACAAGCGTACGTCAGCCGGCAACCAAGTCTGTGCGCGCTGCGCTACCAGTCGCATCAGCTCGTCGGCATAGGCATGACCCATGGCGCGGATGAAGGCATTGAAACGCTGCACCGGTGCCACGTCGATCGCCATGACCCAGGCGTGCGGCACGTCGCGCAGGCGCGCGCGCATGTCTTCGAAAAAAGCATGCCGGTGCGGAAGCTGTGTTACCGGATCGGTGCGTCCCAGATAGCTGCGTAGCACGACGCTGGCGCCCGCCAGTTCGGCCGCATCGCGTAAGGCGTTGCGTTGGTCGTCGCTCCAATGTTCGCGCGGAGCCAAGTCCATGACACATAGTGCGCCGATATGTTGACCTGTCAGGGTAAAAACGGGCTCGCTGGCGAAAAAGCGAATCGGTGCGGCGTCATCGAACCCCGGCGGATGTTCGGCCAGTTGCGCGTCGCCGCCTGTGTCGAGCACGACCTGGGCGGTGAGCCGATGTACGGCGTCGTTATGGAGTGGGCGCGGCGTCTGCGTGGCATGGCCGTGTGCGTCGTTACCCTTGCTATACCAATAGGTTTCTCCACTGACCAGCGCTAACGCGACCAGCGGCATGCCTAGCGAATGCGACGCCAGGCGGACAACGGCATCGAAACCGGGTACCGCGAAGCTTTCGGCGGAATCGCCGGCCGATGCGGGAGCCTGGGCGGACGGGGCATCCTGAAGCCCGGCCGCGCGCGCCCCCGGAGCCGGGCCCCTGGTCGTATGCATCGCTTAACCCCTGATGGAGGCGCAACGGTTGCGTCCGCGGCGAGCCTACTGCGGCGATGGCGCGGCAAGCAATGTTTTTTTGCGTCTCAAGAAATTGCGCTTCCTGATAAAAGGGCCGCTACTCCATCGCTGCCCAGCCACCGGGGCCGCGCAGTTGCAAGGGGCGGAAGCGGCGCTTGTAGTCCATCTTCGGATGGTTTTCGATCCAGAAACCCAGATAGACCCAAGGTAGGCCGCGCCGCTTGGCGAGCGCCACCTGCTGCAGGATGGCGAATGTGCCCAGACTGCGGGCCCGCTCGTCGGGGTCGAAGAAGGTATAGACCGCCGAGAGGCCATTGATACAGACATCGGTGACCGCTACGCCGACCAGTCGCTTGTTCAGGCGCATTTCCAGAAACAGGGTCGGGCTCCAGGGGGCGGTAAGGAAGCGCCTGAAGTCGCTGGCGTCGGCTTCGTCCATACCGCCGCCGGCATGGCGGCTACGCAGGTAGCGTTCATAGAGGGCGTGGCGCTCGGCGTTATAACCGGCCATCGACTCGGTGATGCCGATATCCGCATTGCGCTTCAGGCAGCGCTTTTGCGCTCGATGGGGCGCGAAGCGCTCGACATCGATGCGGCAAGGCGTACAAGCGCGGCAATGGCCGCAATGGGGCAAGTAGAGGTGTCCACCAGCTCGGCGGAAGCCGCGTTCCAGAGCTGCGCCGTACAACTGGTCGAGCTGCGGCGCAGCCGGATCGATAACCAGGTTCTGTGCCGTGCGCTCGGCAAAATAGCCGCAGGTGTGCGGCAGGGTCTGGAACAGGCGGACGTTATCGGAGCGCATGGCCCGATTCTATGCCCTGTCCAGGCACCTGTGGCTAGTACGATGGCAGCCGCAGCTGTCGATCAGATAACGCCCATATAGCGCAGCATCAGGATGACAAACGCCCCCGCGACAGCCAGCAGGACGATCCGGCGCACCCGGACGGCCACGCTGCGGCGGCGGAACTCCGGCGACGGGTTGCGTGCGGCGGCCAGTTCCTCGCCATGGCGAATGACCGGCTCGATACCCAGCTCACGCAACAGGTTGCGAGCACGGGTGTAGTCGTCGGCGCGGTTGATCCAGACCTGGGGCCAGTTGTCGCGGCTGTCATTACGCTGCGAGTAACTGAAACGTTGATAGCTCGGCTTGTTCCAATTGGAACGGTTCTGGACCGAGTTTTCGATGCCGTGCTCGTTGAGCAGGGCAACGACCATCTCGATGTGTTCCGGGCGGGGAGAGGTATAGATCTGGCGCATGCGCCGAGTTTACCTCGATGGGTCGGTTCGGCGCGCTATTCGCGCAGCCGGATCAGGCCTTCCTGGGCGGTCGAGGCGACCAACTGGCCGTCGCGGCTGAAGATCTGGCCGCGGGCCAAGCCGCGCGCGCCCTGGGCGGTCGGGCTGTCGAAGGAGTAGAGCAGCCACTCGTCCGCGCGGAACGGCCGATGGAACCACAAGGCGTGGTCGAGGCTGGCCATCTGCACATTGTGCGTGTAGTAGGAAATGCCGTGCGGCAGCGTGGCGGTGCCGATCAAGTTGAAATCCGAAGCATAGGCGAGCAGGGCGCGATGAAGCCCTGGCGCGTCGCCGACAGGCGCCGCCGTGCGAAACCAGATGTGCTGGATCGGCGGGCGCTTGACCGGCTTGAGCTTGTCCTGCGGCCAGACATGGCGAAATTCGATCGGCGCGTCCACGCCGAGCCAGCGCTGGATCTTCTCCGGCAGCTTGGCCAGCTGCTCGGGCGGCAGAGGCTGCATCGGCTCGATGTCCTCGGGCATCGGCACGTCGGGCATGGAGGATTGATGCTCGAAGCCTTTTTCCTCGATCTGGAACGAGATCGAGCTATTGAGAATGGGTTGGCCGTGCTGGATCGCCACCACCCGCCGGGAGGAAAACGTGCCGCCATCGCGTGTGCGTTCGACGCTGTAGACGATGGGCGCTTCGATGTCGCCGGCGCGGAGGAAATACGCATGCAGGGAATGGGCGGTGCGCGAGGCGTCGACCGTCTGTTGAGCGGCGGCCAGCGCCTGGCCTAGTACCTGGCCGCCGAACACGAACTGAGTACCGATGTCGCGGCTCTGGCCGCGGAACAGGTTGTCCTCCAGACGTTCGAGCTCGAGCAGGTCCACCAGTTCGCTGACGTGTGCTTCTTTCATGATTTCCGGTCCTTAGGACCTGCGCCAAAACGAGAAGTATAACGGGCTCATTGGCCGCGTCCGATCCGCTCCAGCCCGCTGCCCTCCAGTGCCTGGTCCCAGGGAAACAAGGGGCCGGGGTCCATCTTGCGCGCCACCTCTATGGCCGGGTCGTCGCTGGCCGGCATGCGCTCGGTGTCCAGATCCTCGTGGCCGGCGATCTGCCGCAGGTTCGGCAGGTCGCGGCGCAGCTGGGCCAGCAGGGCGCGCAAGGCGGCGATCTGATCCGTGGGATAAGCCTCCGTCATGGTCTGATGGCGGGAATCCCACCAGTTCGGATAGCGCCCGCGATTGACCAGTTCGATGCCGACCGTATGCGCATTCTGACCGCGTACGTGCCTGGCCTCCCGCGTGGCCGGCACATAGCGATAAATCGCCCCGTCACGGTCGATGTAGTAATGCCCACTTGCTCCAGTACCGCTGTCGTAGAGCACACGTTCGCCGTATTCCCGTGCCGTCGCCATGTCGGGCAGCTCGGTGCAATGGATCACTACCATGGTCACCGCATCGGCGGATCGCTCGGGCAGCAGGTCGACATAGGGCAACGGTTGATCGTGGATGGTCGGCATATTCGATAGCGTAGCGGAGGCGCGGGCCGGTTATCATGCCCAGCTTGACGTTTAATGCTCAGCAGTTGGAGACCGCGATGCGCGGCCAGATCATTCTTTCCCATGGCTCGGATTCCAGTCCGGACGCTACCAAGGTCAGCGCGCTGGCCGCGCTGGCCGAAACGCTTGGCTGGTCCACGCAGCGCCCGGACTATCGCGAGGACGATGCCCGAGGCCATGTGGGCTCGGTTGCTCCGCGCATAGCGCGGCTGCGCGCGACGGTGCAGGCCCAGTCCGTTCCGCCGATCCTCGTCGGGTCCAGCATGGGCGCTTTTGTCTCCGGCCTGGTCTCGCGCGACTTACCGGTTGCCGGCCTGTTCCTGCTGGCCACGCCACCGGAGATCCCCGGTTACGCCGACGGCTTCGATATGCGTCGCGATGTGCCGACCATGCTGATTCACGGTTGGCGCGACGATATTTGCCCGCTCGAGCCGATCTATCGTTTCGCCGGTGAGCGGCGGGTGCCGCTGCTGGCGATGGACGACGATCATCGGCTAGGCGACACCCTGGATGCGATCGTCGAACAGTTCCGGTTGTTCCTCGGCCGTCTGGCGGTCGCGTGAGCGCCTATTTCGCTACCTGCCCGAAGGGCCTGGAATACCTTCTGCGCGACGAACTCGTTGCGCTGGGTGCGGCGGACGTGCGCGAGGCATTGGCTGGCGTGCATTTCGCCGGCGAACTCGACACAGCTTACCGTGCCTGTCTGTGGTCGCGCCTGGCCAGCCGCATTCTGCTGCCACTGGCCGAATTCGATGCCGCCGATGGTGAAGCCTTATATGACGGTATGCAGGCCATCGACTGGTCCGAACACTTGGCCGCGCATGCCACCTTCGCTATCGATGCAGTCACCGCACAAAGCAAGCTGACGCATAGCCAGTTCATTGCGCTCCGGGCGAAAGACGCGATCGTCGATCAGTTCCGCCAGCGGAGCGGCGCGCGCCCGGATGTGGATACCGATGAGCCGGATGTGCGCATCAATGTGCGCTTGCGTCGCGACCGGGCTACGGTGTCGATCGATCTTGCCGGCACGCCGCTGCATCGTCGCGGCTGGCGCGAAGTGCAGGGCGAGGCGCCGTTGAAGGAGAATCTGGCGGCGGCGATGCTGCTGCGCGCCGGTTGGCCGGCGATCTACGCCGAAGGCGGGGCGCTGCTCGACCCGATGTGCGGCTCGGGTACGTTGTTGATCGAAGGCGCGTTGATGGCGGCGGATGTCGCACCGGGCTGGCGTCGCGACTATTTCGGTTTTCTCGGTTGGCAGAAGCACGACATTGCGCTGTGGCGTGGTCTGTTGGAAGAAGCACGCACGCGTGCCGATGCCGGCTTACGGAGTTTGCGCAGTTGCTTTTTCGGTTCCGATGCCGATCCGCGCATGGTGCAGACAGCCAAGCGCAATGCGCAGGAGGCCGGTGTGGCCGGCTTCTTTACGCTGGATAAGCAAGACGCGCTGCATGTGTCGCCACCGCCGGGAATCGAACGTGGCCTGGTGATCACCAATCCGCCTTACGGCGAGCGGCTTGGCGAACGCGGCGATATGCCCGCACTGTATCGCGCACTTGGCGAGACCTTGCGTGCGCGCTTTGCCGGTTGGCGTGCTGCCGTGCTCGCGGGCGATGCCGAACTCGGCCGTGCCATGCCGCTGCGCGCTGACAAGCGTTATGCGCTATACAACGGTGCGCTCGAAACCGTCTTGCTTATCTTCGAATTGCATGCGCGCGATGAGGCACCGAGAGAGGCCAAGCCGCTCTCGTCCGGCGCGCAGATGCTCAAGAACCGGTTGGAGAAAAACCTGCGCCATCTGCGCAAGCGGCTAGAGCGCGAAGGCATTGCGTGTTGGCGCGCGTATGACCAGGACATGCCCGAGTATGCCGCCGCCATCGACGTCTATGGCGACGATCGCGGCAATCAGTGGTTGCACGTGCAGGAGTACCGGGCGCCGGCGGAGATTCCGGTCGAGACGGCGCGCCAGCGTCTGCGCGAGATCGTGCGCGTAGCCGGCGAAACCTTCGGGGTGCCGCGCGAGCGCGTCGCGCTTAAGACGCGCGAGCGCGGCAAGGGCGGCTCCAAGTACGGGCATTTCGACCAACGCGGCGATTTCATCGAAGTAGAGGAGGGCGGCCTGCATTTCCTGGTCAACCTGACCGATTACCTCGATACGGGCTTGTTCCTCGATCACCGCTGGGTACGCGGCAAGGTGCGCGAACTGTCGCAAGGGCGGCGGTTCCTCAATCTGTTTGCCTACACGGCCACGGCGAGTGTTTATGCTGCCGCCGGTGGAGCACGCGACACGACCAGTGTCGACCTGTCGGCGACCTACCTGGACTGGGCGTCGCGCAATCTTGCGCTCAACGGTTTCACCGGCACGCGTCATCGCCTGGTTCAGGCCGACGCCATGGACTTCCTGAAACGCGAACGCGAGCACTACGGGCTGATCTATGTCGACCCGCCGACCTTCTCCAATTCCAAGCGGGCCGAGGATTTCGATGTGCAACGCGATCACGTCGCGCTGTTACTTGCCTGCGGCGAACGTCTGAGTCAGGACGGAGTGATTGTCTTTTCCAATAATTTCAGGCGCTTCAAGCTGGATCGCGAAGCGTTGCTGGAGCATTTCCAGATCGAGGATGTCAGCCAGGCGAGCATTCCGTTCGACTTCGCCCGGCGCCACGATATCCACGGCTGTTGGCTGCTTCGCCGGCCGCAGGCTGACGCGCCGATTAACCCGTGGGCAGGTGCCCGCATCAAAAAATGAACCCTTCAGTTCATATTAAGTGCGAAGGCTTAGTATACGAACCGTATTCACGGAGGTGTGTCATGACCAAGCGTTTTGGTGCAAAGGCCCTTGTTGTCGGTCTGGCCCTGGCCGCCATGGTGGCGGCACCGTTGACTGCATCGGCCCACGGCTGGGGCGGCGGTTATCACGGTGGCTATGGCTATTATCACGGTGGTTACCGCGGCTATCACGGCGGCTACTGGAGCGGCGGTCGTTGGGTCGCCGGTGCGATTCTGACTGGCGTAACGGCCGGTATCGTGGCTGACGCGCTCCGTCCGGCGCCGGTGTACTACGGGTACGGGCCGCGTGTGGTCTATACGCAGCCGACAGTGGTGTATAGCTCGCCTGTCGTAACGCGACGCGTGGTCGAAACCCGTACGGTCTACGAAGAGCCGACCTACACGCGCTACGTTCGCGACGACGGCGGCTATTGACCGACGCATAGAACAAAAAAAGCCCGGCTATATGCCGGGCTTTTTTATTTGTGGGCGCTGTCAGGGCTTATTGGGGTCGGCACCGCTGCCATGCCGTTTCGCCGCAGCGCTCAACTTGTCGAAGGCATGCTTGTTGATGATGCGTACGGACTGGATTGCGCAGGGCGGTTGATCGCGTGAGCGCACCGTCTCGCCGGCTTCGCCGCAGATACGGCCTTGTGCGGTGGCTTCATTGGACTCGTTGGCCCGGAAGATCAGTCCCTGGCGGCCGATACCCAATTGAGGGCAGGCACTCTGCAGCTTGACCTCATAGCGCGTGGGGCCGGTACGCACGGTCGCCGTACGTGCATCGACAATATGCCATTCATCGATACGATCGGTTCGGATGCACGAGCCGATAGGGCGCAGCGGTGTATAGGAAGGCGCTTGCGGCTCGGCGGCCTGGATGGCGTCCGACACACTGAGCAGGAGCAGAGCGGACAAAGTGGCTTTCAAGGCGTTCATCGAATCACCTCATGGCGTGGCTTGGGGGCCTTGAGGACCGGCAGACCGGCCCCATCGTCTTGCGATCGATACTGTAAATGATCCGCCATGGCCGCATCACACGATCTGAACGGACGCTCGGGCAAGGTGACAATATGCCGTTATTAGCGACAAACGGCCTGGTGGTTCTCGACAGCTGCAAGTGCCTGTCCCATCGGGTTTCTTTCCGGGGTTTTCCATGAGCCTGGCTTTTGAACCAGAGGCCGCGATAGCCTTGGCCGAACGCTACGCCAGGGTGCGCGGACGCAGCATCGGCTTGAGCGCAAGCCTCAGCGCCGAGGACATGCAGATCCAGTCCATGCCCGACGCCAGCCCGGGCAAATGGAACCTCGCTCACACGACATGGTTCTTCGAGCAATTCGTGCTCGGTCGTGACAGTCGTTACAAGCATTACAACCTCGCGTGGCATTACCTGTTCAATTCGTACTATCAGTCGGTCGGCCCGATGCATGCGCGGCCACAGCGCGGTCTGCTCTCGCGGCCGACGCTTGCCGAAGTGCTCGACTATCGTCGCCATGTGGATGACGCGATGCAGGAGCGCCTGGCAGGCGATCTGCCCGCGGATATGCTTGCGACGATCGAATTGGGCTTGCAACACGAACAACAGCATCAAGAGCTCCTGCTGACCGACATCCAGCACGCGCTTTACGCCAATCCTTTGCTGCCCGCCTATAGCAATGCACCGATGCAAACCGGTACGCCACTCATGGCAGCAGTTTCCATGACGTATATAGCCGGTAACGAAGGCCCGGTTCAGATCGGCCACGCCGGCGACGGTTTTGCGTTCGACAACGAAGGGCCGCGTCATCGCGTCTGGTTAGAGCCGCACGCGCTGGCCAACCGTCCTGTGAGCAACGCCGAGTATGCCGCCTTTATCCATGATGGCGGTTATCGCGAACCGACGCTGTGGCTCTCCGACGGCTGGGCAACCGTGCAGCGCGAACAGTGGCAGCGACCGATGTATTGGCAAGAAGACTTGTCCAGCGCCTTCACCTTGCACGGCGTGATCGCACTCGATCCGCATGCGCCGGTGTGTCACTTGAGTTATTACGAAGCCGATGCTTTCGCCCATTGGGCAGGCGCGCGCCTGCCTACGGAAGCCGAATGGGAAAGCGCCGCCGTGTCGGTGCCCGTGGAAGGCAATCTGCTGGACGACGCACCGGAGTTGCCGCGCGCGGCGCACGGCGACGGCTTTCTGCACATGTACGGTGACGTGTGGGAATGGACGGCGTCGGCCTATGCGAGTTACCCGGGCTTCAAACCGCTGCCCGGAGCGCTCGGTGAGTACAACGGCAAGTTCATGAGTGGACAAATGGTGTTGCGCGGCGGCTCGCTGGCAACGCCTCGCGATCATATCCGCGCCACCTACCGCAATTTTTTCCCGCCTCATGCGCGCTGGCAGTTCATGGGGCTTCGTTTGGCGCAAGATCGATAAGAGTACGATGCATGAGCGTTCAGGCCTACGAAGTACGTGACGACGACCGCCGCCCACCTACTGCCGACTTGTTGGAAGTCGTGCAGCGTGGCTTGCGCCTGCACCCCAAGCGCTTGCCTTCGTGGCTGTTCTACGACGAGCGTGGTTCGCAATTGTTCGAAGAGATCTGCGAGCAGCCGGAGTACTACCTGACGCGCGCGGAAATCGATCTGCTCGATGTCCATGCCAGCGATATCGCCGAAGTCCTTGGCGAAGACGTACGCCTGATCGAGTACGGCAGCGGCAACGCGATCAAGACACGCATGCTGCTGGAGCAGCTGCGTGCTCCGGTTTGCTATACGCCTGTGGAAATCTCGCCCGAGCCTTTACGCCAGAGTGTGCAGCGCTTCGGCGAGTTGTTTCCCGGGTTGGCGATCCAGCCGTTATGCGCCGACTTCACCAAGCCGTTGCGCCTGCCGGTTCCGCCGCGTGCTACTCGGCGCAACGTGCTTTATTTTCCCGGTTCGACCATCGGCAATTTCGAGGCGCGCGAAGCGATCGAGTTGCTCCGCAAGATGCGCGCAGAAGCGGGCGAGGGCGGTGGGTTGTTGATCGGCGTGGATCTGAAGAAAGATCCGGCGACGATCGAGGCAGCGTATAACGACAAGGCCGGCGTCACCGCGGCGTTCACGCTCAATATGCTCGCGCGGATCAATCGGGAGCTAGGCAGTAACTTCGATTTGGACGGCTTTCGTCATCGTGCGCACTACAACCCGATGGCTGGGCGCATCGAGACACACATCGTCAGTTTGCGCAAGCAGCAGGTCAAGGTGGGCAAGATGTTCGTCGACTTCGATGTGGACGAGGCCATGCAGGTCGAATATAGCTGCAAGTATTCCCAGGCCGATTTTGCGGCCCTGGCGGCGCATGCGGGCTTGCAGGTGCGTCATGTCTGGCTCGATCCGCAGGGGCTTTTCAGCGTGCAGTATTTGACGCGGGCGGACGTGGCTGGGCATTGGTCCATGCGCATGGCGGCGAATGGGATGGTTGGCGGCTGAAGCGCACCCCTTCACCCCAGCCCTCTTCCTCGGCAAAGCTAAGGGGAAGAGCGCTGGGGTGTGTGAGGCGGCAAACCCGCATCACGGAACGTCTAAAAACCTCTCAATCGCCCGAATATAGCGAAAGCGGATCCTATCGTTGTGGGAGCGACTTCAGTCGCGACAAGGACTTGCGGTGAGGCACGATTGTCGCGACTAAAGTCGCTCCCACAGAAAGCAAGTTTTT
>NZ_DATCRY010000025.1:0-32805 GCF_036568765.1 Dyella sp. | reverse complement strand
GCGCGGAGCGACGCACGCCGACCTGATGGCTGGCGAAGTGCCAGATCGCCGCCACGATGGCGACGATCGCCACCAGCCCGACGACTCGCCCTCGCCAGCGCTGCCAACCGGATATCTGATCGTCCATCGACATATGTCTCCGCGGATACGATCAGGACGATTGCTGCTTGCCGGTCACCAGACCGACTTGCGACAGATCGAGACGGCGCAGCAGGTCGAGAATGTCGACCACCTTCTGGTACTGCACATTGGAATCGCCCTTGACGATCACCGGGAAGTCCGGCGTCAGTGCCTTCTGCGTGCGCAGGCGCTGCTCCAGTTCGCCGATCGTCACCGGGAAAGCGTCGAGGAAGATCTGTCCGCTATCGGACACCGTGATCGCCTTGGTCTGCGACTTGGCCAGGCTCACCGAAGCGCTGGCCTTGGGCAGATTTACCTTCACGCCCTGTACGGAAGCGGTGGTCATGATGATGAAGATCACCAGCAGCACATACGCCAGATCGAGCATCGGCGTGATGTTGATGTCGTCATAGGGCTTGTCGTCATCCTGCACTTGCATGGCGTCATCCTCCCCTTAGCCCACGACCGCGCGTTCGGGTTCGGACTTCTCGACGTCGCGATGCAGCTCGGCCAGACGGGTGACGAATTCGTCGACGAACACTTGCATGTTGGCGGTCACCGCCTTGTTGCGCGTCAACAGATAGTTGTAGCCAAACAGGGCCGGGATAGCGACGAACAGGCCGGCCACCGTGGCCAGCAATGCGGCCGCGATGCCTGGAGCGATCGCGTTGACGTTCACATCGCCGGCCGCGGCAATCGCCGCGAAGGTGATCATCACACCGACTACCGTACCGAGCAGGCCGAGGAACGGACCGCCGGAAATGGCGATGGTCAGCAATACCATCGAGCGCGACAGGCGCTGGTTCTCGCGTACCAGGGTGGAATCCATCACGGCACGAATCGCTTCGATCGATTCGGATGCGATCACCAGACGGCCATGGTTATCGCGACGACGCCAGACTTCCTTGGCGCCGACTTCATACAGGCGGAACAGCGAGGACTTGCCGAGCTCACGCTGCAGTGCCGGCTGGGCTTCCGCGGCGGCCATACCCAGCAAGTTGGTACCTTGCGCGCGGAAGCGGTCCAGAAAACGGTCGTTGGCGCGAGTCACTTCACCGACATAACGACCCCGCTGCCACATCACGATCCATGAAATCAGGGCCATGACCAACAGGATGCCGATAACCACCCAGGCATCGGCCGTAACCGACTTGACGATGATGCCGAAGTAGCCAAATCCGAAGCCGGATTTCTTCTCGTCTTCGCCGTACTGGATCAATTTGGATTCGGCTCCCTGCGACAACACGTCGGTTTCGATCGCGATAGCGGCACGCGCGGTACGCGACAGGCGCACTTCGTCCATTTCGCCCGCGAAACTGGCGATGGCAGGCGCGCCAGTCGCGGCGCCGGGTGCATCGCCGCCGATCGTGGCAGGACTGTTCAGTGCCGGTAGCGCAGCTGCAACCTGACCATAGGATTTGCCATCGACATACAGCGTGACTTGGCCGGAGCCGGCGACCACGGCGATATGCGTCCACTGACCCGCCTTCAGCGGCCGACCCGGCTGGCTACGCTGCGGCTGGTCGCCATCGACTTCGACGAACGGCACCCCGCCATCGAGACCGATCAGCAACGCCTTGCCGTCCTGACGACGGGCATAGACCAGCGTGGCACCAGTCGGTAGCGCATCGAGCTTGATCCAGCTGCTGAAGGTGAACGTACCGCCGGCAGTGGTCGCCAGCGAAGCGCTCGCCGGCAGGGTGACCACGGTATTGCCATCGAAGCGCGCGGCTTTACCGGCCACACCGTCGTCGACCATGCGCAACATGCCGGCCTGGGCATTGTTGTTGTACGCAGTCGCGTCTCGCGGCGGCGCGCCAGCGTTGTCATCAAAGTGATAGACCAGTGAATAGTCCGGATCGAAGGTCGCCGCACCGTTGCTCTGCGCCGGCGCCTTGCTGTTGCCGTAATACATCCACACGGTCTGCTGGCCGCCGGCCGGCAAGTCGGTCACATCCAACCAGATCTGTGCCACGCCCAGTACCGGATCGAAGCTCTCGATCTGGTAATTGAGTGGCGTCTTGCCATCGGAAGCGATGAAACGCAGATCGCTGCCGTTCTGAGCCACCCCATCGAACTGAAAGTTACCCGAATGCAGGCGGATCAACAGCGGTACGCGACCCGGCGCTTGAGCGAGGTTGCCACCCTTGGGGCCGCTATCGAGCGTGATGGCTTTACGGAACGACCAGTCATCGTTCCACCAACCCGCGTCGGCAGCGGACGTAATGCGCGGGAGCCATGCGAGGCATAGCGCGCAGACCAGGATCAGGAATCGCATGACCTTAGAACCTCTATCGGTAATGAAAAGATGTGCCATCGCCCGGTGTCTCACAGGCCGGCCTTGACGTTGAACAGCCATTGGCCGTCGTGTGCTTTGGTGCGTACGCTGTCGCGCAGCGGGAACGCGTATTCCACTTCGCCCTTCACGGTGCCGAACAAAGCAAAGCGCGTCCCCAGGCCCGTGCTGAGCAGGGTGAAGCGACTGCGCTGTTCCGGCAGCGGGCTGATCAGGGCTAGATGCGATCCATCGACGAAGAAGTGGAAACGCCACTCGTCCAGGGGACCGCCCAACCAGGACGCAATCGAAGGACTGCGCAACTCGACCGAACCGATCGCGCCGTTGTCGGCGGTGTTTTCGGCCGAAAGGTAGCCGCGCACGCTGCCTGCACCACCTGCGGCGAACTGTTCGCTCGACACCAGCGGCGAATCGGAACCTTGCGCATCGGCGCGGAAGGCAAGGGAGTAATCGCCCGCGAACTGACGCGTGTAGTTGAAGCTGGCGCGCAAATACGCGAAGTCCGAATGCGACTTGAAGCGCTGATTGTCGAACTCGCCACGGCTGCTACCGACGCCGCGAGCGCCGAAATTGCCGGCGATGCTGAAACCCATCGATGACTTGTCCGAACTATGCTGGCCGCTATAGGTCAGCGAAAACGGCACATAAGTCACCGGCGATTGCAGCGTGTCGTTGCCTAGCGTGGTGTTCTGGTCGAAGTGCTTGCGGGTCACGCCGAAAGAAACCTGCTGCGTGTACTGACCCAGCGTGGGCAACTGACGCGTAGCGGTCAGCCCGTAAGCATGACCGCGGCCAAGCACCGTGGTGCCGCCGACGATATTGGCATTGCTATTGGACTTGTAGCCCGAGCCGAGCAGACTCCAATCGTTGTTCAACGGCGCCAGATAGGACAGTGCGTAGACTTCAGCCGCATTGCGATCCTGCGGTGCGACGATGTACGTCAGCGATACCGCATGACCGGCCTGCCACAGATTGTCGTAGCCGACCGTGGCGATAGTGCGAAGCTCTGGCGTGTCCTGGCTGTGATCGTTGTTGATCTCGAGGCTGCCGTGCAGGGGATAGGTATCGTTGACCTTCAAGGTCACGTCCATCGTCTGCGGCAACGCACCCGGCTTGAGTACCGGCACCACTTGCTGGCCGGCCTGGCGATTGACCTGCGACAACTGTGTCTGCGCCTGACCGAAATTCGGAACGCTGCCTTCGGCCAATGCCGGTACGGCGTCACGCACTTCCTGTGGCGAATGATATTTGGCGCCCTCTACACGTACGCGGCCGATGCGGTTCTCAGTGACCTGCAACAGAATCACACCATTCTTGACCTGCTGCTGCGGCACATCGACAACGATCGATTGATAGCCCTTGTCCTGGTATGCCTTCTGCAGGGCATCGCGTGCCCCATGCACGTCGTCCATGCTGCGCCCCGGACCGAGGAACGGTTCGACGATCGATTCGATATCGACGCCATCGAGCACGGTGTTGCCGCGCACGAGGTATTCGTTCACATCGAACTTTGCCGGCGCCTGTGCCGGCGCGGCAGCGTCCTGGGCATGCAGCGGCACTGCCGCCGACAACGCCAGCGCTACCGCCAGCGATCGACGCAGCAGGGCTGCGGCGGTCTTGTTCCGTGTGCTCATCCTGTCACCCGCGGTTGTTCCGGCGCTTCTCCACATCGGCCGGCATCCCACGCTAGCGCGGCATCGATAACCGAATGGCGACAGACAGATGTCGCGGTGCCGGCGCGGTATCGCCGCGACGTGCCGACCGTGGGCAGGCTGCCATGCACGGCGCCACCCGAATCCGCCCGATAACCCATCTATTCGTCCCCCTGCGCGTCGCCCTGGCGACCCGCCCATCGTTGAATGAACGTCCGTGTCTCGTGTCCATTCCGTTGCCTGGGAAGACGGCTTTGTCTTCGCACGACTGAACACATGTCACGAAAAATTCACCGATCGGGGCCGAATCGCCTGCCCGAGCGAGGGAATGACATCAAAGCGTCATGAGAAAAAGACAGCCGGAGTGCCGGCGCTCGCTGCGCGAGCTGCGAGGTCGCCGCGCTTTGCGCGGCTGCGAGGGCGCGCCCTTCGGGCGTTGTCAGGGGCAAAGATCGAGTATGACGGGTCGAGCCAAGGCTTCCTTTCCTTATGCCTCGCAGGGGCACAGCCGCCGGCCTCACCGCTCGCGCAGCGGGCGACCTGCCTAACTAAGCAGAACGATGCCGCCCGGCAGCGAGGTCACGTGCGCGCCGTAGGTGTCGCGGATCAATACCGCAACCTCGGCAAGCTGGTTGAGCATGAAGCGGGCATGCACCTTGCGTGCTGCCAGTTGCTTGTCCATCAGGACGATACGGCCAGGACGGTAGCGATTGATTTCCTCGATGACGTCAGCCAGGGGCTGGTTGTCGAAGATCAGTACGCGCTGGCGCCACGCCAACACGGTCTGGGGGTCGATCGCTACCGGTTCGGTAACGCCGCGCGCACCGTAATTGACTTCATGTGCGACCTGTACGGCGACATGTTCGCTGCCGCAGGCCAACGAAGTCTCGCCGCCCAGGCAGATGACCTGTACCTGAGGACCGGTACAGCGCACGTTGCACTGGCTGGCCGCAGCGACACGCACGCTGCCGGCACCGGCAAAGACAGTGAACGGCTGCAGCAATTGTGGATCGGTGAGCACCTGCGCCTCGCCGGAGACCAGTTCCATCGCCACGTGGCCACTGGCCGTCTTGCGCATGTCGATGGTGGTCTGCGTATTCATCTGCACCGTCACGCCCGGCGCGACATCCACCTGGCGCTGCTCGCCGGTGCCGGTACGGTAGTCGGCCATCAGGTCGCCGAGGCCCGGCCACAAATGCACTGGCGGGCGCAAAGCCACGAAGTACACTGCCGCTGCCGAGGCAGCCAGAGCGCCGCCGAGGAACGCGCGTCGGCTTAGCTTAGGGCTGTCGGGCAGCACGCGCTGCGGACGGCGCCGCGGCGCACGGCTGTCCTGGCGGCGCGTGGAGGCAGCGGCCGCACCCAGGCCGTCCCACAACAAGCGGGCTTCGATAAAAGCGCGCTCGTGTTCCTCGCTGGATGCCAGCCAGGCGCGGAACGCTTCGGCGTCATCGGACGTGGCCTGCCCGGAGGTCAAGTGCAAAAGCCAAGCCTGCGCCTGGCTACGCAAATCCGACGACGAGGAACGCTTGAAAAGTTCGACTGCCATGCCCCTAAGACTCGTTTCCGGCCCCGGGACCGAACCGTTGAATGACCTTGCGATCGAGACGCGCACCACAAAATTCCAAGGCTTTGCGCAACTCCTTACCCACCATGCGTACCGAAATGCCGTAGCGAGCAGCGATATCGGCATGCGGCACCTCTTCCACGCGGGCCGCCAACAAGATCGCCCGCTGCCGTGCGGTGAGCTCGCTCAAGGCCTGTTCGAGCACTTCCACTTCCAACCGCGCATGTACGACACGGGCGGGGTCGAGGGCATCGTCAGCCAGATGGAGCAGTTCCTCCACCTCGTCGCCAGTCAGAAACCGGCTGTCGCCCTGGCGCTGGTCGGCCGCAACATTGAGCGCCATGCGAAACAGGTAACTGCCTGGATTACGCGCCTGACCGCCCGCCTCATCCATGCGCTCGACCCGCAGATAGGTTTCCTGCAGCACTTCGTCGACCAGGTCATCCGAACCCAGCCGGCGCTTCAAGCGACGGCGCAGATCCTGCTGTCGTTGCAGGAAGAAGCCGAGCATGGTCAGCGTGGAGGAGTTCATGGCCGATTATTTTCGTCCTGGCCGAAACGAGCGCAATCGAACGGATGGTCGAGCGGGCGCGGCGTCAGCAGCACCGTCAATGGCTCAGGCATTCCAGGCGGTACGCCATCGAGAATCAGACCGTCGAGCAATAGTTCGATACGGGCGTCGCGTGCCGGATTGCCGGTTGAGCCGAGCAAGCGGGTGCGCGTCACGCGGCCGGACGCGTCGAGCCACAGTTGCATGGCTAGCCGGTAGTTTCCCGGACGAGTCAGCGCGCTACCGCATAAGGTGCGCTCCAGGCCGGCCTGCACGCGACCTGCAAAACGCGTGGATTCGGCGACATCCACCGGGTCCGGCGCGGATCGCGCCGATATCGGGCTGCGATCGGGCATCAGTGTGAATGCCATCGGCGAAGCGTAACGAGCGGCCAGACCAGTACCCTGAAGCAACTGCTGTAAGGCATCGTGGGGCGAATAGTTCCCGGTAACGCCGGGAGAAGACAGGTCACGCACCATCCCGTCATCGAACAGCACCGAAACGCCGGTCTGTACGCTATAAGCACGCAGCGCCGTCATAAGCGACTGGGGAGGAATATCGAATTCGGTGCGCTCGTCAGCACGCTCATCTTCCATCGTATCGGGAACATGTCGAGATACTTCCGCCTGGACGCCCGTTTGAAAGATTTCCGCAACACATGGCGTGCCGACCAGCGCGGTGCATCCGAGCAGCGCAAGCACACCGCGTGGCACCGCCATTCCCCGCCCCAACTGTTTCAAAGAGGAAATCCGCCGCGCCACACCACCCTTGCGGGAGCGCGGCCAGTCCGACGGGAGACTGTAAGCCTAGGCAGGCATTGTGACAAACAGATAACGGCGTGGCGCGACATCTGAGACGCAACCGGCGACAATGGCTTTACGATGCGAGCCGCGACCCTTCAGCCCCTGTGAACACCACCCTCGAGCTGCCCCTGGGCATACCCGTGGAGCCCGGCTTGATGGTCATCCATGGCAATCGCCTGGAGGACCTGCGCGACTTGTTGACCGCCTGGCTGGCGCGCACGCCCCTGCGCCCGCTGGAAGACGAAACAGTGCTGGTGCAAAGCAATGGCATCGCACAGTGGCTGAAGCTGGCACTGGCCCGTCCTCCTGAAGAGGGTGGCCTGGGGATCAGCGCGGCGGTCCGCATGCAATTGCCCGGCCGGTTCCTCTGGGATGCCTACCGCGCCGTGCTAGGCGATTCGGCGGTGCCGGAGACCTCCCCGTTCGACAAGTCCCGCCTTACCTGGCGCCTGTTGCGCCTGTTGCCATCGGTAGCCGGCCAGGCGGATTTCGAACCGTTGGCCGATTTTCTCGCCAGCGGCGATTGGAACCGGCGCTTTCAGCTGGCAGAGCGTATCGCGGACCTGTTCGATCAATACCAGGTCTATCGCGCGGACTGGCTCGCCGATTGGGAGGCCGGGCAACTGCTGTTACGCGATGAGTCCCGCGGGCGTAGCGCTGCGTTGCCGCAGGAGCAGCGCTGGCAGGCGCATTTGTGGCGTCTATTGATCGAGGATGTGCCGCCCGCGCTGCGGCATGGCCACCGCGCCGCTGTCCATCGCGCCTTCGTCGAACGGCTTGCCTCCGGCGGCCCCCGTCCTCCCGGCCTGCCCCGGCGGATCGTCGTGTTCGGCCTTTCCTCGCTGCCGCAGCAGACGCTCGAAGCATTAACCGCACTGTCGCGGCATGTACAGGTCTTCCTGGCCGTGGGCAATCCCTGCAGGCATTACTGGGCAGACATCATCGAGGAGCGCGAGCTTCTGCGTGCCGAACATCGGCGCCATGCGCCTAAGCCAGGCTCACCGGCCGAGCCGCGCTTCGAGGACCTGCATCTGCATGCCAATCCGCTGCTGGCGGCATGGGGCAAGCAAGGGCGCGACTTTATCCGTTTGCTGGATGCCTTCGATCGGCCTGAGCGCTACCGCGATCGGTTCGTGGCCTGGCAACGCGGCATCGACCTGTTCACCGATGTCGTCGATCCGGCACACCCTCGCCTGCTGCATCAAGTACAGCAAGCCATCCTGGATCTCGAACCGCTGCCTGCCGCCGGCGAGCCAGCCAAGTCGTGGAAGGCCGGCGATGAATCGCTGCACTTCCACATCGCACACAATCGACAACGCGAAGTGGAAATACTGCACGATCGTCTGCTGGCCTTGTTCGAACAGGCCGCACGCGACGGGCAACCGCTGGCACCGCGCGACGTCATGGTGATGGTGCCGGATATCCAGAGCTACGCGCCGCATATCCAGGCAGTGTTCGGGCGTATCCCGGAGAACGATCCTCGCTACCTGCCCCACTCGGTTGCCGACCGGCACGATCGTGGCGCGATGCCATTGGCGGTGGCACTTGAGCGCTTGCTCGCCTTACCGGACGCCCGCTTCGCCGTCAGCGAAATTCTTGACTTGCTGGACGTACCGGCGGTGCAGCGCCGCTTCGACATCGATCCCAACGACCTGCCCTTGCTGCGCCGCTGGATCGAAGGGGCAGGCGTGCGCTGGGGCCTGGATGCCGAGCAGATCGCCAGCTTGCAGCTACCTGCGATTGGACAGAACAGTTGGCTGGCCGGACTCCGCCGCATGTTGCTCGGTTATGCCGTGGGCGATGGCGCGCTATGGAACGGCATCGCACCCTACGGTGAGGTCGGCGGACTCGATGCGGCTACCATCGGTCCGCTGCAAGACCTGCTCGATCGGTTGACGCTGTACTGGCGCGACTTGCGCGAACCGTTGCCGCCCGACGCCTGGGTCGAACGCCTGCATGCATTGCTCGATGCCTTCTTCGATGTCGACGGCGACAGCAACGATAGCGATCTGCGTGGACGATTACTGGACGCACTGGAGGCATGGCAACAGGCTTGTCGGGATGCCGGCTTCGTCGAGCCGCTGCCGATCGACATCGTGCGCGAACATTGGTTGTCGTCGATCGACGACATGCGCCTGACCCAACGCTTCATGGGCGGTGCGGTGAGCTTCGGTACCTTGATGCCCATGCGTGCCATTCCGTTCCGCGCGATCTGTTTGCTCGGCATGAACGATGGCGATTATCCGCGCAGACAGGCACCGGCGGATTTCGACTTGATGACCCAGCCGGGATCGAATCGGCCGGGCGATCGCTCGCGTCGCGAGGACGATCGCTATCTATTCCTCGAAGCGTTGCTATCCGCACGCGATCACTTGCACATCAGCTGGATCGGGTTGAACGAGCGCGACAATACGGTGTTGCCGCCGTCCGTGCTGGTAGGCCAGTTACGTGACTACCTCGCTGCGGGCTGGCAAGCCTCGGACGGTGCGCCGCTGCTCTCGCAGCTGACGGCAGTGCATCCCTTGCAAGCCTTCAGCCAGCGCTATTTCGACCCGCACAGCAATATAGCGACCTATGCCGTCGAATGGGAACGCGCACGGCGCCAAGCAACGCCCGACAAGGAATCGACGCTACCCGAAGCGTTGCCGGAAACCGCTTTGAGTATCGGCAACTTGCAAAGCTTCCTGGCGCGGCCGGTACGCTATTTCTTCAATCACCGGCTGAAAGTGTATTTCGACGAGGCAGACACCGAGGTTGTCGACGACGAGCCATTTGCGCTCGGCGGCCTGGAACGCTATCAGGCGGAGCAGACCTTGCTTGCTGCGGCATTGACCGCCAAGGCCCCCGAAGAAGCCATCGCAGCGGCCAGCGACCGCCTGCAGGCACAGGGAGCGTTACCGCCCGGCGGCTTCGGTGTACTGGCTCGCACGGAACTGGACGAAAGCGTCGGCGCACTGGCTGCCCTATGGCGCACCTTCGACGAAAGCTATCCAGAACGGCTCGCTCCCGTTGAACTGCGCCTCAGCGCGGGCGGCAGGCAGATCGAGGACTGGCTGAACGACCTGCGCCACGACGGCGCCGGTCTTCTGCGCCTGGCCTTGATCCAGGGCGGTTTGCACGACAACCGCGCGTTTCGTCATGACAAGTTGATCGCTCCCTGGGTCGTGCACTTGCTGGCCAATGCCCAGGGGCTTCATCTGAGCACACGCATCGTGGCGGTGGATGCGCAGCCACTGTTACATCCGATCGATGCCGAGCAAGCCAGAACGCTGCTCGACCATTTGCTGGCCGCACTCGACCAGGGCCTCACTCGCCCGCTGCCGGTCGCCATGCGCACTGCCTTCGCCTGGCTGCAGGCCGAGCGCGCGCAAAAATCGCCGACCGAAGCGGCAGCTGCATGCTACGACGGCACGGGTTTCAGCGCAGGCGAATGCCAGCACGACGCTTATCTGCGTCGTGCATGGCCCCGCTTCGCAACGCTTTACGCCGGTGGCTTCGAGGCAAGCCTGTCACTCTATCGCCCGCTCATGGACGTGCTGACCGGCGAGGCGAGCGAATGACGATCGCGACGCTGCAGCCGCTGACCCTACCGCTGGATGGTATCCGCCTGATCGAGGCGAGCGCCGGTACCGGCAAGACCTGGACCATTGCGGCGCTCTACCTGCGTCTGGTACTCGGCCACGGCGTGCCACACCGCAAGCCGTTGCTGCCACCGGAGATCCTTGTACTGACCTTTACTCGTGCGGCTACCGCCGAATTGCGCGAGCGCATTCGCATCCGTCTTGCGGAGGCCGCGCGAGCATTTCGCGAAACCGCGCCGGAAAGCGACGATTTCCTCGCCGCGCTGATTGCCGATTATCCCGACCCGGCCGCGCGAGCCCAGGCAGCACGCCGCCTGGAGTCCGCCGGACAATGGATGGACGAGGCAGCCATTCACACAATCCATGGCTGGTGCCAGCGCATGCTGCAACAGCATGCCTTCGATAGCGGCCACCCGTTTGCGCAGGACACGCAAGCCGACGAGAGCCTGTTGCAGGCCGAAGCGATCCGCGACTACTGGCGCGCGCAATTCTTTCCGCTTGACCGACACGCGGCAGCGCGCATGCGTGCGCTTTGGAAAACGCCTCGCGACCTGCATCGAAGTCTTCGTCCGCTGCTCAGTCAGCCCGAAGAGCTGCTTCGCTTGCATGGCGCGGTGCCGCCTGCCGTCGATACACTCGGTACATGGGTCGAGGCCGCGCTCGATGCCGAGCTGTCCGCGCTTGCGCAAGCACGCCAGGCCTGGCGCGAACAAGCCGACGCGATCGACGCGACGCTGTTGGACATGCTGCGCAACGGCGGTCTGAAGGCAAACATGATGAAGCCCGAGGCCGTAGAAAAAGACCTTGGCCTGCTACGGCAATGGTCCAACGGCGGCGCTATCGATGAAAAGACACTCGAACGCTACGCCATGGACCGCATCGCCAGCGCGACGCGCAAAGGCGTTGCGACGCCGGACTTCGCCGCCTTCGCGGCGATCGAAGCATGGAAGACCGCACGTGAAAATGCACCTCCGCTCAAACCGATGGTATTGGCGCATGCCGCGCCCTGGGTCCGCCGGCGCCTGGAAGGCATCAAGCAGCAACGCGCGCAAATTGGCTTCGACGATATGCTACGCCACCTGGCCGACGCACTGGACGCCAAAGGTGGCTGGCGCCTGGCGCAGACGCTGGCAACGCAGTATCCGGTGGCGCTGATCGATGAATTCCAGGACACCGATCCGCTGCAATGGCGCATCTTCGAACGTATCTACACGCCGAGGCCCGACTGCGGACTGCTGCTGATCGGCGACCCGAAGCAGGCAATCTATAGCTTTCGTGGCGCCGACATCCACACCTATCTGCGCGCGCGCGATGCAGCTCAAGCGCCAACGTGGACGCTATCGACCAATTATCGATCCACGCACGGCATGGTCGACGCCATCAACCGGCTCTTCGCCTTCGGCGACCGACATGCGGATGGCGCTTTCGGGTTCGGTGCCGCGCTGCCGTTTCACCCGGTGGCGGCACACGGCCGCAAAGAGAAACTGTTGCGGGCCGGAGAGCCGGTCCCCGCCTTGACCTTCGCTCTGGCCGATAGCGAACACGCTCTGGGCACGCAAGCGTATCGCCAGATCCTCGCCGACCATGCCGCATCCAATCTGGTCCGCCAGCTGGATGCCGCGCGCGAAGGCCGCTACGGTTTCACCAGCGCCGATGGAGACATGGCTCCGCTGCGAGAAAGCGACGTCGCCATACTCGTCCGTGGCCGCAGCGAAGCGGCACTGATGCGCGATGCCTTGCATCGGCGCGGCTTGAAAAGCGTTTTTCTCTCCGACCGCGATTCGGTCTATGCCTCGCCACAAGCGGACGATCTACGGCGCTGGCTGCAAGCCAGTGCCGAACCGAGCTCCGACCGAGCCATGCGCGGCGCACTGGCCACCGCTTCGATGTGCCGACGCTATGACGAACTGGACCGGCTCAATACCGATGAAAGCGCATGGGAAGCCTGTGGCGAGCAATTCCGCGAATTGCATGCCATCTGGCGCAAGCATGGCGTGCTGGCAACGGTACACGATCTGCTGCACCGGTTCGACCTGCCTGCCCGCTTGTTGGCCCTGCCGGATGGCGAACGCCGCCTGACCAACTTGCTGCATCTGGCCGAACTGCTCCAGCATGCCGCGGCCGCGCTGGATGGCGAGCGTGCCTTGATTCGCTATCTGGATGCGCGTATTGCCGAAGCGCAGGATGCGCAGACGGATGTCGGCGAAGACCAGGTCGTACGCCTGGAAAGCGAAGATGCGCTGATCAAGATCGTCACCATCCACAAATCCAAAGGGCTCGAATACCCGGTGGTGATGCTGCCATTCGTTGCCGTGGCGCGCGCAGGAGGCGACGGCGACCTGGTGGTCTGGCATAACGCCGACGGCGTGGCCGTCGCGGATCTCGCCGCCGACGATGCCGCACGCGCGGCGGCTGCGAGAGAGCAATCGCAAGAAGACCTGCGCTTGCTGTACGTGGCACTGACGCGCGCACGCCATGCCTGCTGGGTTGGCATCGGCTGCTATCGCATCGGTACAGCCAAGGCGTCGATGCTGCACCGCTCTGCCCTCGGTTACCTGCTTTCCGGAAACGCGCCGATCGAACGTGCCGATTTGCTGGCGCATCTTGAACACCTTGCGGCCGATAGCGAGGACATTGCGATCGAGCCGTTGCCGGCCGATATCGACGCGCATGTCTACGAAAGACGGCCGGATGCCAACACGGCACAGCGCGGCGCGCGCCATTATCGCGCCGGTGCGATCGCTCCCTGGCGTATCGCCAGCTACAGCGGCATGAAATACGTGCAAGCCGAAACGGTTACACCGGCCGCACCGGAAACCGCGGCACAGGACAAGCTCAACGAAGCCATGAGCGATACTGCCGTCCCTGCACTGGTTTTAACCGGTGCGCCTCAGGGGATCCATGCTTTCGAACGCGGCGCGCAGGCCGGTACCTTTCTTCACGAGCTATTCGAATGGGCTGCCGAGCGCGGCTTCGCTGCTGTCCAAGGTATCCAGGACGAGTTGACTGCCTGGATCGCCCGCCGCGCACAACGCCATGGCTGGCAACGCCATGCGCGCATGCTGGCGGCATGGCTCGCACGCCTGCTCAAACAACCGCTTGCGTTACCCGACGGCGGCCAGATGGCACTGGACGAGCTGGGCGCCGGAAGCTATTACGCCGAGCTGGAGTTCTGGATCGAAACTGCGCGCGTCGATACGCAGCGGCTCGACCGGCTGGTAATGCGCCATACGCTGGATGGCGCGGCACGCCCACTGCTTTCGCCCGAGACCATCAACGGCATGCTCAAGGGATTTATCGACCTGGTCTTCGAGCATCGCGGGCGGTATTACATTGTCGACTACAAATCCAACCAGCTCGGCCAGAGCGCCAGCGCTTACACCATGGAAGCCATGCGCCGCTCCGTGCTGGAGGAGCGCTACGATCTGCAATATGCGTTGTATACGCTGGCCTTGCATCGCCAACTGCGCGCGCGCCTGCCTGGCTATCGCTACGACACGCACGTGGGCGGCGTAATGTACCTTTATTTGCGCGGCATCGAAGACGATCGGTACGGCGTGCATCGCGAACGCCTGCCTTTCGCACTGGTCGATGCGCTCGATCGCCTGTTCAGCGGAGACCGCGTCCATGGCGAGTGATCTGTTGACCGCATGGCTCGAGTCGGCGGTCGAGCAACGCCAATTGCGTTCGCTCGATGCGGCCTTCGCACTCTTCCTCGTCGAACAGGATGCCTTCGCCGATATGAGCACCGCATTGCTGGGGGCGCTCGTCAGCCAGCAATCCGGCGAAGGACATGTCTGCCTGGATCTGGCTGACCTGGACGAAGTACTCGATGACCTCAAGCTGCCTGCGCCATGGCGCGAAAACCTGGACGATGTATCGACTTTGCAAGCAGCGCTCGCCACCTCGAGCGTCGTTGCGGACCCAGCCGACGATCGTGCCACTCCATTGGTCGTCGATGGCACGCGCCTATATCTGCGCCGCTACTGGGCCTATGAGCGCTCGATTGCCCAGATCATCGGCAACCGCCTGCATGCGCCGCTTGCCGATGTACCGGGTCTTGGCGAGGGCCTCCAGCGTCTTTTCCCCGATAGCGGCGAGCCAGTGCAATGGCCTCGTGTCGCCTGCGCGCTGGCTGCCCGCGGCGCTCTGACGGTCATCACCGGCGGCCCCGGGACCGGCAAGACCACCGCCGTCGTGCGACTGCTCGGCCTGTTACAGACCTTGCAACTGGCGACGCACGATCGCCCTTTGCGCATGCGTCTGGCTGCGCCCACCGGCAAGGCCGCGGCAAGACTGAATGCCTCTATCGCGGCGCAGATCGCCGCACTCGATATCGACGACGGCGTGCGTGCAAGTATTCCCACCGAAGTGGTGACGCTGCATCGCCTGCTCGGCGCGCGCCCGGACAGTCGGCGCTTTGCCTATCACGCGGGGAATCCCTTGCATCTGGATGTGCTCGTCATCGACGAAGCCTCGATGATCGATCTCGAACTGATGTCGGCGGTCCTCGCCGCCCTGCCTCCCCATGCTCGATTGATCTTGCTTGGCGATAAAGATCAGCTTTCATCGGTGGAAGCCGGCGCTGTACTCGGCGACCTGTGCATCCGCGCAGAGGCCGGACACTATGCGCAAGATACGGCCGCATGGCTGCGCGATTTGACCGGCGACGACATCTCGCCATGGTTGCGTGCCGATGCATCGTCACTCGACCAGCACGTGGTGATGCTGCGTCACAGCTATCGCTTTGCCACAGCAAGCGGCATTGGCCGCCTGGCCGGCCTGGTCAATGCCGGTGACACGGACAAGGCTCTCGCCTTGCTCATGCAACCCCCACACGATCTGAGTTGGCAGGATACCGCCGAGGACGCCCTGCAACGCTGCGTGCTCGACCCACAATTCGGACACGCCGCCTATCTTCGCGAACTGATTGCTACACGCCCTTCACCGCGGTCGCAACGTGAAGACTACGCGCGCTGGGCCACCCGCGTGCTAGACGCCTTCGGCCATTTCCAGTTGCTGTGTGCCGTACGACGTGGCTCTTTCGGCACGGAAGCATGGAATGCACGCATCGCCAAATGGCTGCATGAGCAAGATCTGATCGAATCCGAACACGGCTGGTACGAAGGTCGCCCGATCATTATCACGCACAACGACTACGCACTCGGGCTCATGAATGGCGACATCGGTATTGCGCTGCGCGTACCCGATGACACGGGAGCCCTGCGCCTGCGTGTGGCGTTCCCTTCCACCAACGGCATGCGCTTCCTGCCCCATACACGCCTGGGCGCGTTTGAGCCGGCTTACGCTTTGACGGTACACAAATCGCAGGGTTCGGAATTCGCCCATGCTGCCTTGGTCTTGCCGGACGAGAGCGCGGCTGTGGCAACGCGCGAACTGGTGTACACGGCTATTACCCGAGCCAAGGCACGCTTCAGCCTGTTTGCCACTGCCGACGCATTGCGCGCAGCGATCGAGCGTCGCACCAGCCGCCGTTCGGCGCTGGCAGAGCGGCTTGGATAGCTCGGGCCTCGGAAGCCAACCTCGAGGGCTTACCTTGTCATGAACAGAGCCGCTTAATACCTCGGTCCTCACCGTAGCCCCAAGGTCGCAAAACGTCACGACCCGCAACTCGCTCCTGCCGTCAAACCCGTCGAGGTCACACCGCCGGACCCGTTCACGGTCAACTGATAACCCGGCACCGAGGCGGTATTGATCTTGTTGCCGGTCGGATCTTTGTAGCATGTCAGAAAACTGGGCAGCGGCTTGCCGCTGGCGAGAACCACCTGTCCCTGCTGGCCGAAACTCAACACATCGCTGCTGTTGGCGACAATGGACGCGGTCGTCATGGCACCGGCCGAACGCAACAGGACGTCTCCGCTGCTGGCATCGTATTGCGTCCCCGATTTGCCATTGCCCGCGGTGTAGGTATAGATCAGCCAGCCTTGCGCATAGTTGGTCGACGTCGCGCAACTCGCGCCATCCGTGCTGGCACAGATCGAAACGAAATTACCACGTGTGATCGCCTCGGTCCTGGCGTACGACACTGCCGCCAGCAACGCGTTGCTGGCATTGCTGACCTGATTGCGCCGAGTCATGTCGCGAAAGCTCGGTACCGCAATGGCAGCCAAAATGGCAATGATGACCATGGTCACCACTAGCTCGATCAAGCTGAAACCACGCACACTCACCGGAGCTCTGTTCATGGCATCACCAGCAATTGCCGTTGGCATTCTTGGTCGTATCGGTCGCGCTGGGCAGCTTCACCCCGGCGTTATTGATCGATAGCGCACCGCACACGTCCGCCGCTTGAGCAGTCAATGGCGTTGCCGTTGCCGTGTACGTTGCACCGTTGGCCCCCAGCGTACCGCCCAACGTAACCTGGTAATACCCCTTATCGGACTTTACCGGATCGGCGCTGTAACCGATGTCCGTCAGGGCGCCATAGCGGTTGTTAGTCGCGTAATAGCGCTCCTGTTGATTGGCGATGCGCATCAGGATGTCCTGCGCGTCGGCCCGGCGTGCGCGAAATCCATAGCGCGAGTACGCCGGCACCGCGATCGCCGCCAGTACGGCGATGATCATCACCACCACCAACAGCTCGATCAAACTGAATCCATGCTGCCGTTTCATGAATATTCCCCTGTTACTTGTTGTTGTACAGCTCGCGCCATGAACGGCGGCGCCAGATGGCATCGTCGATGCTCAAGCTTCCGCCACCGACCAGGCCAAGTCCAGGGATAAGCAACTGGCCACCGCCGAGGCGAGTGACGACCGGCAAGCCACCGCTGGTCGGCGGATTGTTCACGCGGGCACCGACGGCGCGATAAGGACTGCTGCCCGTCCAACCGGCGACACCTGGGTTGGACAGTCCATCATCCGAACCGCCTGTTGCGGCATCGATCACCATGACCGCACCCAACACGCTGGCCGTACACGGGTCGGCAGTTCCTGGAATCAGCGACGTGACAATCACGCGGTTGGTATCGAACAGTGCCTCGGGCGTGACCACGATTCGCTCGCCGCTTGCAGGCAGATCGATATACCAGCCACCGCTCGTGGACGGGACCACGTTGTTGGTCAAGCCACGCACCGTATTCGTGCCGTCGGTAGACGTTGCCTCGACCATGACCTGCTGTGTCAAGTTGGACCGCTGATAGGTCGTGCCCGTATCGCGTATCCCATAAATGGATTGCGTGACCGGTGTGGTCGACGAGTTATTGTCTGCGGCGCCCAGGAACTTACCTGTACCGAAGACCACGATGAAACGGTTGGTCGCCGGATCCGGGAAGAGTCGCGGCATGGTCGTAATCGGCTGCGCACCGTTGGTCTGCGGTTGGAAAATCAATGAAACCGTCCACAGGCTCGAATCGGTGTTGGTCAGGTCGTATTTCCAGAGATTACCCACCAGATCGCCGGCAAAGGCGACATCGTCGATCTGATCGTTGTTGTAGTCGCCCAGCACGGGCGATGAAAGGCCGTAACTGGTCACCGTCGATGGCGTTTGCAGCTCCCGAATAAGCACACCCGTTTGGGCATCGAGCACGAACAAAGAGCTGAACTTGTTCTTTGCCGCGTCCACGGACTGACAGTTAACCGGCTTGTCCGGCATGCTGCAGTCGGGGAAATAGCCACCCGGCACCAGGACAACCCACTTTCCGTTGGCGAGCCTGCCGATGTTCGGCTGCCCATATGTAAACCCGAGGTGAGACGGATCGCCGACCGCGGTGGCAGGTGTAGCCGCATTGAACTCCCAGAGCACTTTGCTGGCAGCGTTGGCTTCGCTCACCTGCGTGGGATCGGTGATATCCAAAGCATAAATACCGCGTCCACCAAGACGCAAACCGCCCACCAGAATGGTATGCCAGCCCAAGTTGGTCGTGCCCGAACTGAAGTACACGTCACGAGTGACCGGCGTCGCATCGACGGTCGGCTGGAAGACAAAGTTGTTCTTTTGAGTCAGCGAGCCCAGCCGCGAAAAAACCGTGCGAGGAACATAGGCAAAAAGCTCGTGCCCGATATTGGCGGACGGAATAGTCTGCGGCGGCGTACTGCCATCCTGGACTTCGCTGGCATCGAAGGCATGAAGCATGCCGTCGTTGGCACCGACGTACACCACTGCTTTCCGATTGAGGTTGTTCTGCACGAATTGTTCGTAGGTATTGCCAGCCGCGGCTGCAACCGCTTCCGGCGATCCTGCTGGCCAGGTGTTCAAATAACCACTGGCCGGGAACGATACATAGGTTGTCTGCGAATTGATGATGGCACCAAGCAAGGTAGTGCGGGTACGCATGAGCCCGCTCGTCTCGGAGGTACGCACGCCACGCAACCAATCCAAACGCGCCTGACCAGTATCGCCCGTACCCGCGCTGACAGGTTTGGTGCTCAAGTCAGTCTGTGCCGTGGCATCCAGATTGGCAAAGGTCCGGAACGGAATACCCGAAAACGTACCGTCGCTGTTGCGCGTGGCAGTGAGTATCTGGCGATTGTTCGGATCTGTCTTGGTCGCGTCGGTCAAAATAGCACCCGCGTCGAATACCGTGCCACCGATCGTCCCATCGAGGGCCACATTCAAACCAAGCAGAATGCCACTCCAGTCACTTGAGCTATAGCTGGTGCTGAATGCGATCGCCCCTTGTACCAACACTGCTGTATTGACGCTGCTGACATTGGCAGGAGCACTGCGGGCCGAAATGCTCGTGAGAATTGCACTCAACTGGTCGACCAAGTTCTGCGGACTGGCTGCATTGAAAAACTGACCGCGCCCGGCCAACGCAGCATGCCAGGTATCGTCGATGTTCGTCGCCAAGCCGTTGCCGTTGCCGTTTGGAGCGGGCCAACCCGTTATACCCAATGAATTCGCCTGCCCTTTACGCAACTGACATGCATCAGATTGATCGCTCGCTCCCGCGGTGCAATTCGTGTCATTCGAGAAATTCAGCAAACCACTTACACCCAGGCCGACCAGATACTGGGACATGTGCGGCCAAGTCGCGGGGTCGTTCGCCGGATTGAAGTACACCTCGTTGTTCACGTTCGCCGCGGATACAACCGAGCCCGACATTACGGTCGTAGAGACCACGCCTGTCGTGCGATCAGGAAGGTATGGCGTGACCAGTTTATTGTTCGCTGGACTGTAGAGATCCGTACGCAGATTTGTTGCCCAGTAGTGAAACGCGATATCCGATAAAGAAGCCGCATTCGTACCGTCACCTGCCGCATCCGCCTGCGGCGCATAAATCGAGGTAACGCCTGCCAATCCCGTGGATGGAAACTGCACGCCATCAGGCAGCTTGCCCACGTTGGAAGGCAAGGTCAGGCTGCTACGACTGGGGCCATCAGGAGTAAGCACCCTGTTTGAGGTGCTATTACCATTCCATAAGCCATCGGTTACTAACATATGGAAGTTTTGCCGGCATACCAGCTCTTTTCCTGTTGTGCTGGTACCCTGCGGCGCCTGCCAGTAGGGATCCCTATAGTCCGAACCAGAGCGGGTATAGAACGTACCAGCCCGGTTCGTAGCACTTCGTGTCGGCGTACCGCCACTTGCCGGCACTTGGTAGATCCAGTTGAAGAATGCGCTTCGATAGCAATCTTGCAGAGCTGTCGGGTCGCTAGGCTGCTGAGTGCCTTTTGGATCGGCCGCCGCTGACAAGGCTGCCGTGCAGTTCTTGGTATCGATCAACGCACTGATAATCGTGCTCGATGGCAACTTGTAGTTGCTGTTGTTAAGCACCTGCCAGGCAGCTCGAATGGTCGTTCCGAATCCCCCGTCGGCCGTAGCATTGCCCAGGGTACCGAACACGCGTGACATCGACGTCCTGGCCATCTGATTACGCGTACGATAGTACGCGTACCAATTGGCGAAATTCTTGTACTGCGCTTGCGGCACAGGGACCGCTTCCCAATTGGACGCATTGTAAAGTGCAGCAAGATCCGTATTGGTCGAGGGCTTACCCGCGGCATTGAGCGTGACTGTTACATTCGACTTCAAGCGATAGTAGTAAGGGCCTCCCACGGGATAGGTTACCGCGGTTCCATCGCTAAGCGTCACGGAGCTTCCATCCATCGGGCTCGCGCCAGACCAGCCATCCGTAATACCCGACCCGGTACCGCATTGCCAACGAGTATCGGTCTGATATTTACAAACTTTGCTGCTACCGCTTCCCGTACATGCGCAGTTGATCGTACCGCTCGGGCATTGTGCATTTCTTCCCGTGGACTGCCCGTTGACAAGCCCGCCGGTCAGGTTCGACAAACCCGACGTCGTCAGATCCGGGTTGTTTGCGAAGCTCGTAGAGGTGCTTGTATTGGGAGAAAGCGGGCGGTTGAATGAAATGCCGTCCAGCCAAACCGCAGCGAGCGACGAATCGGCGTCGCTAAACGGCGTACCGTTAGACTTCAACGGCGGCGAATAGGTGATATTCGGATTGTAGTAGACGCCGTTCATCGGCAGGGAACGCAACAGCTTGTCGCCAGCACTAGGATGATCGGGGTCGATCACGCCAGCGCAGCGCCAGGGCCCTCCGTTCCAGTCCTTGGCATTATTGAGAATGTTACCGTTGCTATCCGTAGAAAACGGCGGCGTATCGCCCATGTGATTCCAGGCCATCGAGCCCGAATCGTCGAAGGTCACCACGATATTGGGTGCGACCGCTTGAGTCAGGTTAGGCGGCGTGGGGCTGAGCTCGGTGGCCGCCACGTATGCCGACGTCGATGTCGCCGCAGGTGCTGTAGTGGCCGCTGCCGCAGGCGCAACCAGCGCCGACATGGAAGGCACGGACACTTCGGCGTTCGCGATCGGCGTGAACGGAACCGCGCTACCACTCAGCAAAGTAAGCAGTGCGGCGATCAGTCCAGCACCACGCGTTTTCAAGATACGGCAACCCATCATGGCTGCACCCCCCTTAATTGCTCTTGGCCGCGAACGTGCTTTCCAGCACGCGCACAGTATTCTGGTTTCCGCCGGTCGCACGCGCAGTAATGCGGTAGATATGGCGAGCACTGCTGGTATATGCGGTACCGCCGCTGCCCGTCGCGCCGGATTCGTGGAGGCTGCCGGTTACCCCGGGCGGCAACTCCACGCCAAGGTCCTCGATGATGTAAACCGGATTCTGGGCGAGCTTGGCGTTGCCGCTGAGGCTGGTGTAGTCGATCGATCCGTTCGGCCCCGTGTAAGTCGCCGCACCATTGGTGACCCAACCTGCGCTGTTACGAAACACGGTGACCAAGCCGTTGGCTGCATAAATGGCGTTACTGGGATCGTAGCGATAGCAGTTGCCAGCCAACACACCCGTGCCGCAGTTCAACGGGGTGCTCAGATTGCTGGTACTCGTCCATAGGCGCCATTCCGCGCCTCGAAGCGCCGTCTCCGCCGATAGCTGCGCCTGCTGGACATTGCGCAGACCACCGACCATGCGTTCTTGCAACAGAGAGCGTCCGGAGGCACTGATCGCCAGTATGGTCAAAAGCAGCAGGAAGATCAGGGCGACAACAAGGACCATGCCTTGCTGCTGGCGCAGTCCACCATGGGGTTTCAATGATCTGGCTAATGCTTTCATGGCGAACTCCATCAGTCTCGATCGCGATGGCGGAACAAGTCTGTCAAGGATTGAAATTACGGACAGAAACGACGGTATTGAATTCGCGCCGCACCAACTGGTCGACGAAACCCTGGTCGCTCGGCTTGATGGTGTGAGCGCTCGGTGCCTGCGGCCCGGTAACCGCTGGTGCTTCCGGCGAATAGGAGTACTGCATCTCGGTCGGTCCAAGTGTGTATAGCGGCACTTGGCCATTCATCAGGATGCTGACCTGAATGCTCTTGATCGCTCGCCACATGCAACCGGGTTCCACGCCCCCCTTGAGCAGCGGGTTGGGCGCCGATGGCGGGCAATTAGTGCCGGTATCGACCTGATTCGCCGTCAGATAGCTGGTGTTGCCATTGCTGTCTTCCACGCCATAACGGAAATCCAGACGCTCGATGCCACGCACCAGTTGATCCTGGGAGCCGTTCTTGTTCGCATCGTTGCCGTTGACTTGCCGCACCAGCGCACCGGTGGTCTGGCCATTGCCATTATCGACGACCTGCAGGTAATAGGTCACCGTCAGGTAGTCGTGATTGAAATCGAAGACTTTCGGCGCCGATTGCGGCTGCTGCGCCGTCGGCGCGGTGAAATTATTCGCCGCATCCGGCGTCAGCACCCCGCCGGATACATTGACCGAAAAGATCTGCGCGCCGGAACAATCGGCAAGCATGGCCAGATCGCCGCCCTTGAAGGTCGACGCCGCCGGCTCGTTCGGTCCAGGCACCAGGCTAATGCTGTTGATGGTGCTGCCGGTCGCGCCGCTGGTGGAGGAAATCGTCGAGTTATTACCGATGGCCCAGCCACTGGATGAATCCACATAGCGCAGGGTGAGTACGGCCGAACCGGGCACACGGTTGCCTATCGCCTTGCCCATGGGCGGGATCGTGGTTGCGATTGTGTTCGGGTCCACCGGTGTGCACGCGGCTACCGTACAGTCGTAGCCGCGCATGGAAAGGAAGGACGGGAACGTGTAGCTGGCCGCCGGTGCGGCTGGATAGCTGCCCACGCCAAACCGCGTCGTCAAATCGGACGAAAGCAATGCGGTTTGCAGATTCTTCGTATAGACCGTCGGGGCACGCAGCCCGTCGAGGTAGGTACCGTTAGCCTGCAGCCGTGCCGTACCGCCCGTGTTGGTGCAGTATTGTCCATTGGCCAGGCTCACGTCCTGCACAATACGTGTGATCGCAAAGCGCCCTTCTTCCTGCAACCGCGCCAGCTGTGTCTGCACGCGATTACTGCTGGAAGTGGAAATAAACACGCTGATGATGCCGCCGGCGACAACCAGGCCAAGCACCATCGCCACCATCAGTTCGATCAGGCTGACGCCTGCCTGGTATCTGCGACCCATACGTGCGATCACGGCTGGAACTCCCAGTTGAAGGTCTGTGGCAAGGTATCGCCGCTACTGGCTGTGTCGCCGGCAAGGCCCCGCTCGTCCCAGGTGATCGACATCGTGCAATTGCCGCCGTACGGCGGCCGCATGCCGACCTGCCCCGCTTGAGGTGTATAGCCAGCCTGCGCGCTGGAGCAGGCGATCGTCGCCGAAGCATTCGGCAAGAAGGCGGTGAGCTGATCACTCCACATCTTCAGGTCATAGGTGGCCACTTGCGCGGGGGTGCACGCTGTCGTGCTGTCGCAGACCTGCGTCGCCGTGGTCGGCAGGGTCACGTTATAGGCGTTGCTCCACACGCCGACCGGATTGGCGCGCATGCGGTCGGCCATACTGCTGGCCAGGAAGGTCGCCTGGGTACGCAGGTAAGCCGTGTGATTGGAGCGGGTGGCCATGATCATCAGGCCGGCCAGACCGATCAGGCCGATGCTGAAGATCAGCACCGCCATCAGGACCTCGATCAACGAGACGCCTCGCTGACGCGACAAGACTTGCATGCTGATTCCCCCATGGACCCTTGGCTTTACTCTCTCCCGGCCCTAGGGGAGCCGCCAAGGGGCAGGCCGACAAACGGCAGGAATCGGCCGACAAGCGGCTTAAGGATCCTTTACGGGAGTGATTGGCTTCACATATGGACGTTTGCCGGAAATCCGAAAAGCCAGCACCGGGCTAGCGACTCCATATGCCATCAACAACGCAATCAGGGGCCTCAGACAAGCCTCCGTTGGCGCGGTAGAGAAATCAGAAATCATTGGGCGCCCGATGGCCCAGCCCGATTTGCTCACCGCTACCTCAGCCATTTCTGAACGGGAGTCCATGTCAATGTCCGATACACGTGACATTTTGATCAAATGTCGTATATTCAAAACATGGATAAGCCCGCGAAGATCTCCCCTCTGCAAGAACTCGGTGCCACATTACGGGCTGAACGGGAGCGCTTGGGCCTCACCCAGGCTGCCGTGGCCGCCTTAGCAGGTATCGTTCGCCAAAAGCTCATACAGATCGAGCAGGGACGGCCGAGCGTGGCCATAGGTGCCTACGCGGCAGTGATGCGCACGCTGAATTTGGCGCCTACCGTCAAGGAGCCAACCGTAGTGATCGACATGTACCCCCAGCTCAAGCTCGTGGCATGGAACCGACCGGGCAACCGGACGATTCCCGAACGGGAAGCCTTGGCCCTTTATGAGCGCAACTGGCCGCTGATCGACGAAGCGGCCATGGACAGCCAGGAACGTGCACTACTCCATGACTTGGTGAAGCGATACGGAAACGGGGTGCTCCATGTTTGAACGCCCACATCATCAACGCATCGCGCACGTACTTCGTGCGCTCGACGGCGAGCTGCTACGCCGGGCGCGCTGCTATTTCGCCGGCGGCACCGCCATCGTGCTGCAATGCGGCGAATACCGCGAATCTGTAGATATCGACTTCTTGTGCGCGGACGCGCACGGTTACCGGATGCTTCGCGAAGCTATCGCACCACCCGCCTTGGGTAATCTGATGCGTTATCCCATAAAGTATCTGCGCGACGTGAGAACCGACAGAGACAAGATTTCGACGATACTTGAGGTCGATGGAGCTCCCATAAAATTCGAATTGGTTCGCGAAGCGCGCATCGAGCTAGACGAAAACAAGCAGGACCTGCTCGGCATTCCCCTGATCGAACCCGTCGACGCCTACGCGGAAAAACTGCTCGCCAATGCCGATCGAGGCCTCGATAAATCGACGCTCAGCCGCGACATGATCGATCTGGCCATGATGATCGATAAATGGGGACCTGTCCCATCACGTGCACTCGAAAAAGCAGAAGCCGCCTATGGCACCTCCATCATCACAATGTGGAACAAGAGTGTGGAGATGCTGCTCGACGACACCTATCTTGCAAACTGCCTTCAAACCATGTCCATGGACATAGGCCTAGCAGGGAGTATCAAACATCATTTGGAACATCCATGGCTCTGAGCACGCGCCGGTAATGAAGCGATAGCGAACACCCATGGAGTAGGCGGCAGTAGGCGGGGACATCCACGAATCGGCCGCCTCCCATCTAACTGCTGAGGTGATCGGCCAACAGCGCAAATCATGGATGGCCCCGATTTCTCCCCCCGATTTCCTGCCCCAACGACATAGGGATTTTGGCTAAATGAATGAAATGTCCTACAGCACGGCTCTCGATGCCGGGCTAGAACCAATCTCCTATCGCACCGACGCCTTAGAATCTTTGGGAGAAGGGCGATTCATGGGTCGGTTAGACGGCTTAGTATGGTCCAAGCGACAGCCATGCTTGATGGCACTATTGACGCTGGACAATGGCGTGCGTGTCCAAGTACTAGGCTTTCAACGCCATTCCCGCAAAGGCCTGCCTGAGTATCTTGGGCTTCGCCTATTGGCTCCAGGACAACGGATCTTTCTCCAGATTGATCGAGGCGTGCGTGGCGGGCTTCGTCCTCTGGTCCTCTCGGATAATGAGATGGACCATCCTTCCAATACCTAGATATCTACGATGGGCCGACGCAAGGCGCCAAGACGGGGGCAAGACAGGGACATCCACGAATTAGGCGCTTCCGGCCTGACTACTGCGCTGATCGACCAACTGCGCAAATCTTGGATAGCCCCGATTGTCGCCCGCTGTAAGGGCAAACAGAGGCATCCAAGATTTCCACGCTTCTCGCCAGCAGCCCTACGCGGTTACGCATCAGCAAGTGAGCTGGCAAGACGCCGGGCATCCACGAACTGGTCGCTTCGCAAATCATGGGTGGCCCCGATTGGCCTCACCGAAATGATGCCCCCATATAAAGCCTTATCCAGGATTTTCGGAAAAAGTTTAGGGCTAGACGAAAATATTTTTCACTAGGACGGCAGCAGATTCGTATTAAACTTACGAAAACACGGGGTGTGTAGCCGTCTTCGGTTCGCTTAGCCGAAGCTTTAAGGGGCAACATCCTTCCCCAAAACCTTTCGGATCAAAGTGCTGGCAGGCCTAGGCTCTGCCGCAAGCCGCCGCTCCAGCTCAGCAACAAACTCAAGCCAATCGGCTCCATAGACCCGGACCAAATCTCGCACGACCAAAAGCTCGAGACCGCGATCGCTGGTTTCGATGTCCGAGATCCCCGTCTGAGTTAGCCCTAAAGCTGCGGCCGCTTGAGCTTGCGTCAGCCCTGCCGCCAGACGCAGCTCTCTTAGAAGCTGGGCGAGGACCATATTCTCTGGCCGGTGAGTCGATGATGGCTTGGGCTTGGCTTTTGGCATTTGCCAACCATAGCTACGCTCCTTGGATATCCTTCGTTCACTTCTTTATCCCTATTTGGGATATTATGCACACCCACACGCCACCATGCCATGGCTGCGCGGCCTCCCATGGTCATCCTGGTATCCGGCCCACGCGCCAGTCACTACGACATGACTTCCCTCGACACGGATTTCCTCACCCATGACGCAGATCGATCACCGAGCCAAGCAGATCCTGTTCGACACCTTCTGGAATAACGGCTGGATAGACAACGACTACAGGCGAACGCCGCCGGAAGATTTCGAGTACGCCAAGGCCCAAGGACTGATGTTCGATCCGCTCGCCATCACGCACGATGCACTGATTGAACGCATTGTCGATCTCGCCCAAGGGATGCCCCCAGGTAAGCCAGCCAGAGCCTTTCTATGCAGCCTATCCACGCGGCGGGTCGATTGGCGATCCGGCCTCGCCTCCTGGTCTGTCGCTAGACGCTTGTCCAAGCACATCTACCAGGAACTCAGGTGCCTGGGTGGGCATTCCTTCAAGAACGGAGTAACTACGCCGCGTTGGCGATATGAGTGCGGCGTTTGCGCGGGACGTGATGCGTATTGGCAGGAGGACCTCAATGTCCTCAGCTTCGAGCGCGTTCGCTGGGGCGGCCTGCGTCACGGCGACTTGATCTATACGCTGCTGGATCTGGAGCAACTAGCGAAGGCTGAGATACCCGAGCCGTTGCCTGAGGACATCGATATCTTCAGGGACATTTTGAAGGCGGCAACATCGCTGCGCCCCAATGATGCTCCAGGTGCTCTACGCGAAAGGCTGAAAGATGTCGTGCCTTCCTCGAAAGACGAGCGCAGCAGGCTACTGGAGGTACTGGCATGTGCTGGCGTTCTTGAGGCACTCGCGACGGATCGGCCGAGGCTTGGTGGCACGCCTGATTGGAAGTTTATTTCCGACTGGCGAGGGCAGGATGGATTTAATGCGATGGTGGTTGAAGCGCTGTTTGGCGCGTGGTTATAAGGACGGGCGAAGACGAGAATACCCACGAGTTGGTCGCTACCGACCTGACTACTGAGCTGATTGGCCAACAGCGCAAATCATGGGTGGCCCCGATTGCGTCACGATTGCCGTCACCGATTGCCGTCAGAGAGACCCTCAATGGCCCGCCGCGAAACGATCACCTACGCATCGACCACGAACACCCAGCGTCGCCCCACAGCCACCTTCTATCTGGCAGAGCCCACAGATGTTATGGCGTTCTATCGGTTCGAGGAGCCTCAAGAGGACCAAGAAAACACATGGTCGCTAATCGATCGATTGGATCGGACCCAGCTTCTCGGCGCGGGGAATCAAGCAACCGCAAAAATCTGAGCCAAGAGACTGGGTCTTACCAATTTCGTTTACGTGCGCGTCTGAACGGAACAGCGCAACTACCCACGATTGTCCGTCCCGAAGTTCTCGATCTGGTTAAAGACGGCGAGCATGAGCGTTGGCAAGTAACGTATCGATTAGATACAGACGAAGGGACAGACATCCTTTGAACGGAAGCCCGGCGCCATCTCTTCCCTCTAGGCCGGCCACCCTTTTTCCATAGCTTGTGGGCACACAGTTGAGGCTACGAATGACACAGACTAAGGATGTCGCCTGAGGAGATCTGCCAATCCATCGACGAAGTGAAGCGCCGTCTTATAGCTTTCGTAGATCTCGTCAAGCGTTTTATCAAGTGGATACGTAGAGAAGTCCACGTGGACCATGCTGTTCCGATTGCCGCCAAGTTCAAGGAAGCTTTTTATGGACCTCTCAAGCCCGACATCGCCTTTCACCTTCGCTGTCATGGCATCCTTAAAATCCTTCCCGAACAAACCGAAGAATGCATTTGCATTCGAGGCATCCCACTGAAACCATGTGTGATACTGGCGGCTAATCACCTTCGCTTGAACGAGCGCAACAATCTTCGGCGCCCCCTGAACAAGTTCATTGACGTAGTCGAGCACACAAGTTGTGAGGCGGTGTTCGAAATAGCTCGCCGCAGCGAGCAGCAGAGACTTCCGAAATAGATCACTGGCGGAAGAACGAAGCGAGGGCTGATTCTCAGGAATCGCATCAAGCGCCGCCCGAGACTCCTCGTATTGACGATCAACTGCGGATGTCGAGGCCATAGATCAACGAAACCCGAGATGAAAGCTAGCCCTACTCAACCGCATAACAACGTTCTTTGTTTGCGTCGTCCCTTCCTTCAGCGCGTCTAAAAACTCTTTGTCACCTTCCAATGCCTGAACATGCGCCGGAGAAATCTTGTCAGCGACCAGCCCACGCTTTGCCAAAGGCGCCGCACAGGAGGCCACAAAGATGGCTTCGAATAGTGCAACATTGAACCGCCCGTTTTTCGTAAACGCCCTATCAGGAAGGTCGCCACACGCATCCAAAAAAGAGCTAATGAGGTCGTAGTAATACTTGTTCTGTTCAGCAGAATTCGAACGCATCGAACGTGAGAACTGGTTGAGAAATCTAACCATAGAAGGCGCGTATTTATCTCCTTCGATCAGCAAGGCAAAGCCGCGAAGAAGTATTTCCATGTCCTTCATGTGGAGATCTGGCGTATCGTCACCTAGGAGGCTTCGCCATCTCTTATCTGCATTGACTTTATGCAAAACGTCATAAAAAGCAGAGTGATACATGCTTAGCCGAATTTCTTGTGGCCTAAGATTGATGCCTCCAGTATTGAGTCGATTGAACACCTCATACATGGATGAGTCATCGCCCTGCGGCGAGTTTTGTTTGATTATTACGTTACGAATAGTTCGAAGCTCGAACTGCGACTTATATCGTTCTAGCGTATTGTATCCTAGCCCTTTAAACTTACTGGGGTGATTGGGCAGCATCTCGGGGAGCTTAAGCCGAAAGTTTTCAAAGTATTCGTCATTGTCAACAATGTTCTCTGGAATTCGTCCATGCTCATTGAAGATGGCGCGTAGCTCCGAACGCTTATCCTTTCGCGGGAAGCGCTTCTTGATGAAGTAATAAATGGACATCAAGCGTTGCTGTCCATCGATAACAAAGAACTTGTTGCGGTCGACTTCGTAAAGAAACACTTGAGGTACAGGCAGGCCAAGAATCAGCGACTCGATCAGCTTTGATGCCCGACCGATATCCCAAACATAATTCCGCTGAAAGCCGGGAATCTCCACTGCTCCCGACTCAATGAAACTGAAGATCGTCAATATATTGAAATCGTTAGGTGCAGCGGTGATGTCATACTCTTCGACCTGAAGATCGTTGTCCTCGTTATCTGCGTAGTCGTCGAATTTCTGATTCACTGGATTTCCCCTGTAGATAACATGAGAGGCAAAGCATAAACTGGCGTCGGCGATATATAAACCCCAGTCGCATCAGCGGCACCAATCAACAGCCCGAGCGATGAAGACTCTTTGTTTCCGCCTCTGTTGTTCACCGGCCGCCACTACCCGAAGTTATGGGCACGCCCGAACCCTTTACCCTGAAGTGCACTGAGCGCACATACAAGTATCCGATCACTGAGGTGTTCCCGTTCGCCACCCTCGCCTTCATCAGCCTAGCGTCAGAAACGTTATGACTTCGGCTGGCCCAATATCTTGCAACCCTCCACCAGATTTCAGGGCAGCCAAGAAGGCGTCTGCGCAATTGAGATGGCACGCAACGTTTCGGTGTAAGCCAAAATCCAATGCGATTGCACGTCCAACTCGCACCAAGGCGCCTGAAGCGCTTGCGCGAGGGGCGTTATCGCCCCCTCTGCGACAGCTTCTTCCAGATCGATCAACTCTACCATCAGCAGGTGGTCTACGATGCGATCCTGGGCGTAGATGACCCACGGCCACGGCTGGACTAGATCCTCTAGGCGCTCGAGGCGAAGCTTTCCCCCCGTGCAAGATGGGCAAGACGGGGACATCCACAAATGGCAAGACGGGGACATCCACAAATTGGGGGCTTCCGGCCTGACGACTGAACTGATCAGCCAACAGCGCAAATCATGGGCGGCCCCGAACGCCCCCCGAATGCGCCCGCCCCCGAATGCGGCATACATGTCGCCAAAACCAAAGATTTATTGTGTGGCGTCCGGGCGAGGCTCAAGGTGACCTTGGTCATGGGGAAGATTGAGTCGCTTCTTTTGGCAAGCCAGACGCTTGCCCAGCACTAGAAGCGACGTGCACGACACCGCTTCATGAATAGGGACGGTGGCAAGATGGTCAAGATGGGGACATCCACGAATTGGTCAAGATGGGGACATCCACGAATTGGTCGCTTCCGACCTGGCTACTGAGCTGATCGGTCAACAGCGCAAATCATGGGCAAATCATAGGTGACTCCGATTAGGTGGCCCCGATTGCCATGCACAGCCCCCCGGTATCGGCTACACGGTAGAGCTTCGGACGAGGCTTGAGGCTGCGCAGCTTGGCGTCGGTCAGGACTGGCATGTGTGAGTACAGTTAAATGCGGTTCCGCGTCGTAGCGGGCCGTACTCACAATCGTGCTCACATGCTGAGGCGGCTGCGGGTCGACACCGGTGGATGCCGGTGAACAAAAAAGCCCGCAGCTAAGCGGGCTTTCGTGGGTTACATGGACATCTGTGGATGCCAGTGAACGCCTAACTGGTGCCGGAAATAGGAATCGAACCTACGACCTACGCATTACGAATGCGCCGCTCTACCAACTGAGCTATTCCGGCAGTGGATTTCGAATTTTACGGGGAGGCCGCAGGGGACGCAAGCGGCTTGGATGGATTCAGAGGCTCGCCGAGGGGCCGCCGCCGACCAGGCGCAGTTCCTTGGGCAGGGCGAAGGTGATGGTCTCGGCCTCGCCTTCCAGCTCGCGCACTTCGCTGCCGCCCCAGGACTGGAGCCGCGCGATGACGTCGCGGACGAGCTTTTCCGGGGCCGACGCGCCAGCGGTGATGCCGATGCGGCGCACGCCATTGAGCCATGTGCGCTCGATATGCTCGGCACCGTCGATCAGGTAGGAGGTGACGCCTTGCTTCTCGGCCAATTCGCGCAGTCGATTGGAATTGGAGCTGTTGACCGAGCCGACCACCAGCACCAGATCCACCGCTTCGGCCAGGCGCCGCACGGCATCCTGGCGGTTCTGGGTGGCGTAGCAGATGTCGTCTTTGCGCGGGCCTTCGATGTCGGGGAATTTCTCGCGCAGCGCCTCGATGATCGCGAGGGTATCGTCGACCGAAAGCGTGGTCTGGGTGACGTAGGAAAGCTGATGCGGAAACTTCGGCGCCAGCTTGGCCACGCACTCGACCGATTCGACCAGCAGGATCTCGCCGGCGTTGGCCGGGTTCCACTGCCCCATCGTGCCTTCGACTTCCGGATGCCCGGCATGGCCGATCAGTATCACGCTGCGGCCGCTGCGGCCCAGTCGGGCGACTTCCATATGGACCTTGGTGACCAGTGGGCAGGTCGCATCGAACACGTTCAGCCCGCGCTGCTCGGCCTCTTCGCGCACGGCCTTGGAGACGCCATGGGCACTGAAGATGACGGTGGCGCCATCGGGCACTTCGTCGAGTTCTTCGACGAACACCGCGCCGTCTGCACGCAGCTTCTCTACCACGTAGCGGTTGTGCACGACTTCGTGGCGCACATAGATCGGTGCGCCATACGATTCGAGTGCGCGCTCGACGATGGCGATGGCGCGGTCGACGCCGGCACAGAAGCCGCGGGGATTGGCGAGAATGATATCCATGGGGCGATTATCGCATGGGTTGGGACGAACGGCCCGCCGGGCGCCTGGGGCGCCTCATAGCGAACTCATGCCTTTTTCGTGAACAACCCGAAAACCACCAGGGCCGTCGCTCCCACCGAAATCGCACAATCGGCAAGGTTGAACACCGGGAAATCCCAGGCCGCGTAGTAATGCACATGGATGAAATCGGTGACCTTGGCCTGATGCAGGCGGTCGATCACATTGCCCCAGGCGCCGCCGACGATCAGAGCCAGCGGCAAAGCCGAGCGCCAATCGCCGCGCGCGGTGCGCTTGAGCCACACCACCAG
>NZ_DATCRY010000024.1:0-9535 GCF_036568765.1 Dyella sp. | reverse complement strand
GCCGTAGGCGATGCCGGCAGCCACCGCCAACAGGACGAGAATCGCCGCGACGCGCAACCACACGCCGCCGGATTGCTTGCTACGGCTCATGCCAGCTCCCTGAAAAAGCCCAGATCGCGCCAGTGCCGTTGCAAGGCGCGCGTACAAGGGCCGATGGAAAACACCCGGTCGCCCACTGCCCGCAACGGAAGAATGCCGCGTATGCTGGAACTGAGGAAGAGCTCATCGGCCTGCGCGAGCACATCGAGCGGCAGCCGGCACACCTGTACGCTCCGCGCGGCCAGAATCTCGGCGCGCGCAACACCTGCCACGCCGCAACGGTCCACCGGGGGTGTCACCAGTACCCCGTCGATCACTGCAAACAGATTGGCCATGGTCGCACAGATCACATCGCCGTCCTGGTCGCACAACAAGCCTTCGGAGATTTCCTGATCGTTCCACTCGGTACGTGCGAGCACCTGTTCGAGCCGATTGAGATGCTTGATGCCGGCCAGTGCCGGCTGCGTGGCCAGGCGCAGGTCGCACAGCCGCGCCACGATGCCGTCGCGGTAGTCGTGCTCGCGCAACGGCGGCGGTGCGGATGCCGCGACGATACGTGTCGGCTGCGGCTCTGACGGCGGGCGATAGCCACGCTCGCCCTGGCCGCGAGTCAGCGTAATGCGTACTACTGCGTTGCTCATGCCCTCGATGCTGCGCAGCGCCTCTTCGTTCAGGCGCGACGGCTCGATTATCGGCAAGCCTAGCCGCGTGCAGCCGCTTTGCAGCCGCTGCATATGTCTGGCCCATAGCGGCGCGGCGCCATCGACGAAGCGAATCGTTTCGAACAGCCCGTCGCCATACAGCAGTCCACGATCGAGCGGCGAGACCTGCGCTTGCGCCCGACCGTCGACCAGCACGCGCGCCGAACCTGCCGGCATCAACCGTCCGCCCCCAGCGCACGCAGGAGGCCACGCGCCTTGGCTCGGGTTTCCTCCAGCTCGGCCTGCGCGATGGAGTCGACCACAATGCCTGCCCCGGCGCGCAAGGCGACCTGCCCGTCCCATAGCGTCAGCGTGCGAATCAGGATGTTCAAATCGAGGTCACCGTTGCGATCGATATAGCCCAGCGCGCCGGTATAGGCACCGCGTGGGGCGTCCTCCAGGGCCGCGATAATTTCCATGCAGCGGACCTTTGGACATCCTGTAATCGTGCCTCCCGGAAAGGTAGCGGCGATCACTTCGCCTGGCGTCACATCCGGACGCAGGCGACCTCGAACATTGGACACAATGTGATGAACGTGAGCGTAACTCTCCACCACCATCAATTCATCCACCTCAACCGTACCTGGAATACAGACCCGGCCAAGGTCGTTACGCTCGAGGTCGATCAGCATCACATGCTCTGCCCGCTCCTTCGGGTGCGTGCTTAGTTCGCGGATACGGGCGAGTTCATCGTCCCCGGCTACACGGGGGCGCGTACCGGCGATCGGGCGCGTTTGCGCAATGCCGTGGCGCGCCTCGACCAGCCGCTCCGGCGACGAGCTGACGATCGCCCAGCCGTCCCCCTGCAGCAACCCGGCGAATGGTGCGGGATTGGCTTGCCGCAAAGCGGCGTAGACGTCTGCGGGCGCTGGCGCCCGTTCATAGGCTACCTGCCACGCCCGCGACAGATTGACCTGAAAGATGTCGCCGTCGCGCAAATGCTCGTGAATGCGCGCCACACCTTCCAGGAACTTCGCGGGCGCGTCTTCCTCGATACCGCTGGGTGCCGGTAGTGGCGTAGCCGTCCACGCTGAAGCCAAGTCGCGCTCCATAGCGTCCAGCAACGCTTCGTCGCCGGACTCGACCAGCAAGATCGTGCGATCGTGCTGGTGATCCACCACGATTGCTGCCGGGCAACGCAAAGCCAAGGCCACCGGCACCACCGGGTGACGGCGCAATTTGAGCCTCGGTTCGACCTGCTCGGCCAGTTCGTAGGACAACATCACCGCCCAGCCACCATGAAACGGTAACGCGTCTTCGTCAGGCACTTGCCGCTCGGCACGCCACAAGCGATCGAGCGCCTCCAGAAAACTGCCGGCCTGCGGTGCGCCATCCCCATCGGTCAGACGGCCGTCTGCGTGCAACCGAAGCGATTCGCGCGGAAAAGCGAGCAGCAGGTCGTAGCGCGATTGCGGTGTACCGCGCACGACGCTTTCCAGCAAGCACGGGTAGCGCGATGGAAACAAAGCGGCCGGCGCGAGCAGATCGCGCCGGCCGGCAAGGTATCGCTGAGAAATTGTCACGCGGTCAGACGCGACGGAACGCCAGGGTACCGTTGGTACCGCCGAAACCGAACGAATTGGAAATGGCCACGTCCATCTTCGCCTCGCGCGCAATATTCGGCACGAAATCCAGATCGCAGCCCTCGCCCGGCTCATCCAGGTTGATCGTCGGCGGCAATACCTGATCGCGCAGCGCAAGAATGGTGAAGATAGCTTCCACGCCGCCGGCCGCACCGAGCAAGTGACCGGTCATCGACTTGGTCGAGCTGACCGGCACTTTGTAGGCGTAATCGCCGAACACGCGCTTGGCTGCCAGTACTTCACCCAGGTCGCCCAGCGGCGTCGAAGTACCGTGCGCATTGATGTAGTGCACATCGGTCGGATTCAAACCGCCGTCCTTGAGCGCGGTCTCCATCGATCGCGCTGCGCCCTCGCCGCCTTCGCTCGGCGCAGTGATGTGGTAAGCGTCGCCGCTCATGCCGAAGCCAACCAGCTCGGCGTAGATCTTCGCGCCACGCGCTTTGGCCATTTCATATTCTTCCAGCACCAACACGCCCGCGCCGTCGGACAACACGAAGCCATCGCGGTCCTTGTCCCACGGACGGCTGGCCTTGCCCGGCTCGTCATTGCGGGTGGACATCGCCTTGGCCGAACAGAAACCCGCCATGGCCGTGCCCGTCGTGGCAAATTCCGCACCGCCAGCGATCATCGCATCGGCATCGCCGTACTGGATCATGCGCGCAGCCAGGCCGATGTTGTGCGTAGCCGTGGTGCAGGCGGTGACGCACGCGATATTCGGGCCCTTCAGGCCGTACATGATCGACAGGTGACCGGAAACCATGTTGATGATCGAGCTGGGCACGAAGAACGGCGACACGCGACGCGGCCCCTTTTCGTGCAATTCGATCGACGTATGCTCGATGGTATGCAGGCCGCCGATGCCTGCGGCCACCGCCACGCCGATGCGCGGTGCATTTTCATCCGTCACCACCAGGCCCGAATCGCGCAGGGCTTGCGTGCCCGCAGCAATACCGTAGTGGATGAACGGGTCCATTTTTTTGATGTCTTTCGGGGCGATCCAATCGGCCGCGTTGAAATCGCGCACCTGCCCGGCGATACGCGTGGCGTAGCCGGTGGCGTCGAAATGGGTAACCGGGCCGATGCCGCTGACGCCTTTGATGATATTGGCCCAGGCGCTATCGATATCGTTGCCGACCGGCGAAATGATGCCCATGCCGGTCACTACCACACGTCGTTTGCTCATCTGATCTTTCCCTTAAGGGTTCCAAACTGCCGCCTGCGGCGGCCGACCGCTCACGAACACGGCCCTAGCGCCCGATACCGGAGAGTCGCCGCAGGTTTCTTCGGCAACCATACGGGATCGGACGTTTCAAAATGCATAAACGAAAACTGCGCCCAGATGGCGCAGCTTTCGGTATCGCGACATACAAGACCGGCAAGATGCCTGACGCCTGTATCGTCTCGCGATCACTCCTTGGTGTGAGCCTTGATGTAATCGACGGCCTGCTGCACCGTGGTGATCTTCTCGGCTTCCTCATCCGGAATCTCGGTCTCGAACTCTTCCTCGAGAGCCATCACCAGTTCCACGGTGTCCAGCGAATCAGCGCCCAGATCGTCAACGAACGAGGAGTTCGCCGTGACTTCATCTTCCTTCACGCCCAGCTGCTCGACGACGATTTTCTTGACGCGTTCTTCGATGGTGCTCATGTTGCCAATACCTCCCAAGGAGTAGTTGCTTGTCTTGAACCGGCCTTCTGGCCAGCAAGGCCGGCGGATTGTAATGGCTAAGCCTGTCGGCCGCCACGGTCCACCGGCTCGGTTGTATGTCGCCCCCCGAGAGGTCGACGCGAAAGGCCAATTGTCGCCTAAAAATCGTCGGCTGGCGACAACTGGCCGAAATATCCCTGCAGGATGAGACGGCCCGCCCCCCTTCCCGGCCGTCGGCCAGGGCGGAAGTCCGCCGAAGCCGCCGTCAGGGCATGTACATGCCCCCGTTGACGTGCAGGGTTTCGCCGGTGATATAGGCGGCGGCAGGCGAGGCCAGGAACGCAACAGCTTGCGCAATATCGTTTGCCTCGCCCAGACGGCCGAGTGCAATCTGCCCCAGCAGCGCCTGCTTGGCGTCCTCGGGTAAAGCGCGAGTCATGTCGGTATCGATGAAGCCCGGCGCCACGACATTGACAGTGATCCCACGGGTGCCGATCTCGCGTGCCAGCGATTTGGAGAAAGCGATGATGCCGGCCTTGGCCGCCGCGTAGTTGGCCTGCCCAGGATTGCCGGTCAGGCCAACGACGGAAGCGATCGAAATGATGCGTCCCTTGCGCGCCTTCATCATGCCGCGCATCACCGCCTTGGACGTGCGATAAACCGACGTCAGGTTGGTATCGAGGATGGCCTGCCAATCCTCGTCCTTCATGCGCATCAGCAGCTGATCTCGCGTAATGCCGGCGTTATTGACCAGGATCGACACCGGACCGAACTCCTTGCCGATAGCGTCGATAAGCGCCTCGACCTGTGCACCGTCGGCAACGTTGAGCATGCGGCCATGACCACCGTGCGCGGCCAGCCGCTCACCGATCGCAGCCGCGCCGGACTCGCTGGTCGCTGTACCGATCACGGTGGCACCGCGCTGAGCCAGCTCATCGGCAATGGCTGCACCGATACCACGACTGGCACCCGTGACCAGAGCGATCTCGCCCTGAAGAGAATGACTCATGGCGAAAACTCCTTAGCGATAAAAAAACAAAAAGAAAGCAAACGTCGCGTCCGAAATACGATTCAGGCATTCCACTCGGCGAGCGCGGCATCGAGTTCGGCGGGCGCGCCGATCGCGCGAGCCTCGATGTTCTTGTCGATGCGCTTGATCAAGCCGGCAAGCACCTTGCCCGGACCGGCCTCGGCGACCCGCGTCGCGCCGCCGGCAGCCAGTGCCTGCACGCACTCGGTCCAACGTACGGGCATGTACAGCTGCTGCTGCAAGGCCTGGCGAATCGCATCGACAGTATCGAACGCCGTCGCAGTCGCGTTCTGTACCACGCGCACCGCAGGTAACCGCCACGCGATCGACGCCATGCGCTCACCGAGCTTGTCCGCGGCATCGCGCATCAGCATGCAATGCGACGGCACCGACACAGCCAGCTTCACTGTCTTGCGAATGCCTAACTCGGCCAGAGCTGCGATAGCCCGATCGACCGCCTCGGCATGACCGGCAATAACCAGCTGACCGGGCGAATTGAAATTGGCGGGCGCCACGACCTGCCCCTGCGCGACTTCGGCACAGACTTGCGCGATCTGCGCATCGTCGCCACCGAGCACCGCGGCCATCGCGCCGACGCCCGCCGGCACCGCCGACTGCATCAGGCGGCCGCGCTCGGCAACCAGCGCCGCGGCGTCATGCAGCGAGAGCGAGCCGGCACAGACCAAAGCGCTGTATTCGCCCAGGCTATGGCCGGACATCTGTGCAGGCTGCACACCCCCCAGTTTCTGCCATACGCGCCATACGGCCACGCTGGCAGCCAACAGGGCCGGCTGAGTATTTTGCGTACTGTTGAGCTGCTCTTCCGGCCCTTTCTGGCTCATCGCCCACAGATCCACACCTGCGCCCTGTGAAGCTTCGTCGAACGTGGCTTTGACTTCGGCGTGCACAGCGGCCAGATCGGCCAGCATGCCGACGGACTGAGAGCCCTGGCCAGGGAAGACAAAAGCGAGCGAAGCGGCGGTTCGAGTCATGGGATGAGGCATTGGCGAAAAATGAAATAGTGCCAGTAATGGCGACCGTACGCAGCTGTTTGGGGCGCCGCTGCGTGCGGCCGCTCGCGATGCTCGTTGTGAGCTGGCCCGCTGTGCGGGCTGTAAAGAGCGAGGAGAAAGCCCAAGAAAAAAGCCGGGCTAGCCGGCTCTTCTCCTTAACACCTGGCTCTTGGCAAACGCCTAACCACCGGCCTCGCGCATCAAAAACGCAGCAGTGCCGACGCCCAGGTAAAGCCGCCGCCGAACGCTTCCAGCAACAGGTTCTGGCCGCGTTTGACCTTGCCCGAACGCACGGCGTGATCGAGTGCCAGCGGCACCGAACCGGCCGATGTGTTTGCATGCTGGTCGACGGTCACAATGACCTGCTCCATCGACATGTTCAAACGCTTGGCAGTCGCCTCGATGATGCGCAGATTAGCCTGGTGCGGAATCAGCCAATCCAGTTGTGCCGCTTCCATGCCGGCGGCTTGCAGTGTTTCTTCGACCAGGGCATCGAGCGTCTTGACGGCCACCTTGAATACCTCCCGGCCGGCCATGCGGATGCGCACACCATGGTTGGGTTCATCGGTAAAGCCCACCGAAACGCCGACCGGGTTGTAGAGCAGATCCTTGTTGCCGCCATCGGCATGCAGGCAGGTGGTGTAGATACCCGGCTCGCTGGAGCCTTCCAGCACGACCGCGCCAGCACCGTCGCCGAACAGCACGCAGGTTTCGCGTTCTTTCCAGTCGATCATGCGCGTCAGTGTTTCGGCACCGATGACCAGCGCACGCCTGGAAGCGCCGGTCTTGATGAACTTGTCCGCCACACCCAGGGCGTACATGAAGCCTGAGCACGCCGCGTTGACATCCAGGGCCGCGCAACCGTTGGCACCGAGGCGATGCTGAATCAGGCAGGCAGTGGACGGAAAGATAATGTCCGGGGTCGTCGTACCAAGCACGATCAAATCGATGTCGCCGGCCTTCAGGCCCGCCGCGTCCAGCGCGCGTTGCGCCGCCAGCGTGGCAAGGTCGCCGGTGGTTTCGCCGTCAGCGGCCACATGGCGCTGGCGAATACCGGTGCGTGTACGAATCCATTCGTCACTGGTGTCGACGAACTTTTCCAAGTCCGCGTTGGTAAGCACGCGCTCCGGCAATGCACTGCCGGTCGCAACGATACGGGAATAGATCGTGGCCATTGACTATCCAAAGTGGGACAAACAGCGTACGACGGGTATCGGGTTCAAGCCCGTCGACGGCCGAAGCCGCAACGTTACGCCGTCTGGACGCCTAAACGCAAAAAGCGGCGCGTAGACGCGCCGCCTTGCAGTCTCAAGTATGAGAGCCGTGTGCAGCCTCTCAAGAACTTGAGATCAATCCTCTTCGACCACCGAGGTGTTGGTGTCGATGACCTTCTTACCGCGGTAGAAGCCATCCTTGGTCACGTGATGGCGCAAATGCACCTCACCGCTGGTCGGATCGGTGGCCAGCTGCACGGTCTTGAGCGCATCGTGCGAACGACGCATGCCGCGGGTGGACGGGGTTTTGCGGCTCTTGGCAACGGCCATGGCAAGTCTCCAGCTAAATCAGTTTTTCTTGAGTTCGCGCAACACCGCGAACGGGTTATCGGTACGACCCTCGGTGGCGGATGCCTCCGTGCCGGGGTCAACTACTTCATCGGGCAGGCTGCTGTCCGGATTGATCGGAACCAGCGGCAACGCCAACAGCAATTCGTCTTCGATCACGTCAGCCAGACTGAGCTTGCCGTCCTCGGCAACAAGCAGCGGTTCGCTTCCTGGCGGAAGCGCCGACTCCTCGCGTTCGGAGCGGATCAAGCCAAGCCGTGCATCGACCGTTACCGGCAGGATGAACGGCTCCAGGGTCCTTTGGCAGATCAACTCGAGCGGCGCCTGGACGCGGACATCCAGATAGGACGTGCCGAACTCGTCACGACCGAAATCCAACTCGTACTGAGCCACCCCATCCGTGCCGGCAAGCACCTCGGCGAGGCGCTGTAACCCGGCAATCGGCAAGGCACCTTGAAACGAACGCCTTGCCGCGACCATGCGCCATGCGTCCACGGACTCTGGCAGTGTCACGGACATAATCGCGAAATTCTAGGTTTGCGCCGGAGATAAGTCAACTGCATACAAGCGCTTACCCCCTGCATGCGCGACCTTTTGCGTCGCTTGCCGCCCATGCGGCAGACTGAATGCCTCGACGCCACCTTGGAACCTGGATCCTCCGTGAACGCCTACCTGACGGCCAGCGTGGCCGCTGTGTTCATTTTACTGGTCTTCGGGGGCGTCCTGGCGATCGCTCACCGGCAACGGATCTACCGCCGGGCCGGCAGCGTTCGGCATTTGCTGGATCTAGCCGACCGCCTGGAAGTGGACCTCAAGAGCTGCCGAAACGGCCTGCAGCAAGCTCATGCGGTGATCTCGCTCAATCCCGACCTGCCGGCCGAAAGCGAGAAAGAGGCCCGCAGCGCCATCGAGGCCGGTCTGCGCTCACTGCTCCAGCAGCGGATCTGGATTCGCGACAAGGCCCCAAAGGCAACGCAGGAGGAGCTGGATGCGGCGGTAGCCGCCATGAGCGAGGCACGCAATCGCCTCAGGCCCCTCCTCGCCGGGCTGGACCGGGCCCAGCATGACCTGGACGACGCCATGCGCGAGCAGATTCGCCGCGAGGGCGACGCATGAGCGGGCCGCGCATCGTCCTGGGCTCGACGTCGGTGTACCGGGCCGAGCTGCTGCGCCGGCTCCTGCCAGCATTCGAACAACGCGCCCCCGGCACCGACGAAGTCGCGCTGACCGGGGAGTCGCCGGTGGACCGGGCGCTGCGGCTGGCAATCGCCAAGGCCGATGCAGCCGGAGCCGGCCAGCTCGACGCCCTGATCATCGGTTCGGACCAGGTAGCCGAGTTGAACGGCTCGATCCTGGACAAACCGGGCACGGCAGAGCGCGCACGCGCGCAGTTGGCGGCCAGCTCGGGACATGAGGTGCAGTTCCATACGGCCTTGTGCCTGCTCGATACGCGCGATGGCATGCGCTATACGCACATCGATCACACGCGCGTGCGTTTTCGCATATTGAGCGAAACCGAGATCTCCCGTTATGTCGCCCGCGAGAATCCGCTCGATTGCGCGGGCAGTTTCAAATGCGAAGGACTGGGAATCAGCTTGTTCGAGCGGATCGACAACGAGGATCCGACAGCGTTGATCGGGTTGCCCTTGATTGCGCTGGCGCGGTTGCTGCGTGAGGCAGGAATAACGTTGCCCTGACTAAGTGCAACGTAAAGGCGCTGGTCCCGGCATTTGCCGGGACGACGGCAGATAGAATTTTTGATTACTAATAACCCGGGGAGAGCGGAGCGCAGGCAATCGCCAACGCGTTCACCTTTGCCTCGAAGCCTCCTTCAACACAACGCAATCGGCCGGTTCGCTATTCAATACTTCGCCGTCTTCCGGTACGCGCCCAGCGTAGAACGCCATCGGCTTGCGCCCATGGAACAGCTCCGATCGCTGCAAGGGGCGCAACTGGGCGA
>NZ_DATCRY010000023.1:0-12294 GCF_036568765.1 Dyella sp. | reverse complement strand
AACCTGATCCGGCTAGGCGGCATCGGCCAGTGGTGGAATCCCTCGCCGACATAACAACCCGCATCCATGGTCCACTTCGACAACCATTGAAGCCACCTATAACTCAGGCTGACGATGAGCGTTTCTCAACAGCCTGCTAGGCGAACGCGATACGTTCGCGGCTTCGCCCGTATTGGCGAAGCCGCCTTCTTTATCGACACGCGTCTGCTCGCCCAGCGTTGCCGGACTGCGAAACTGCTGCATACGTGCCGCGACAACCACCGCAATCCGCATCGCAACCTCTCTCTTGCGTCGAATCGAAGCGGCTGACGGTAGCGGTAAAGGTGGGGTATTTTCATGTGGCGGCTATTGCCGATTCGACACCCGTTGTCGCCAGGGCAGCATGTCCACTGGAGGGTCTGTCCCTTCGGATATGACGCTCTTAAATGAAGCTGGCTCCATAGCTTTTGCCGGCGATGCCGGTTCTTGCTCAGACCGTCACAACGATGAGACAAACGTGAAAATTCGCTTGCGCGAACCGATTCGCGCCATTCAACACAAATCGAAAAAACGGATTGTGCAATTCCACCTGCAAACCGAGCGCACTGACACTCCAAATCCGTGTTCTTGCATAGCGGAACGCGCGATTAGATGCCTGATGTACAACAGACCCAAAGTCGAAGTGCAGCCAGCGTGAAGACCTGCGACAAGTCCTTCGCGAGCGTTTCATTCGCAAAATATCGCGACGTCATTGACAACAAATTATGAGCTCGACTTGCAATGCACATCGCATACGCGATCTGAACAAAGTGACTGTTTCGATAAGAAAACGATGAAATGACGTAAATTCAAACGCGCTGAACGATACAAAAATGTCAAAGAAATTACGCAATCGCGAGTTCATGCTGCGGTCATTCCCAGCGCTTATAACGGGCATGTTCGTTAGGCGATCGATGGATAAACGTTAAGACGTCCGTTTCTCGAATCGTTTGTAGCGGCCAAAAAAATCAGGGGGCCCTCCGCGACCGAACCCATAAAGAGGCGCGTGCATGGCCACACCACAACAGTTAGATGTGAAGACCGATGCTCCGATCCTTGTCCCTGTGCTTCTTGCGGGCGGCACCGGAACACGACTTTGGCCGCTTTCCCGGGAACAACACCCCAAGCAGTTCCTGTCGCTTATCGGGCCGCTGAGCCTGTTTCAGCAAACGGCACAACGCGCAGCCTCCCTCCAGCACGCCACAGCCCCAGTCGTGCTTGGCTCGAACGATCATCGTTTCATGATCGCAGACCAGTTGCAGGACATTGCCGTGAGCCCTTCGGCCATTCTTCTCGAGCCCGAGAGCCGCAATACGCTTGCCGCAGCCGCGATCGCCGCACAGCATATCGCCGCGGAACATGGTGACAACGCGATTGCTTTCCTCATGGCTGCCGACCATTTCATCGCCGACAACACCGCGTTCCAGGACGCGACGAACATCGCAGTGCAAGCAGCGGCAAAGGATTTCGTCGTCACTTTTGGCATCACCCCAACGCGTCCCGAAACGGGTTACGGCTATATCAAAAGCGGCACGTCGATGCCGGCTAGTGACGGCGCATATGAAGTCGGAGCGTTCATAGAGAAGCCGAACGCCGATGTAGCTTGCAGTTTCCTCGCTTCGGGCGGCTACTACTGGAATGGAGGCATGTTCGTGTTTCGTTGCCGCCGCTTTCTCGAGGAACTGCGCCGGCTTGAGCCGGAGACCTTCGAACAAGCCAGGAAAGCGGTGCAAAATGCCCGCCACGACAACGGCTTCACCGCACTCGATCCCGAGGCATTTGGCCAGTGTCGTAGCGAATCGATCGACTATGCCATCATGGAAAAGATCCAGCGATTGGCATTGGTTCCCCTGGATGCAGGATGGGAAGACGTCGGCGCTTGGAATTACCTCGATCGCATGCCCAGCGACGACCCGGAAAACAATCATACGCAAGGCGACGTGCTTCTCGAGGATGCGACCGGCAACCTCGTTCACTCCAGTAATCGTCTCGTTGCACTGATCGGTGTACATGACCATATCGTGGTCGAGACCGACGATGCCGTCCTGGTTGCACCCAAGGATCGCGCACAGGAAATCAAACGTGTGGTGCAGTCGCTCAAGCGCGCCCATCGCACTGAGGTAGAGAATCATCGTCGAGTAAGCCGACCATGGGGCTTCTACGAAACTATCGCTCTCGGCGACCGCTTCCAGGTCAAGCGCATATGCGTCAAGCCGGGAGGCAAACTCAGCTTGCAGATGCATTACCACCGTGCCGAGCACTGGGTCATTGTCAGAGGCACTGCGCAAGTCACCATAGCCGGTGAGACTTGCATTCTTACGGAAGATCAGTCGACGTATATCCGGATCGGCAATATGCATCGCCTCGAAAATGCAGGACGCATACCGCTCGAATTGATCGAAGTACAAACAGGGGTTTACCTGGGCGAAGACGATATCGTCCGTTTTAGCGACGCCTACGGCCGCATCGACGCGGCCAAGGAACCCGCAGCAGCGGCCTGATCCCCGGGCTCAACGGGGACATTGTTTGGCTGGAGCGCCAGATACCGACGCGGACCGATGCTGAGTCTGCGGAGGAGCGTTTTGCCCGGCTTTCATAGCGAGCCTCAAACCTGCCTGGGCGTGGACGCACGCAAATACCGGGCATTTTCGAAGAAAAGGCCCTAGAAATACAGGGTTCTAGCGACAAAAAAGCAGTCAACAACCGCCCTTTTTGCCTTCAGAGGATTTTGTATGCGCATCAGCATTTTTGGTATGGGCTATGTCGGCGCCGTCTGCGCTGCCTGTCTCGCGGACCGCGGCCACACAGTGATCGGCGTCGACATCGCGCAGGCCAAGGTCGACCTGATTAACCGCGGCGAATCGCCAATTGTAGAGCCCGGCCTTGAGGAGCTCCTGCAACAAGGCGTGGATACCGGTCGAATCCGTGCAACCTCCGATACGCTCGATGCCATCCTCAACTCGGACATATCGATGATTTGTGTGGGCACGCCGAGCAAGAAGAACGGCGACCTCGACCTGCACTTCGTCCAGACCGTCGTCGCGGAAATCGGCACGGCGATGCGCAACAAGCCGGAACGACACACGGTAGTCCTGCGCAGTACCGTGCTACCAGGAACCATCAGGGAAGTGGTTCTGCCGATGCTTGAAGATACGTCCATGAAGCGCGCGGGGCGCGATTTTGGCCTCGCAGTCAATCCCGAATTTTTGCGCGAAAGCACTGCCATTGCCGATTACAACGAGCCGCCGATGACGGTAATCGGCGAATGGGATGAGGCTTCGGGCGACCTTTTGGCTGAGCTGTATTCATCGCTTTCCGCCCCGCTGATCCGCAAGCCGATCGAGGTGGCGGAGATGGTCAAGTACACATGCAATGTGTGGCACGCCACCAAGATCGCGTTCGCCAACGAGATCGGCAATATCGCCAAAGAGCTCGGCGTAGATGGCCGCGAGGTGATGGAAGTGATGTGCCAGGACCACAAGTTGAATCTGTCCAGTTACTACTTGAAACCCGGTTATGCCTTTGGCGGCTCCTGCCTGCCCAAAGATGTGCGCGCACTCAATTTCCGCGCCACCCAGGTCGATGCGCTGCATCCCTTGATCGGTTCGCTGATGGTCAGCAACGAAATGCACGTCAAACGGGCATTCGATCTCGTCGCATCGTTCGGCGATCGCCGCATCGGCATGCTCGGGTTGAGCTTCAAGGCACAGACCGACGATCTGCGCGAAAGCCCGCTGGTGGAATTGGCCGAGATGCTGATCGGCAAGGGTTACGAGCTGACAATCTTCGACGAGAACATTGAATACGCCCGTGTCCACGGCGCCAACCGAGAGTACATCACCAGCAAGATCCCGCATATTTCGTCGTTGCTCAATGCCGATCTTGATGAGGTGATTGAAGGCTCTGACGTACTCATCGTAGGACAACGCGATGGGAACTTCGCAAAAGTCGTCAATGGCGCTCGAGGCGACCGCAAGGTAGTCGACCTTGTCGGTTTTATGCCTCATACGTCGACGCCTGAAATGCAGGGTATCTGCTGGTAGCGCCGCGATGCCATCGACCTATAAGGCAACTCGCGGATTCATCGCCACTCCGTCAACGCGCATGGGTGGCCGGCCATCGAGCAAGTTTCGTAGATTCATGTTCGACCTCGGTGGCTGGTTGCTTTACCTGAGCGCGCTGATGGGACTGGTGTTGATGCTCCCTGCACAAGCGTTCGAGCCCGGTACACGGATTTTCGTGTTCGCCCTGGGTGCCCTGGGCATCTGGCGTTACAGCCTGCGCGCCCTGCACTTTGCGCGCAGCATGCTGTTCCTGCATTGGGTCTTTCCGCGCGCCCGTCGCAGGGCATCACGTGCCGGTGACTTGGCAACACCGTCCCATGTGTACCTCCTCATTACGAGCTACCGCATCGACACGTTCACGACGGCCCTGGTCTATCAGGCAGCATTCGAGGAAGCCATCGACTGTGGCGCACCCACGACGGTGGTTGCCTCGATCGTGGAGATGGCCGATCAGCGTCTGATCCTCGCCTTATGGGAGCACCTGGATCCACCCTCCCGCGTACGCTTGAGGATCGTCCGGATCCCCGGAACCGGCAAGCGCGATGCGTTGGCGCAGGGCTTTCGATGTATCTCCCGCGATATGCCTGACGAAGATGCGGTGGTTGCATTGATCGATGGCGACACCGTGCTCGAAAAGGGCGTGATCTCAAAAACCGCGCCCTTCCTGCGGATCATGCCCAGCGTGGGCGCGCTCACCACTAACGAATTTTGCGATGTCGCGGGCAGCTACGCCATGAGCGAGTGGCACAAGCTGCGCTTTGCTCAGCGCCATCTGAACATGTGCTCGATGGCACTGACCAGGCGCGTACTGACATTGACCGGTCGCATGTCGTTGTTCCGCGCTCCTATCGTCACCGATCCGAGCTTCATCGATGACGTACAGAACGATGCCGTCGAACACTGGCGTCTTGGCCGTTTCCGGTTCCTTACCGGGGATGACAAGAGCACCTGGTTCAGCCTGGTGCGCATGGGTTGGGACACTTATTACGTACCGGATGCTGCCGTGCGCACGCTGGAGAGCCCACCGGATCCACGATTCCTCAAAGCCAGCCGCAAACTCATGTTCCGTTGGTACGGCAACTCCCTGCGCCAGAACAGTCGCGCACTGAAGCTGGGCCCACGGAAACTCGGCTGGTTCACCTATTACGTACTGCTGGATCAACGCGTGTTGATGTGGACTGGCCTGCTTGGCCTGACCATGGCAATCGTGGCGAGCATCAAGTTCAGCCCGGTCTACATCCTTACCTTTCTTCTATGGGTGGGCATCACGCGCCTGGTGATGTCTTTCCTGCTGCTGGCGTCCGGACACCGCGTCGGACCGGCCTTCCCCGCGCTGCTGTACTACAACCAGGTGGTCGGATCGGTCATGAAGATCTTCGTGTTCTTCCGTCTCGACCAGCAATCCTGGACACGCCAGAAAACTACCCTGGATCGCAATCTCGGCGCTTTCCACCGGCGTTTCAATCACTGGTCGTCATGGGCCATGACGTTTTCCGCAGCGAGCCTCTTCATCGCCGCCGTCATGTGCCTGCTTAGCCTTTAACCATAAACCACTGAATCAGGACTGCAAGGAAAACCATTATGGCCGACGAAACAGTCAATGTTGTGCACGAAACGGAAGTCGAGCGCCAACATCCCAGGGTCCGCATCCCGGCCACCCTGAACCTGGAAGCCAAAGGCCGGGAACTGGCCTATCGCCTGATCGATATCTCGGCGGGCGGTTTTGCCTTCGACACACATGGCGATAGCTACCAGATCGGAAGGATCTATCGCGGTACGCTGCGGTTTGCGATCGATCCGATGGGCATGACGCTACCTGTCAGCTTCCGGGTGTGTAACTTCGACCCAGTGCATCATCGTGCCGGTTGCTCGTTCGAAGAACTGGACGAACGCCGAACCGTACTGCTCCGGCAGTTGATCAATGCCTATATCGCCGGCGAAGTCGTCACTGTCGGCGACGTACTGACTACGCTTTCACGCAACAACTACACCAAGGGTCGCCCCGCGCAGGTCGCTCCCAAAGTTCAGCCTCAGCGCCTTCGGCCGCGCGCCATGACGCTGACTGGGCTGTTCTTCTTGATCGGCCTGGCCGCCTTCGCCTATGCCGCTACCAAACTCTATGGCGTACTGTTTATCAATCATGCGATCGCTGCAAAGGTCGCGGCGCCCAGCTTCGCAATCACCATGCCGCGCGACGGCACCTATTTCAGCCTGATTCCGCCGGATGGAAAGATCAAGAAGGGCCAGCCTCTGGGCACCTTCCAGGCTGCGATGCTGGATGTCGTACAAAACGACCCGGGCTCGCTGCACCTCACCCCCCAACAGCTTTCGGACCTGATGGGCGAAACGCTCAAGGGCACGCTGTCCAGCCCATGCGACTGCACGGTACAGCAGACATTCGCGATGGATTCGCAGTTCATCAATCGCAATCAACCGCTTGTGGTGCTATTGCCCGACAACGCCAAGCCCTATGTGCTGGCGCGCTTTCATTTCGACAACATCCAGGATCTTCGTATCGGCCGTACCGTGAGCTTTCACGTCAGCGGCGAAGATCACGATCGCTATGGCCGGATAAGCCAGGTACGCTTGCTACCCAGCCCGATCAGCGCAGACGAGCGCGGCGGCGCCAGCGACATACGCGGCCTCGATACTCCCGGTGCGGTGAGCGATGTACTTACCCAGATCGATCCGGAACAGCCGCTCATGCGCGACATGATCGACCGCCCCGTGGACGTGCAGCTCGGCGATCCACGCAGCGATATTGCCGGCACCATCGATCACGGCGTGCGCAGCGTGCGCGCATTGATAGCGAAACTCTGATGGAGCGCGCGATTGCCAGTTGCACCGTCTTGGTCGCCCTTGGTTTGTTCATGGGGACATCGGCGCACGCGCAACAGCAACCCACCAAAGGGCAGGATGCTTCGGTTGAGGGAGGCGGCATGCCGGACCTGGCGCGGGGCAAATTGGCCGCCCAGGCCGGGCATGACGTCGAGGCGGAGAGCAATTTCCTGCCACTAGCCAAGCTCGGCTATGTTGAGGCCCAGCTAGCGTTGGCGCGTCTCTATGCGCGCAGGCAAACGCAGCAATCCACGCAGGAAGCCATCCGCTGGTTCCGCGTCGCGGCACAGAAGGAGCCCTTGCAAGCTGAAGTGCCACTGGCTCGCCTGCTCCTTCAGCAGGACGGCACATCGCAGCTTGCCGAGGCGCAACGTCTGTTTACACATGCCTGGGACGACCGCCAGGACCCTGAAGCCTTGGCGGGTCTGCTCGAACTCTATGCCGCCAATCCAGCGTATGACACCGACCGACGCATGCCTTCGCTGGTCGCCAGCGCCGAGAAGCTCGATCAGCCTGTCACCAACGGCGCCCTGATCAGTTGGTATCGCAACACGCGCGATGTAGCCGGGCATAACGATCGCCTGCTGGCAATGTGCAAAAAATCGCTGAACATCGCGCCCACGTGTTATGTGGATCTCATGCGTGACATGCGCATGCGCAACGACCAGAAAGGCATGCAACAAATGGTCGCTGCGGCGATGTCGCAGTACAGCCAGGGACTGATTCCAGTGGCCACTGCGGCAAGCCTGGCTCGCGCTTTGGTCGCCGCACCGGATGGCAGCCTGGATGCGGCCGATCCGGACACCGCCGTTTCCGACCTGCCTGAAGCCGATGCCGAAGATCTCGCTCAAAATTCGGCTTCGCTCGCACCGCCCCCCCTCCCGCCGACCCGCACATGCCTACAGGATCCTGTAGGCGTCGCCAAGCCGCCGACAACGGGAAATGTGGCGGCGATGGGTGCTCCGGCACCACCGCCGGTCGCAAACGTCGTGCCAGGCAAGACAGCGGCTATTGCAACGCCACCCGTCAAGACGCCAGCGACCGGCGCCCCGAACGGCGGCGCCAACCCACCCACTACAGCGCAGCCGGAAGCCAATGCGCAACCCGATCTTGCCAACCAGATTCTAGCCAAGCTTGTTGCCAGCTCCCCCGAAGCACGGGTGGAAGCCGCTGGCGTGGCCGTGCGTTTTCCTTTCCTGGTGCCGGATTTCGATGTGGAGCCCGCCCTGAAGGACGGACTCAAACAAGGGCTACCCGATGCCACGCTGTACCTTGGAGAGCTCTATCTGCATGGCAACCGTGCACCGCGCGACCCGCCGAAGGCATTGGAGCTGCTGCAACGCGCGGCCAAGCATCCTGACACGGCGCTCGATGCCCAGTACTACATCGGCCGCCTATACCAGTTCGGTTATCTCGATGAGGTCGATCCGCAGCAGGCGACCGATCATCTGCTGTATGCCGCGCGCCGCGGTTACGTTTCGGCCGATAGCGCGCTGGCACGGCTTTACGCCTCGGGGAAAGGACTTTGCCCGGACCATGTCAACGCATTCGTCTTCGCCCAGCTCGGTGCGCGCGACGGTGCGGATGCCATCCGCATCCTTGCTGGCCAACTGAACGGGGTATTGACTCCGCAAGAACGCAAGGTGGCGCAACAGGTCCTGCACCAGGAGGAAACGATGCGGCAGCAACTGCCTCAAACCGAGCCCGATGTTGCCGAAGCCGCATCAACAACGCCATGAAGAGAGGAACCGCGATGAGTACAACCTCGTTGACCGGATGTAGTGTCTTATTGGCGTTGGTCGCCCTTCCTGCCGCGGCCTCCGTAGAGACGGATTACGCCTTCAAGGCCGATATCTCAGTAGTGAACCAGACCAGCGGGGATTTTGGACTGCTCGGCCGGGGCAATGCGACGCAAGCCTATCTGGACGCCACGCCATGGGCGCATTTCCAGTTCTCGCCGGCATGGAGCGGATTTGTGCGAGCACGCCTGTTCGCACCTACAGGCACGGTGCAGACCAATGCGAATGACAACAATAACCTCGGGCCGACCGACCAGACTTTCCTCGGTCTCAAGGAAGCCTGGATCGACTATGCCGGATTCAAATACCCCGGCGAATCGATCCGGCTCGGCCGCCAGCGCATACGCGAAGACGATGCGATGTACATCGACCAGGATGTCGATGCGGCGCGTTGGATCTTCAATACCACCCTCGTGCAATCCGAATTCGGCATCGGACGCGAATTCGGCACCTACCGCACCGACGATATCGGCCTGCCGCCGGACCAGAAACATCGCACCTATGTGTACGGAACGCTTAGCCGCGAATGGCGGGCCTACCAGCGCGTCGGCGTGCGCGCTATCTACGTTCATGACGACAACAACCTGCCACAGACGGGTGCCATCACAAACGTCGGCACCAAGCTGACATCGGGCAACCTGCTCTGGATGGGCGCCTTCCTGAACAACCACTATTTCGACGGAGCCGACGCTCCACCGCTTGCCTACAACGTATCGATCAACTGGCTGAGCGGCAATCAGCGTGCCGCGCTCATCGATCCGGTAACACGCGCGGTGACCGGGGTGACAGACCGGCGCGTATCGCACGCCTGGGCAACCGATGTCGGTCTGCGTTACCGTCTTCCTGTAGAAAAGTTTCCGTTGCAGCTTGGCGCCGCCTACGTTTACAGCAGTGGCGGTAACGGGCGGGACCAGTCGACGCAATACAGCCAGACCGGCCTGCAAAGCAACTATTCGCGCTTTACAGGTACCGATTCGTTCACCCAACGCTTTACCGATGCCTACCGTGCCGAGCTCGGCAATATCAAGGTGGCCACTGCGTATGCGTCAATTAATCTCGGTCGCTGGAATACCAGCCTGATCTACAACCATTTCGACCGAGTACACAACAACGCACCGGTCTACGCCGACAACATCGATGTCGTTCCGCTGAATAACAACGGCTCGCTGGGTCACGGTTACGACGTCGTTGTCACCCGGTTCTTTGGTGGGCGCATCGCGCACACCGATTTGCTCACCGGAGACGAGCCGGCCAGCTCGATTCGTTTGCGCGGCTCGGTATTCCAGCCGGGCGCCGCCTACGGGAATAACCTTCGCACCGAATACCGGGTCAGCCTGGAGCTGGTTTTATGGTATTGAGGATGGCGAGCATGGCTATAGCGATGCTTGCGCTGCTGATTGGCGGCAGGCACTATGCCCTTGCGGCCGCTGTTTTGCCACAGCATGACCCGCACGCCGCCACGGCAAACAAACCGACGCACGCCAAACGGCCTGCGGATAGCGACGACGACTCGGACGACCAGACAGACGGCTCGGATGAAGACGACCCGGACGCCGATGCCGCTACGGTACCGGCCACCGAAGCCCAACCTAAGAATTACACCGTCGGACCGGGTTCCGTCCAAAGCCTGATGGCTTGGAAAGCGCCAAAGCTTCCTGACATTACCCAATATACGGAAGCCGCGGCGATGCAACAGCTGCATCGCGGCCCCGCGGGCCATGTCCATGTCGGGAGCATGATGGAGCAGTTGTCCTTCAAGAACTTCATGGGCCGCGACGAGCGTATGCGCGAATGGGCACGCCGCCAGTCATCGATGCCTCAAGTCATCTTTGTCGACGGCTATGTCACGCCCCGCGACCTCTCACGCACACTACCGAAGCAGTACTTCGCCGAAACGGAACCGGGCGTATTCGTGGCACGGCTTCCCATCGACATATTGCCGGGCGCGACCTTGCACATCGACAAGGACGTCAAGGACTTCCGCCTTTCGATCGACCGGGGAGCGTTCATCGTCAACGAAGGCGACTTGTTCATAAACCACAGTCGCCTGGAAGGTTGGAACGAAGCAAAAAACACGCCCGCGTTCTTCGAAGATGAAAAGGATTTCCGTCCCTACATTACGTCCTGGGGTGGGTCCCGGACGTACATGATCGGCAGCGTGGTAGCCCACCTCGGCTATGCAGCAAGCAAGGCCTATGGCATCTCCATCAGCCAGTACAGCCCATCCATGGCACCCATCATGAAACGCAAGGCACCGACCGGCTGGCTACTGAACTCCGAGTTTCTCGACAACTGGTACGGGTTCTATTGTTACGAAGCCGAAGACGTCGTGATCCGCGGCAATACTTACCACGACAATATCAAGTACGGCATCGACCCCCACGATCGCTCGCGACGTTTGATCATTGCGCAGAATACGGTCTATGGCACGCGCATCAAGCACGGCATCATCGTCTCGCGCGAAGTCAACGAAAGCTGGATCATCGAAAATACGTCGTTCAACAACGGCCTGTCCGGCATCGTTGCTGACCGAAGCAGCATGCACAATGTTATTGCTTTGAACAAATCGTATCGCAACAAGTCCGACGGCATCACGATCTACGAAAGCCCGAACACACTGATCTGGAGCAATCTTGTAACGGCCAACAACCGCCACGGCATACGCGTTCGCAACAGCATCGACGTGCAGCTGCGCGACAACGTCGCCGTGGGCAACGCCTTATCGGGAATCTATGGGCATATCGAAAACCTGAGCGATACCGGGCGCAATCTGAAGCTGGACCCGTTCCACCCCATCATTTCCATGATCGTGGTCGGCGGCAAGCTGGTCTCCAATGGATCCGGTCCGATCACGATCGACCAGCCACTCAGCCTTGAAGTCTATAACGTCGATCTTCGCGAACCGCGGCGCGAACTCGGCATCCACTTCACCGGCGTACTTGGCGCGCACCAGGAGCGCGTACTGGACATCATGGTCAGGCAGAAACTTCCGGTTGTAGTGAAGCCGGAAGCGATCAGTGTAAACACGGCAAGCGATTGAAGCGACGAGGCGAATCATGGTTTTTTCCTCTAACGTCTTCCTGTTCCTTTTTCTGCCACTGTTCCTGGCGGTTTACTACCTGACGCCCAATCGCGGCCGCGCCCGCAATCTGGTCGTATTGATCGGAAGCTATGTATTTTACGCGTGGTGGCGCGTGGATTTCCTGTTGCTTTTCGCAACCGTCACGATCTGGAACTACTTCATCGGCCTGGCGATTGCGCGCGAGGCACCCCGAAGCTCTGCAGCGCGGCGCCGGCTGGCGATCGGTGTGGCCGGCAATCTGCTGACACTGTGCTACTTCAAGTATGCGAACTTTGGCGTTTCCAGCCTCAACGATGTGCTTGGAGCGACCGGTGCGGGGCAGATCTCATGGCTGCATGTCATCCTTCCTATCGGTATCTCCTTCTATATTTTCGAATCGATCAGCTATATCGCCGATGTTTACCGCGGCGATACCGAAGCGACGCATCATCCCGTCGACTTCGCCACCTTTATCGCCCTGTTCCCGCACCTGATCGCCGGCCCGGTATTCCGC
>NZ_DATCRY010000022.1:0-30202 GCF_036568765.1 Dyella sp. | reverse complement strand
TTTCCCGCCAATTCACCCATTCCTGGCCTTACCGATATCGTCGAGATCATCAGTAATGGTTATGCCTTCGCGGCACGGCGCGTCACTGATGCGGGTGCCAAGATGGTTACCGCGTGGGGGTATACCAGCTATGGCGGCAGTTTCCCTAACGGCTCCCCCATTCCCGGCATGACCGATATTGTCGAAGTGGTTGCCACCGCCCAGGCATTCGCCGCACGACGGAGCAACGGTGTAAACGGCGCAAGCGGTGCCGTGGTCGCATGGGGAGATAACGGCAATGGTGGCAACGTGCCTCTCGACGTCGCCAGAAGAACCGATATCGTCGAAGTGGTCGGTAATGTGGGAGCATTCGCAGCTATATGTGACAACCGTGCAGGGGCCAGAACGGTGGTTGCCTGGGGAAACGGCACCTATGGCGGCACTTTTCCGAATGGCTCCGTCATTCCTGGCCTGACCGATATTGTCCAAGTGACTAGCAACACCTATGCCTTCGCGGCACGACGGGAAAACGGTACGGTAGTCGTATGGGGAAATAGCTCCTATGGCGGTACTTTTCCGAATGGCTCTCCCATTCCTGGCATGACCGATGTTGTCGAAGTGATCGCCAACACCGGCGCATTTGCGGCCATACGTGACAATCGGGCAGGCGCCAGAACGGTAGTCGTATGGGGAAATACCGCTGGTGGCGGCAGTTTCCCGAACGGCTCCATCATTCCCGGCCTAACCGATATTGTCGAAGTGATCGGAAATGATACTGCGTTCGCGGCGCGACGCAGTAACGGCACGGTGGTCGTGTGGGGAGATGCCAGCACCGGGGGCAGTTTCCCTAATGGCTCCGTCATCCCCGGCCTGACCGACATCGTCGATGTCGTGGGTAATTTTTATGCATTCGCTGCACTTCGCTCGAATGGTAGCGTCGTAGCCTGGGGAAATGCGGATTACGGTGGGCAAATCCCGCAAAGCATCGTGCCATTATTGACCAATGTCCGAGCGATTTATCCCAGCTTCGGTGCGTTTGCTGCACTCACCGAGGACGGGCGGGTCGTGGTCTGGGGGCATAGCAGTTATGGCGGTGCCAACAACACCGTGCCCTCGACGTTGCAAGGCAATATCTCCTACGAGCTCAAGGCCGCTATCTCGCAAGACGACAGCCCTCGCATCGCCGCACCACGCAAGCGACGACATCGCAAACCTGAGCTGATCCCGTCGCCTTAAGTTCCCGGTTGCCCGCTGAAGCGGCTTGTTCAGCGGGCGCTTTTTCTTCGATATCCCGTGTGCAGCGTTCCTCATCCACCGAGAGAGAGGCGTTCCCATGTTGAACCGTCCCCGTACCCGTATCCCCCGTGAGGCCTTGCGCCAAGGCCTGCTGGACCTGCTGCCCCCGTTGGTGATTCCCGATGCCAAGCCCGTTCCCTTCGGCGGTGCATCCACCACGCTTTATGCCATCGGCCTGAGCGCCATCAACAGCGACCTCAGTGTCTTCGTGCCGCCCTACGGCGGCATGAACCCCGGCGACTACATCGAAGTCTTCTGGGACAACTCCGGCATTCCTATCGCCTCCACCACCGTCAACGACAACAACAAGGACAAGTACGTCGGATTGCCCCTGCCTTACAGCAGCTTCGCCAACGGCCGCTTCACGCCGTATTACCGCGTCAGGCGAATCAGCGATCTCCTGCTCTTCAGCGAAACCCGCGACATCTGGGTCAAGCTCAATCGACCCGGCGATTTCGATCCCAACCCCTTTACCCCCGAGCAGGAATACCTGCTCGCACCCATCCTGCCCGAGGATGTCCGCGACGGACTCGATGACAACCGCGCCGCGCTCGGTGTCGATGTCACCATTCCTCCCTACCCGAACATGGCCGACTACGACCGCATCGATTTCAGCTGGGGCGGCAGCGGTGACGGCATACGGCGCGTCTACACCGTGCAGCCCGATGAAGTCGGCCAACCCATCGTGCTGCACATGACCGAGGCGGAGATCCTCGGTGCCGGCGATGGCGAGGTGCTACTCATGTACACCGTCATCGATGCCGCCTACAACCGTACCGCCGATGCCAAGTGGTCGATGGTCACGCGCCTCGATGTACTTGCCAACAACTCGCCGCTCGATGCGCCTTACGTCATCGAAGTCGACGAGAACGATGTCATCGATCTGGCGGTCCTGGGCGGCGCCAATGCGACCGCCATGATCTACACGATCAGCGGCAGCCTCTTCGCCGTTAACGACACCATCGAGTTCACCTGGGCCGGCATCGACTCCCATGGTGCCGCACTCACGCCCTATACGGACTCCCAGACTATCCGGCGCGTTCCCGGGCCGCTCATCTTCATCGTGCCCAACGCCATCGTGGTCGCAAGTGCCGGCGGACGTGCCATCCTGTCGTATGTGTTGCGCAAGCAAAACGGCGATGCCATCGACTCACGTCACTCGACCGTGCGTATCGCCGGTCAGGCGGCACCCGATCTGCCGCCGCCGATCGTCACACCCAGCCTCCTGCCCGCCGACATCGCACACGCCGAGGTCACGGTGCCGGCGTATCCCGGCATGGGCGAAGGCGATCGGGTCACCCTGATCTGGGCCGGCACGGACAGGAACGGCCAACCGACCGATTACCGCACCACCTTTGATGTCACCCAAGCCTGGGTCGGTCAGGATCTGCCCTTCCCCATCGATGGTCCTGAGCACATCGCACCGCTCGCCGGTGGCAGCGCCACGGTCTATTACGAGATCGACTACGCGGCGGGCCCGGCACTGGTGCGCGAGTCGGAGCGGCTGGAGCTTCCTATCGGTGACGCGGCGAATCAGTTACCCGCCCCCACCGTGATCGAAGCACCCGACGGCATCTTCGATCCAGCGCTGACCTTGGCCAATGTACGCATTCCCGGTACCACCCTGGTTGCCAACGATCGGATCGACCTGACTTGGGTCGGCGACATCACCGGTACCTATACCGATAACGCTACCGTCCGCACCACCGGACAGGCGGCGAACTTCGCGGTCCCGGCCGCGAGGATCGCCGGGAATCGTCAGATCACGATTCACTACACCGTCAATGGCAGCTTACCGTCCACCTCGCTCACCTTACGCGTCGCCGCCTCAGGCGACCTGCCCATCCCGGAAGTGGATCAGGCGAACAATGGTGTGCTCACGCTCGCCGATATCCCGGCAGGCGGCGCTATCGGGCGCGTGCGACCCTACAGCGGCATCGGCCTCAACGACGAAGTCACGCTCTATCTGGAGCAACCCGCCGGCACGGTGCGCTGGCAACTGATGGAGACCGTCACCGATACCACACAGGATCTGACCTTTACCATCCCGCGCAGCATCATGGTGGGTCTGGTCAATCGCACCATCCAACTACGCTATACCGTGCAATTCGCTCACGGCGGCAGTGATGGCCAAAGTGCCGTCGCCCACTTCAGTGTCGAAGATGGGGCCAACGAACAGCCGGTCATCGAATCCGTACGCGATGCACTGGGGCGGGAGATTCCCAATGGCAGTACTACGGGTGCCACCACGCTCACGCTCAGCGGCACCGCCGCACGCAACGAGCGGGTGCAACTCTTCGATGGCAATGTCTCGCTGGGCATCGTCGATGTGAGCGCCAGCGGGCGCTGGTCGCTGACCGTTGCCGGATTGGGCAGCGGTGTGCACGCCTTCACTGCCGAAGGCCTCTATGACAATTTCCCGGTCTCCGCACCTTACGGATTGAGGATCGCTCTCAGCGGACGCTTGCTTGTCATGGGCGGGCGCTCGGCAAGTCGCTGGCGATATCGCAAAGGAGTGAACGGCACGCTCAATCAATACCGTCGATTGCATGCGCTGGATGCGACTACCAAAACGTCGATTCCGGCGCGCTGGCGCTATGCGCACGAAGCGCCGACTGCGAGCGTCACGGTCACCGACTTCCCTGACTCGAATCCGGATGCCGTGCTCTACATCGACACCGACGACGATCAGGTGATCCTCCGGCCGAGGAATATCCTAGGGAATGGCTACAGCGACGAAGGTACCCCAGGCGGAGCCTTCGTGGCATGGCGCGATCAAGGTAATCTGGCCGCCTGGGGAAGCCCCACCACGGGCGGCAGTCTGGTGGGAACGATCCCGGGCTTCACGGATATCCTCCAAGTGGAGACTAACGCGCACGCCTTTGCCGCACGACGCGGCAACGAGATCAACAGCACCGTGGTCGCATGGGGTGTTGCCGCCTCTGGCGGGAATCTTCCTGAAGACATTGCCGAGATGACCGATATTGTCGAAGTAATTGGCAGCATGTCTGCTTTTGCAGCGCGGCGTCGCACGGGGCAGGTCGTCGTGTGGGGCAGCACTGGCTCCGGCGGCCGTTTTCCCGAGGGCTCCCCTATTCCCGGCATGACCGACATCATTGAAGTCGTCAGTGGTTACGAAGCGTTCGCCGCACGACGAAGCAACGGTAGGGTAGTCGCATGGGGCGCGGCCAATCGAGGCGGCACGGTTCCAGAACACATTGCCGACCTGGACGACATCGTCGAGGTCATCCCCGCCTATTATGCGTTCGCGGCACGGCGCGAAAACGGCAAGATCGTTGCGTGGGGATCGTCGAGTCAGGGTGGCGAGATTCCTGATGACATTGCCGAACTGGACGATATTGTCGAATTGCTAAGCAATGCCTGGGCGTTTGCGGGGCGGCGAGAAAACGGCAAGGTCGTTGCCTGGGGGGCGAACGGCGGTAGCGTTCCTGATGACATTGCCGAACTGGACGATATTGTCGCATTGAGCAGCAATGGGTTTATGTCGTTCGCAGCACTACGGAAGAACGGCAAGGTGGTTACCTGGCCCGGTACTCTGCCTGAATATATGGAAGGCCTGGACGATATTGTCGAACTGGTCGGCAACTATTTTGGGTTCGCTGCACGACGCGCCAACGGTCAAGTGGCCGCTTGGGGAGGCGGCAACATCGGCACAGTTCCTAAAGATATTGCCGAGCTGGCCGACATCGTCGATGTCGTGCCCAATGCGCACGCCTTTGCCGCGCTCCGATCCAACGGCGAGGTCGTGGCCTGGGGAACCTCGACCATGGGCGGCCAGATTCCAGACAGCACCAAACCGCTATTGACTAATGTCCGAGCGATCTATGCCAATATCTGCGCCTTTGCTGCACTCACCGACGACAATCGGGTCGTCGTCTGGGGCCACGGCAGCTGGGGCGGTGCCAATAGCAACATACCGTCCCACATCAACGGCAATATCTCCTATGAACTCAAGGCTGCCGTCGCGCAAGGCCATAGTCCATCCGCCGGCAAAAGCAAAGCGCCACGCAAGCGGCGACACAAAAAAAACGTGTAGCTCGCTTCAAGACAAAACACATCGCCGGCGAGATCGCATCATCAGTAAACCAAAAGCCCCGCGACCGAGAAAGATCGCGGGGCTTTTAGCCTGACTTGGCGGGAGGCAAGCGCATCCTGCGCAAGCCCCTACCCTATACTTCAGAAGTTCACGCGAACCCCGACATTGGCACCCCAACCACGCATGCCGTAATGTCCCAACTGATGCTGGTACGTGCCTTCGCCGAAGATCTGCACGTTGCGACCCAGCTGACTGGTAGCACCCGCGCCGACACGGTACGAATTACCCAACCGACCGACACCGAAATCATTGGCCATGTTCCAGGCGTCGTTCGAAATCGCTGCCGTAGCACGTCCACCCGAAGTGTGGCTCAGATCCAGCCGCACATAAGGTGCGAATCGCGGGTCGATCGTCTTGCTCAGCTGCGCACCCAGACGCGTGGTGGTTTGCCGCGCGCTGCCCAGCGCCACGTTCAATCCATCGATGTCCTGCGTACGATTGAAGTTCAACGTCTGGTGCTTGACCTGCAACTGCGGCTCCAGCGTCCAGCCTGCACCCAGCGCAAACGGATACCCCGTTTCCACCGAGGCAACCCAACCGCTGGCGCGCAGACGCGCTACCTGGTCGCCACGCGCGGCCGTATCTACCGTACCGCTGTAGCGCCGACCGCCAACCACTGCATCGATGTACCAACCGCTGTTGTGCTGCCAGGTCAACCAGGCCGAAGCACCGTTAGCGGTGTAACGCGCCGAACTCTGACCGTCCACGGCCTTGGGCGTTACGCGCGTCGTACCGTGATCCAGCGCCCAACCTGCACGCCAGGTCGCATTGTCGTCGACCAGGCTCACCAGGCCGCCACCCAACTGCATGGCATTGATCTGCTGCTTGAAGCCGTAGCCGAAATCCTGGAAGTTGCGATCACTGGTGTAGCGTTGCTGGGTGTTCGTATAGCGTGCAAACACTTCGCCGCCCAGGCTCGAAGCCTGTGTCGAGCGGATGTCGCCCAAGCGCTGCATCAGTCCGTCCGTTACCTGATCGCCGTAGGCAAACAGGGCGGTCGGCGCAACCAGATACGAAGGCACCTGCGGTACGACGGCCGGACGCTCCGGACCCGTGACCGGCTGTTCCGGCTCGGGTGCGACCGGATTCGGGCCCTCCTCGATCGGATCATCTTTGATCGGACCTTCTTCGGTCACGAACTTGTTGGCCAAACGGTAATCCCATGTCGTACCGCCAGGCAGCAGGCTCTGGCTCTGATCGGCTTCGCCCGGGCCGAACGCGTGCAGCGTGTACTGCCACGGGCCGGCTGCTACGTAGCCACCTTTGACCGCGAACGCATCGGCGCGCGAGTTACCGCCGACCTGGACCAGGGAGATGCCTTCCTTGGCATCGACGATACCGTCCTTGTTTACATCGGTCAGGTTGCCCTCGCCGGTGGAAACCACTTCGATGAAGGTCGTGCCTGTGTTAGTCACGTCGCCAGCAATCAGCACGCGATCGGTGAACTGGTTGTCCAACGTACCGCCCGTGTTGGCGACCGTATTCAGGCGAATCGTGCCGCCGCCATTCCCGGCGAAATCGCCGCGAACTTGTAGCGTTCCGTGTGTGCCATCAGCCTGCGGCTGGAATGCCACGGTACCGTTGTTGAGCGTCATGGAGCCCACGTCCGAGTCGGCCGTCAGCATCCACTGCGCGCCGCCGCTCACCGTCACGTCGCCGGCATGCGTCATCTTACCCGTCAGGCTCGCAGCGTTGTCGAGATTGACATTCACTGTGCTCGCTGCGTCAGCGACGATGTCACCCGTGAGCGAGCTCTGGCTCACATTGAAATCGACCATCGAACCCAAGCTCGATCCGTTAGCGTTGACATCGAGGAGGATGCCATTGCCGCTCACCAGGTTCGCGCCGTTAGTGACCGTGATATTCGCTACCGAAGGGCCGTCGAAGCCCTCCGATACCTCAATGGCGGTACCCGTCTTGCCGATCACTGTCGCCCCATCGATAACCAGGCTCATGTCCTTGGTAGTCGACAGATAGTCGGCACCCATCAGGATACCGCGTACGTCGCCGGTCACCGTGCTACTGTCATTAATCAACACCGTGCCGCCGAACATGCCCAGACCCAGGCCGGAAGCGAACTTGCCGTCATCGATGCCATGAACCGTCGAGCCGCTCAACGTCAGGGTGCTATCGCCGACGGTATTGGCGCCACGGCCATGACTCGTGATGGAACTATTGGAAACGGTCGCCGTTGAAGTCTGGCCCAGGCCGGCATTTACGCTGAGACCAATACCCAATCTTTGATCAGTGATGGTCGCACCAGCGATGGTGGCATTGCTGTCGTTCAGACGCACAATATTTGTCTGACTGTCCTGGATATTAACTATCGTGCCACCGATGGCGACGATCTCGCCCGTCTGGCCACCGAAAACGTTAACCGCTGAGCCAGTGCGTGCGTCGATATTCTGGGTCCGGCCGCCCGGAAGGACATTCAGGGTTGCACTATTGAGGATCCAGCCCTCTACAGGAGTGGCTGGATTAATGGTCGCCGTCTGCCCTGGATTAAGCGTGGCGGCAAATGCCATGGGACTGGCCGACGCCAAGGCCACGGCAATGGACAAAGTCAGCGCTTTGTTCTGAAACTTTTTCGGATGCATGCTCATATCGTCTCCCTCTCCGGAATCGCGCGAAATCGCTGGATTTCAAAATTGGCTCACAGTGGAGCTACGGTTTGGAGCGAGTTTCCATTTGCATAATGGACATGCAGATGCAGGGGGCCTGACCAGCGCTCCCCGGCTCGCTCAGATGCCAGCCATTTTGGCGAGGTGCTATCCGCGAGCACATAGAAATAGTACTAAAAGCTATGCGTTTTTCTCGGTTTATGGCCGCGATTTCTTAACGAAGCTTGTTTTTGTGGATACGGGCATGGCTTGTTACATGGCACACCATTCTTATTAGTGGCGGCTTTCAAATGGCCTTTTGAATGCACCGAGAAAAATATGCTGTATCCGATTTTTAGGTCGCTTTTAAAACTATTTCTATGCCAATGACCCCGTGGCACAAATCCAACGAGCCGTTCAGTTTCATAGCTCATGGTGACGGACATTGCAGGGGTGCCCCCCATCCCACCCCTCTCCCCGGCAAAGTCAGGGGAGAGGGAGCCTGACTGAAGCATGCTTCGGTACTTCGCACTTGTGGGAATCTTTAAAATCCAGGCTAGCTTGTAGGAGCGGCTTCAGCCGCGACTGTGCAGGGCGCGGCCTGACCGGTCGCGGCTGAAGCCGCTCCTACATCGTTAGGTGGTTTTTCGAAGCCCTTCGTGTCGACTTTCTCCTCTCCATTAGCTTTGCCAGGGGAGAGGGAGCCTGACTGAAGCATGCTTCGGTACTTCGCGCTTGTGAGAATCTTTAAAATCCAGGGTACCTTGTAGGAGCGGCTTCAGCCGCGACCGTGCAGGGCGCCGCCTGACCGGTCGCGGCTGAAGCCGCTCCTACATCGATAGGTGGTTTTTCGAGGCCCTTCGTGTCGAAGACATCCCCGCGAGATGAGCTACTGAAGGTGACGCTGTATCAAGATGGATTCGTTTTCCGCCTTGCTTAGGAGCCTGGCCACTGCGTGCATGCCGGAAGCCACGGCGCCATCGGCGTAGCTTGGATAAAAGGTGGTCCAGCCTATTTTCAACTGCGCCCCTACAATGTCGCTTACTACGGGGGCTGAGAAGGGTTGCGACGCCCAGAACAACCCGACATCCGTAACAGCCACATCGAGAGAGGGGGGAATCAGGCTGCCAACAAAGGGAAGCGCCGAAAGTGACGCCAGTTGACCCGTCGACAGGCGGAGCGCAAGGGCACGCCCCCCCATAAACCTTCCCGCAAACAGCATCACCGGGCCGAAATCAAGCATGACGGACGAGGATCTCATTGGGGTGTCGGTATAAAGAAACCAGACTTTTCTCGGGGTGATGGAAAGCGTCTCCAACTCCTTCGGAATCGGATTGGAACCGAGAAATGATGCGAGCAGATCGGATATGTTGATATTCGCAGTCGTAAGATCCGCCATCAGCAAGGCGGACATTCCTAGTGTCTCATGCTTGAATGTACCGCTGATGGTGATCGCGTCATCGCCTACCGGCAGTTTTATGGTCAGTTCCGAATCCACCTGATTGTTATCCGACTTGGCACTGATCGAAGCGATCGCTGTCATGCTCAACCCTAATGCATCGAAGCCGATGGCCGCGGAAAGCTTCCAGCTATAAGAAGTCAGCGATTTCTGCTGATAAGAAATCGCCAGACTATCGACTCTGAGTCCGTCAAAAATCGATGGGAGTCTCCACGTCCCTCCGGGACCTGCAAGGAAGGATGCGGCATCCGTCAGGGTGACATCGCCGACCTTACCGAAAGCATCGAGATAGTCCGGATCGTCCTCGTCTGTTCCTGACTCAAGCTCGACTGTTTTTCCCCCGATCGTGATGCGATCGCCGGGACGATACCCCTGTAGCGGACCGTTCGCTCGGCCCGGGGCATGTGCAAGAGGCATCAATGAAGGACGATATTGGACATTTTCCCCTCCCAACATCTGCCAACCGCCATCGTTGACCGGAAAGAGTATCCGTGGGTCGTCGATCACCAAGTAGGAAGGCCTCGGCGGGTTGGCAAGTTGCGGCATATCGCGATACTCGGCGGCTTGCACGCCCCATCGCCATACTTGTTGCTCATGAAAGCCGTTCATACGAAACCAATCCTCGTGCCGAACCTCTAGTCGTTCAGGCTGGATAACCGGATCGATCATCGTGTTGATGTAAGCCGCCAAACCTTGATCTTGTGCGCCCCCGCTGACAATTTGGGTCTGAATTTCGCCAAAGATCTCCCACAAATTATGGAAGTGCCCGGCCCCTTTTCGATTGATGATATGCGTGGCGTATTCTTCAAAGTCACTCACGAGATCGGCTCTTATCCATCTCGGATCACCCTGGGTGGGGCCGGTAGTCTCCCAGAGAGCATAATTTCGGTGGCCGTCGCCTTTCGGACCGAGAAAAATATTACGGGGGTTCCAGCACAAGAGTCGTGCAATAGTCATCATGTAAGGCGACCGGGGCACGCCCGGTGCTTCACTGTGCATATCCACGTTATTCAGCAGCCTATCGAGAGCCTGGGTGCCGTCGCGAATAATGGCGGCGTCGAACCAGGCCCATTGCAATCCCTCGATCGCGACAAATGCGACGTAATTTCTCATCGCGAGATTTAATCGGGGGAAATTGGCCCCGTTGATATTAGGCAAAATCAACGTGTTCCAGCAATGCTTAATAATGTGCCAAGAAATCATATGGTGTCTGGCGAGCTCCACCCGCTCGTTACCCGGCGTATATGCCTCCTCGAGATTCGACGCATTGCGATCCACAAGCGACCCTGTCGCTCCTGGCCGATTGACGAACTTGAAGTTATATACAGCCATGGCAAAACCCTCTTTTTCGCATCGCAGGAACACGCCGAATAAACGGATATCCATGAATGAGCGCAAATTGCGCCGAACAAAGGGCACTGACAGAGGCTTAAAAAAGCTCTCTATTCATATGGTTACATCAATATCCCGCCAAATACGAACGGTTACGCAAAATAAATCCGTGACGCTCACCGTTGCATTTGTATTACACCTACTTACGCCAATATCCATTCCAACAAGCACCTAAGCCTGGACCAAAATATGATTAACTTCAAGGATCAAAACAAGCAAAAAACCATTTTTTTAAATTACTAATAATTAACACATTGTTTACACTAAAATATGGAAATGCCGCGTATTAATTCCGACCCTATGCACTCATAGGACTTGAGGTCGCTGGACATGCGTACGGTGACTGATCCATCTGCAAATCTTCAGAATCCACCCGGCGACGGGAAGGATAAAAAAGAAATTGTTGTAGGCCCGATTCGGCTATCGGACTTTCGTATCGGTTATTCGACCGAAACCGGCAAATTCAGTATTCAGATCGATGGCGCATTTACAGCCGGGCCGCTCACCTTCTCTCTCGAAGGACTTGGGCTGGATTTTACTTTGGAAGAGTCGTTGCGGGTATCGCCGCGCCTGTCCGGGGCGGGGCTGGATATCAAACAGCCACCCGCCTTCGCGATTGCCGCCGGCCTGCTGTTTCTGCCGCCACCGCGCGATGGCTTCGCGGGCATGGCGAAGATCGAGCTGCAGAATCTTCTGTCCATTCGCGCGCTCGGCTCCTGGGAACGGCTACCCAATGGAACGCAATCGATTTTTGCCTATGCGGAACTGCGCAGCCCGGAAGGCCTGTTTGCCGTCCCTCCCGTGATATTCACCGGCCTGGCCCTTGGGCTTGGAGTGAACTCCTCGTTGCGGCATCCATCGGTCGACGAACTGGCCACCTTCCCGCTGATCGGCCAGACGTCTCCCACCGCTCCTTCGCTGCCCCCTCTTGAAGCGCTCAATCAATTGATGGGTTTGAATGGCAGCGTGGCATGGGTGACGGCTTCTGCGGGCCGCTATTGGGCCGCGGGAGGCATTTCGTTTACGGCATTCAAGTTTATCGAAACGGCCGCCGTCATCATTATCGAGGTGGCGCCTGCCGACCGAGCATGGAAAGCGCTGTTGGCAGGACGAACGGTGCTGGACCTTCCACGGCCCAATAGCGGCAGGACGACCATGGCGAAGGTGGCCATCGATTTTGCGATCGGCTACGACTCGTCGTTGGAACGCTTCAGCGTGGATGCACAAGTCTCACCGGGCTCCTATATCCTGGATCCGAAAGCGCGCTTGCTCGGCGGATTGGCCTTGCGCATCTGGGGCAAGGACACCGAGACGCAGCGACGCGGATTTGTGCTCACGCTCGGCGGTTATCACCCTGCATTCTCGCCACCGGACCATTTTCCGCGGCCTCCACGTCTTGGTTATCAATACCAATTAGGCCCGGTCAAGGTCTCGGGCACGGTCTATGCCGCCTTGACGGACAACCTGCTCATGGCCGGCGGGCTGCTCGACGCGCAGTTCGATTCCGGGGGAGACCTGAGACTGCAAGCGTGGCTGCAGGCCCAATTGAATGCGTTACTTCAATGGAAACCGTTTTATTACGACGTGCATGTCGGTGTTCGCGTAGGCGTATCGGCATCGGTAAAGATCTGGTTCGTCAAGGTCCGGGTCAGTCTTGAGGTTGGCGCCCAACTGAATCTCTACGGCCCGCCTTTGGGCGGCCGAGCGCAGGTGCACGTCTGGTTCGCCACATTTACCTTCCCCATCGGAAGCGGCAAACAGTCCATCCCTGCCATCCCCTGGGAAGATTTCGCCCAGCAGATCCCCTCTCCCTTGCAGCTGACCCTGCAGTTGGGAATGCTCGTCGATATTCACCCCACGGAAGAGGCGACCCTGCGTAACGCAGACGGCCCGACACCGGTCACGGCCGACACCTTCACGATCGCAGCCATAACGGCGATTCCTAACGGAACGGTGACTGTCAACGGCATACAACAAGGACAAGCGCTGGGAGCGGTTCCCATTCGCCCCATGAGGCGCTCGGCCATCACCACCGGGCTCGTTATCACAATCACCCGGGGAAACACGCCGATTTCTTTGACTGGGTGGCGGATCGCTACGGAGCGGCGTGGCGTGCCGAATGCTTTGTGGGGCGATCTCAACGGGGGCGGATTGAACGGCGCGCCCCAGCGAACCGATCGTTATACCTACGTCGAGATCCGCGCGCCCGAGCCCGTGATAGGTCCCAGCCTGGCCGAGATCTCAACGCAAACGCTTGGCGTCACGGACCTCGACACGGGATCCCTTCCTCGCCTTGGTCGCGCGGCAACGGGGCCTACGCCGCGAACGGATAACGGATCCCCGCAAAAGATCTTCACCGCGTTGGGCAACAACACCATACGGGCGAATCGAACGGCGCTGCACGACGTGCTTGCCGAAGCCGGTTTTGCGCTACCGAACGACAGCACGTTAGCTAAATATGCCTGGATGGCGCGATCGACATACGTCACAGCACCGATGTTGAGCACAGCCAACTGAACTGTCAAAGCTTACTTGGGATGCCGCACGATGAAAGGCGTTACCCAAAAAGACATCACGGCGTCGATTGCATTTGCAGACGATGCGATTCTTCACGTGCAACTCGTGGATTACGAAATACCAGGCATGGCGCCGGGCGACTATACCTTTCGAGCGGTGCAGACGCTGAATGTCGACGGAAATAGAACATTCGAGCAGCCTCCGCAGCACTACCGCATTCGCGCACCGCGTTTCTTTCTGGATAGCTCCACGATTCATGCGACCTATCCGGCACCCGGTAGCCAGTCAGACGTAAGCACGGCGCTTCCGCATATCACCGTAGCCCGTCCCATGCTTGCCTGGGAGCGGCATATCGACGGCAGCGAAGCAACCGTCGAAGCCCCGCCCATACCTTGGATGGCCGTACTTGTCTTCACGTTGGGGGAAATCATCGACGATCCGGAAGCACTGGGCCTGGTTTCCGAGCGTACCGTCGGCGACTTTCTGCGCGCCCCCGAACCCGGTGTACTCGTTCCCACACTGACGATCAGCGACGATAGCGAATACGACGGCTCATGCCACACTATCGATGTTCCTGCCGAGGTCATGCGCGCTATCGCTCCTACGCTCGACGATCTCCCGCTTCTGGCACATATCCGTCATGTACGGCATCCCGATCAACGCACCCAATCGGGCGACGTGTTCTCCGAAGGGGATTTCACCGTCATCGTGGCAAACCGCTTTCCCAGGACCACCGGGCCCTATGTTGCGCACCTGGTGTCTTTCGAGGGGTTTAGTGCCCTGATCGCGAGCGGCTTTCCGGTCAGTGGGACGCTCCGCTTATGCAGCCTGGCTCATTGGGCATTCACCTGCCAAACCTCCAGCCTCGACCCCGCAGCCATCCTGCAGAATCTTGTTGCGCCCGGCGGCGACGGTCTGGCGCTGCGCTCTCCGAAGCTCGCCCCTGGCAGCGGCAACCATGTCATTCACGCCAATGCGCGGCTGGAACGTGGCTACGTATCGGTTCCCTTTGTCACACTTTCCGGCGAGCAAACGTTCGCCTGGTATCGCGGCCCCTTTATTCCCTACACGGCGCGCCCACTGCCTGACGCCCTTGAGGGAACAACGCACTCCTCCAGCGATCACGCGCTCATTTTCAACGATACCGACTATGGAATGTTCGATATCAGTTATGCATCTGCCTGGATGCTTGGCCGCACCATGACCTTGATGGCCCCGGATACACGTCAGGCCCTGACGCGCACACGGCGGCGACTTCGCAATACCGCAGCCTATCTTCTTACCGCGGCGGAAAATAACCAGGCGTGGTCCGGCCTTTCCTTTTCTCCCGTCGCCGCCTTGGAGCGGATCGGCCGCAAGGTGGAGGAGGAGCGCATTCGTGCACTCCTACCCCCGTCGGGGCTCGACATCGCAGAACCATCTTCCGATCCCACTCCCGTTCCAGCGCCAGCCGAGCATGCCGCTTCGCCTGCTCAGACGCTTGGGAGCCCTCAAGCCCAGGCACAACTGCTACGCGCGGCCGAACCCTTTGCCGAGGAGATTGCAGCCTGGCTGGACCGGCTCAGCCATCTGTACGGGGTCGCTTTCAACATGCTCGTTCCCGACCCCGATGCCCTGCCGGAAGAGAGCCTGCGCTTTTTCCTGATCGACCCCGCCTGGATGAGCCGCTTCCTGGCTGGCGCCAAGGATACCGCTGCGGCCACCGAAACCGATGCCCTCGTGCAGCCGGCACTCGACGCCGCACTGGCTGCATCGATGGAGCCGCGGCCGCAAGCTGGCATGCTGATGCACAGCGAGCTCGTACCCGTTTGGCCGAACGCCGTCATTGTCGCTACCGACGCACAGGGCACCATACCGGAGCTGCGGCGCGCATTGCTCGCACCAAATATCTTGCTGGTGCTCTTCGCGCGCGCACCTGTCAACGTCGACATCGTCGAAAACAGCGAAGGCATCCATCACGGCACCCCATTGCAGGGATTTATCACGCTTCGCAACGCCCAGACCGGCGTCGGGCCCGGCGCTAGATTTCCTCCGACAGGAACGATCTTCGAACGTTACCTTCGCGCTGTCTCTCTAGGGAAAAAGGCCGATGTCCTGAAAGTCGGCGGCAGCGACGGCATCGCCAAAGCGCTTGCTGACGCGACGCAGTCACAAGGCCATTCCAAGGATCTCGCCCTGCAGCTCATCGTTTCCTCGATTCGCCAACGCATTACGGTCTCCACTACAACGCGAGGACGGAAGTGATGGCTTATATCATTCCCGTACGGCTTCGCGCCCTGGTCGTCAATCGCGTCGTGCGAAGCGCTGAAGTCTTCAACCGTTGGGTGCCGACATTCAATCCCATGCTCCAGCGCATGCACGATGGCGAACCGGTTCCCGAGCAATCCATGGAAGATCTCGCACCTTTCAACTACTTCGAAGGTGTGCACGTCCAATGGGAGCTGCCCGAAGCCCTGACGCAGGGATCGTTTTCTGCCGGCGAGGACAGCCAGTTTCCGTTGATTCCCAATCGCTGGCTGGTGGTCCGCTATGCGTCTCGTCCCGGCATCGCCGATCCGAATGCGACCGCCATGCGTGCCTGGGTGGTTCATAGCGACCATCTGCAAAGCGACGATCCTGCCAAGCCCGGAACCAGCCCGTTTATTACGCCGCCTTCCCGTGTGTCTACACCGCAGTTCGATCTGGTCGGACGTAGCCAGGACATCACCACGAATCCATGGACGGAGCCCACACACGGCAAGCCTCCCTTTCTCACCGCGATGGGCCCCGGCCTGCCTTCATTTGCTGCTTTCGAGCCTTACCATCGCAATGTGCTGTCTTTCCATGACACGCTCGCCGGGTTACCTACCAATTCCAACGGCATCGTCGAGAATCATCGTCTGAGCTACCTGGTCGTGGGCTGGTACCACGATGCAGCCATCGACATCGTCAATCAGGCAAAGACCATACCCGGCCTGCTGCCGCCCGACCTCCCTGCGAACCCGGCCATCGCCGATATCTTCGCTGCCCTGGGCTGGCATACCGAACGCCCCGACCAGGGAACGAGCGCCGATACGCTTTACTCCGGCAGGGCATTGGGTGTGGTGTGGGAGTATGCCGGAAGGGCACCGCCCTCTCGCCGTCCAAACCGGGAGCAGATAACAGTCTATGTCGGCAACAACACGGACGATATCCTGCAGCAAGGCGTGGATGCCGATCTGGCCGATCTCTTCCTCGGCATGCTGGAAAACTCCGACACCCCCGGTAGTGGCTCCGACAGCGCTCGCACGAGCTTCAACACCGGATTTCTACCATCCCATGGTGGATACCGATGGTTCATCGATGTACGCACCGATGACAATGACGAGGATACGCCACCGCCGGTCAATCCTGTCTGGCTGACCACGCTCAACCAGGATCAGGCTGCCTACGACGCGCAGCGCCATCGCACCCAACTGCTCCGCGAGCGCGTGGATACCTTCAAGTATCTGCGTGCGTTGCCCGTCGATCGTCGACCCGACGGATATGGGACGGCCTTCGATCCCCGGCTGAATGAACAGCTCGATGTCAACCGTTCCGGTAGCGCCGCCAATCAGCTGCGCGCTGCCGAGATCGAAGAGCAACGATTGAAGGACCTGGTGCCTACGGGCGAAGGCGAGGACCTCGAAGCGTTGGCGCGGGAATATGCCATAAAACAAGGATTGGACACGGATCGATACCTTCTGCATCGCCAGCCAGACGACGAATACTACGCCGCCGATGATCCGGTTATCGCGATTGGTGGCTCGGGCTACGACCCTGCCGAAGGGCCGCGAGACGAGAACCTATCGCTTCCGTTGCGCAGCCACGACGCACTCGTCACGGGACTTCGAGTGGGCTCGACGTGGATCGCCACGCGCGAGGGTTACCCTCGCCCCAACGTTTCCGGTTTGAAATTTTCCGCACCGGTCATCGAACTGATCAAGGAATTCGATTTAATGCACCGGGTTTCCAATACCCCTGGTGCGATTGAAACCATTGCCCAAGGCGCGATTCCTTCCGATTGGGCACGTGGCCCTCTACCCGAGTATTTCGGTGCATGGCAACAGCCATGGACACCCATGTTCGTTTCATGGCGACTTCATTATTTTGCAACACCCTATCAGAGCGGTACGACACTGCATTGGAGCCACCAGATCGCCAATCGCACCATGCGACTGCAGTGGAACGGTACGGGCGCGGAACCCGGCGACGGCGAAGGCGGGCTCGATCAACACACCTTCCGGGGACGGGGTTATATCAATCCGACCTTCAGCCTGGTCGCCCGAGCCCAGCTTCGCCGTTACCGGAGCACCTACGGCCTCGAAGGCGACCGCGGTCTCGATAACGTAGACATTGCCCTGAGGGAAACCGATTTCCTTTCCCAGCGCCTGAGTGGATTCAACGATTGGCTGCTTCAGCGTTCGGGCGCTGCGATGCCCGATACCCTCATCGATACCGACTTTTCACCGGATCCGATACGCACGACCGCGCAGAGCCGGTTTCGCGTGGTTCGCGCCGGGCAGATCACATTCGTCAGCTTGCGCATCGTCGACCGGTTCGGTCGTTCGGCTGTCATCGTCAGCCCCCTCCAGCGTGGCCCGTTGCATTTCTTCCCCGAACGCGCTCCGGATGTTGTCCCCAACCGGCCTCTCTATCCGGATGCCACCGATCTTCATCGATTCATCCAGCTATCGCCGCGTATCCTCTGCGACGCACGCGTGGAATTTTCTACGCGAAACACGACCAGATCTCTTGACGGCATTATCGGCTGGTTGCTGGTCAATCGACTCGACCGTTCCATCGCGGTCTATACAGCGACCGGACAGCCGCTGGGCGCGCTCCGCGCCACCTTTGAAAACCTGATCGCCCTTATCCCGCTCCCACATACACCTTATCGATACACCGACGCCGACTTCGCGACCCGCTTTCCCGATCTGCGGAATTTTCTCAATGCACTGATCGGCAGTTCCGCGACACGCCTGACGCGCCTGACCGAGCTCTTCGAACAAGCGGAACAGCATATGGTCGACGGTACGGAAACCGACGACAGTGCCCCGGTCAATTTGATTGGCAGACCCTACGCGCTTGTCACCGCTTCCGCGGCGTTGAAGCTGCGACAGCCAGCGCCCCGCAACCCCAGTTGGGAAACCGTGCTCGAGCCGCCGGAGCCGGATCTCACCAGAGATCCGCATACCTATCGTGCATGGCTCGGCCGCGTGGGCGACGAGCTTTCCGACGGGCTCGTCGGTTACTTCACGAGTACCTCGGCCACCAACCAGACGGTCAACTACGCACGCCTGTTCGCCGCCGCGTTTCCACAGATACCTACGGTCGACTATATCCAGCCGCCGAGCACCGACACGATCACTCGTCTTGCAGCGACCACCGGTGACGCTGCGCGACATCTCACGCTGCTGGTCAATCCGCACTTGGTCGCGCGAGCGCACACCGGAGTACTGCCTACCGCCGAACTGACGCTCAACACCAATGCCGTGTCCTATGCGCTATTTCATATCCAGGCGGCATTCCTGGCCACGCCGCTACTGACCACCATGGCCGTATCGACGGACGATCCCCCGGAGATCACCGTAACCAGCACGTACCCCGGCACCGATGACGACCCGGTTGGCAACCTTATCGACGGTAACCCGAATACGTCTTATGTCAGCCGAGATCTCATCACGGCACCGGCCGTCATAACCCTCGCACCGCTCATTGCCAGCACACTCCATAACGTACATATCGCGTGGGATACGCGCTTTGCGGCGGACGACATTCGCATTACGGTAAGGCATATCGATGTCACTGGAAAAGTCACGCCGCTTCTTAGCGACTATACGCCTGGGCCCGAGCCTCGTAGCATCCTTGGCGGTATCGACCTTGCCCCCCTTCGCGAACTGACCCTGACCGTCAGCGGGCAAAACAGACGTATTGCATTGACCGGCGTCGAGCTCCTGACGGAGGCCCTGGCAGCACGAAATCAACTTCTCACGTACCCGCCAGACGCGCGTCATGGCAGCTACGAATGGGCCGCGCCGAATGAAAGTACAGGCGAACACCCTCACTGGACACGCCAACCGCTTGCGCCTGCGGACATCACGCCTCATCCCGATCAGATCATGCCAACCGCCTATAGCGGTTATCTGCTTCTCACGCCACCCTATGCAAGGCTAACCGGCGAACTTATCGCCACGTCCGCATGGGTACATCGAAACCAGAACCCTGACAGTGTGCGCTACCACTATCGTGGATTCGGTACACCGGGTGCAGTCATTCAAGTGCTTCATAAAGACGGCTTATGGAAAACACCAGGAGAGCCGACTTCGCAAACCCTTGTTGAATCGGATGGGTCCTTCGAGGCGCTCAATACCGCCTACGGATCGGGAGCGGCGATCGCAGAGATACGCCAGCGCCGGGAAGGCATTGCCAGCGCAGTCGCCAGCATTCGCTACACGCTGGAGGTCGAGCTCAGACTTACGGAAGCGGCGCGGCGCTCATACAGCAATGAGTGGCATAGGTACTCTTATGCCGGTACCGGCACGCGCGGCGCAGATATTGAGGCGCTGACCACAGCGGGCACATGGAAAACACTCGGTCGCGTCAATGCAAACGGAGAGTTCGCCCTAACCGAGGCAAATATTCCTTGGAATGACCGCGACTTTTCAACAGCGACGCTTCGACAGCGTATCGATGCCGTGATTTCAACATCGGTATCGATGCCTTATACCGTTGAAGAAGCGTTTTCTTTGCAATCGGCGCTTGTGCATAACGAATCCAACACACGTCGCTTTCACTACACGGGTTTCGGCACACCTTTCGCCATCATCGAAGTCCTCCATAGCAACAATGAATGGATCACACCCGATGCGCCTGGAAAACAGACCCTGGTCAACGAAGACGGAAGCTTTGAAGCCAAAGAATCCCCCTATGGCGCATCCACTCGAGCCGACGCACGCGTTCGCCAGGCCGTTGATGGCGTCGCCAGCGATCCCATCACCCGACTCTATGAGTTTGAAACCGCGCTCCACTTAAGCGAGGCGGCACGTCAGCCTTCGCCCGCGGAAAATCAGCAGTGGTACCTCTATAGAGGCACGGGAACACGTGGCGCTGTCATCGAAGTCCTGATGACGACGGGCGCCTGGAAAAACGTGGGATCCATCGATTCCTCTGGCAAATTCAACCTCACCGAGAGCAATGTTCCGACACAAGAACGGGACCTCGACACTGCCACCATCCGCCAAAGAATCAATGCCATTATTTCATTGCCCGTATCCAAAGAATACGACATAAGGCCAGAATTATCCGTCTCGCTCGCCGCAACATATACACTGGACGACACTGCCTTATTCATCTACAACTTGAAGGGTCGCCCCAACGCATTCATTCAAGTCGACCGCAACGAAAATCTTCTCGGTCAACTCGATTCCAATGGATGGCTCACTATCAACAACACAACCGTTGGCAATCTGACACCAACGGTGAGATTCATGCAACTCGATGGCCAGGAGCCCCAAGTCTGGGTGAGTGCCAATTACACGCTGAGAGATCCCTTATCTATCTCAAGAGCAACCCGATCCGCAGATGGAACCTCGTTCGAATATGAGGGTTTCGGCACTCCAGGCGCCGAGCTATCGGTGCAGATCAGCCACGGTAACTTTGGAACCGTCGGCGTCATCGGCTCATCCGGGCGCTTCAGCTTCACCAGCAACATAGGCTCGAGCGATGCCATGGCGGTCGCGTACCAATCCATCAGGAACATCCACAGTCCTTATATCGAGTGTCCGTACTCCGATCCGATCGACCTTCAGCCGCCCAGAATCCTCACCGCCGACATGTTCATGCAAGGTGCGCAGGTGCGCTACCGCTATCGTGGAACCGGCACACCGTATGCGCATATTCAAATCAGGCTAGGTAGCGGTCAATGGTCTTCACTTCAATCGAGTGGGCCGACCTTGGTTGATCAAAGCGGCGAATTCCGTGTGGACAATACGGAAATTCACGTCACAGGCGGAATTGCCGAGATGCGACAGGTAATGGATGGAATGGAAAGTGATCCGGCACGACTGCAATACACGACGCAGGGAATTTCCATTCTCTCGGCGCAGACCGCTCCCGGCAGGACACCGGGCACCTTGATCTATACGCAATTTGGATTCACCCCCGGCCTGGAAGTCGAGCTCAAGGGACATCGCGAATGGCGAAGAATGTCATTTCAGGGAACCAACTGGGGGGTAGGCGATTTCGAAAGTACGCCCAGCGAGTTCGATCCCGCCACCGCAACCATACGAGGAATTGTTGCCAGTGGCCTCTACACCCCTGAACTGACAGTACCGCGAATAACTCGCACTGGTGACACCCCCCCTTCCAAGCCACACGAAGACCCAGAGGAATAGGCCATGGCGACTTACTTTTCGAGAGGCGAGAACTTGGATAGCGACGACATGCCCCCTAGTGGCATCGAAACGATCGTTGTAACGGATCCAGATCAATTCGTAGTCTCCTCCCGCACGGAGACGGCGCGCGGCACACTCGTTTTCTCGCTCAGCAGGCACCATGAACAAACCCAGAATGTGTTCTTTCACAAACTGGTGATCGCCATACCTACCGGCATCGGCGCCACCGATCTCACCGCAACCCCCGTTGCATTGAACACGCTCGCAGGTGAATCGACCGGCCGAGCCATGAATGTCGTCGCCGACCTGCAAAATCGCGATCGTGCCATCTTTACCGTTACCGCGGCAGACGGCAATCCCATTCAATTGAATCCGGCGCCCAATAAAAACGTCATCTCCATTACGTTCGCGTTGATTGAGATCAACACCGAGCCCGGACGCGTCAACATTGATTACGATCCATGGACCTCCGTCAACGGAGCTGGCCAAGGTACTCAGCACAACGAAGTCATTACCGTCTTTAAAACGAACAGCGCCTTTTTCCTAAGAAATCTCCGCCCTGAAAGAATGATGATCCAGTCTGGTGACAACGCCAGAGTATTCTGGGAATCCTCAGCTATCGGAACAAGACTATTCCTCCAGCGCGACACCGAACCTGAATTTGAGGTATACGGCGCCGCCGCGACCCTCAATAACGTTTATTTCCACACCGCCGTCCGACTGCGTGCCGAGACAACTTTCGCAGGCGAGCCCATCGAGCACTATCAGACAACCGTCATCTTGGTGAATCAAATTTTCGATATAAAGTCCAGACTGAGCCCCGACGTAGAATTCGTTGCTATGAGAAATTCGTTCTTTTATGCCAGCATAGTGGAGGGCACTGTTACTTTGAGAACAGTCTCGTTTAACCCACCTGAGACAACGGTGCTTCCACTTGGCGTCCACTTCCTCCCCCTCAGAGAAAATGAAAGATACATTTTTAGCGGACTCGTCAACATTTATAATATATATCAAATATGGTCTACGGAAGCATTGAATAGACACAGGCAGCCCGAGTCATCATTACCTACAAAGCCGGTTGACAATGACTAACCTGGAAGCGGCGTTACTTCAACGCCACTTCCACACTTGCACGCAACACACGAGGCGCGCCCTGGTTCATGATGCTCTCCCAACCGACCAGCCAGTACTTCTCATTGGTCAGGTTGTCGAGGTTCAAGCGGAACGTCACCGGGTAAGCCCCAATACGCGTCGTATACCGCGTGCCGACATCGAAGGTGTGGTAGGCCGGCGCGATATTGCTGTTGTTCGATTCGAGTGCGCGACTGCCTACGTAGCGGCCGCCGGCTGTCAGCACCCAGCCCTGCATGGTGGGCACGGCATATTCCACGTAGGCACTCGCGGAGAAACGCGGCGCGCCGTAGGCACGCTTGCCTTCGATACTCGGATCGGCGCGCTCGTTGGTTGCATCCAGCCATAGGGCACTGCCTAGCAAGGTCCATTGCGAACCCAACTTGGTCTGGCCCGACAACTCGAAGCCATCGAAGCGCACTTGACCGTCCTGGGTCAGGAAGCGCTGGTTATCGCGCACCACGGCGTACGCCAGACCGCGCTCGATACGAAATGCCGCAGCGCTCAGGCTCCATGTGTCCTGCGCGAACTTGGCACCAAACTCGTATTGCTTGCTGGTCATCGGCGCGAAGGTCTGGCCTTCGTTGGCGTAGCCCTGCCCCGCCGGCACACTGGTGCCTTCCTCCAACGATTTGACAAAGCTGGTGTAGATCGTCACCCAGTTGGCCGGCTTGTACATCAGCGCGACCGTCGGTGTGACCGGGTTGCGCTTATAGAGCGCATTGCGTGCACCATCGCTGAAATAGTTGTAACCGCTTTGCGTGTAATCGATGGCACGCAAGCCCAGCAAGGCCTGCCACTGCTCGTTGAAGCTCAGCGTATCGCTGGCGAAGACCGCGCCCTGCGTTTCGGTAGAAGCCGTACGCACATGACGGATCAACGGAATCGGCGACTGCGGGAAATTACTGGGATTATTCAAGTTACCGAAGCCGAGATCGGCCTCGTCGAAGATGTTGTCGCCATAACGCTGCACATTCTTCTGCCAGGTGGCGCCGACCACGATATCGTGCTTGAGCCAACCGGTCTGGAAACGGCCGTTGAGCATCGCCTGCACGCTGCGATAGGAGTAATCGGTGTAGCCCAGGTATTGGTGCTCCTGGTACAGGCCGTCGTTGTCGAGCAGGAAGATTGCGCTGTCGCGATTGCTACGGCCTTGCAGCGAAGCCGCGACATCCGCGCTGAAGGTCCAATCCGGTGCGATGTTCCAGGTGACCCCGGTCATCGCCATGCGCATGCTGGTGCCATAGCCGGTGTCGCTCGACGACACGCGTTGGCTTCCCTTCAACGCGGGTGGAATATCGACGAAAGACGGTCCATGGGGCAGGCACACGCCGAAATCCTGGCAGGGAATAATGCCGTACATCGCGCCGCGTATATGACGATCCTGGTACAGACTGTCGAAATGCCAGGTGAGATTATCGGCAATGCGCCAATCGAGCCCCAGCGATACCGAACGGCGGCGGATGTAGCCGCTATCGACGTAGGTACCGCCCTGCTCGTTCACCGCGTCGATACGATAGCCAAATTGCTTGTTCGTACCGAAGCGTCCACCGAGATCGGCTTCTTCGGTCAGGGTCGAGCGCGAGGTGTAACCGACGCGTACGGTCGCCATCGGTTGCTCGGTGGGCTTCTTGGTCACGAAGTTGAGCATGCCGCCCGGCTGAGAAAAGCCATACATGAATCCGGACAGGCCTTTGAGCAATTCGATCTGCTGGAAATGCTCGACCGGGAAATCCGTTGCCCATGCCGGCATCGACATGCCATTGATGCGATAGCCATTCAGTTCGTCGATCTGCAAGCCGCGTACGGAAAACGCGGAGTTCTCGCCCGCATAGCCGTTGCTGAATGGCGAGGTGCTGGCGTCGCCCTTGAAGACATCGTTGATATTGTTGGCTTGGCGATTCTTGATCAGCTCGTCGGTCACTACGTCGATCGAAAACGGCGTATCCAGTAGCGCGCGGTTCCCCAATGCGCCGGCGCTGGCATTGTCCGTGCGATAGGCGTCGATCGCATTGGCATCCACTTGTATGCCTTCCAGCGAGGTGGCGTTGCGCTGCTGGGGTGCCTCTGCGGCATCGTCAGCGTGCGCGACTGCACTACCGAGCGCGCATGCCAGCGCCACGGGCAAAAGCTTCAGGGAAAACGCCACGGATTTCCGCGACGCGGAAAGAGACAGGATGTTCAAGATAGTGACCCGCTGGTGTGGAAGATCGGCGTCTACCCACAACCGGGTACGTCCAGACCTCATTCTAATCGAGAGTGATTCTTATTTGCAACGATTTAACGAGCGGGTACCGGCGTATCTGGTGCACTGCGCCAAGGCCATACTGGCCGTGCCAGCTATCATTCTGAAGTTTGCGCGCCAAGGCGTCAGATCAGGAGAAGTTGCACCATGCGTCCGTTTCCACTCGGAGAAGATATCGACCTGCTGCGCGAGAGCGTGCATGCCTTTGCCGAAAAAGAAATCGCGCCACGCGCCGATCACATCGACCGCAACAATCTCTTCCCTGCGGATCTGTGGAGGAAATTCGGAGAAATGGGCCTGCTCGGCATGACCATCCCGGAGGAGTACGGCGGCACGGGCATGGGGTTCCTCGCGCACATGGTGGCTATGGAAGAAATCTCCCGCGCTTCGGGTTCGGTGGGTCTTTCTTACGGTGCGCACTCGAATCTGGCTGTGCAGAATATCTTTCATAACGGCAACGAAGCACAACGGCGCAAGTACATCCCCAAGCTCTGCACGGGCGAATATGTCGGTGCGCTGGCGATGAGCGAACCGGGCGCCGGTTCCGATGTCGTCGGCTCGATGAGTTGCAAGGCCGAGCAGAAAGGCGATGTCTGGGTCGCCAACGGCTCGAAGATGTGGATCACCAACGGCCCCGACGCCGATGTACTACTGGTGTATATGCGCACCGCGCCGCGCGTCGCCGGCAGTCGCTGCATGACTGCGTTCATTGTCGAAAAAGGCATGAAGGGCTTCAGCACCGCGCAGAAACTCGACAAGCTGGGCATGCGCGGTTCCAACACCTGCGAACTGGTGTTCGAGGATTGCGAGATTCCGGCGGAGAACATCGTCGGTGAAGTGAACGAAGGCGTGCGCGTGCTGATGAGCGGCCTGGATACCGAGCGCCTGGTGCTATCGGGCGGCCCGCTAGGCTTGATGCAGTCTGCGATGGACCTGGTGCTGCCTTATGTTCGCGAGCGCAAGCAGTTCAACGCGCCCATCGGCACGTTCGGCGTGATGCAGGCCAAGGTGGCCGATATGTATACCGCGTTGCAGTCGTCGCGCGGCTTTGCGTACATGGTGGCACAGCAGTTCGACGCCGGCCTGAAATCGCGCATCGATCCGGCTGCCTGTTTGCTCAATGCTTCGCAGAATGCGGTAAAGGTGACGCTGGAGGCCATCCAGGCGCTGGGTGGCAACGGCTATATCAACGAGTTCCCGGCCGGGCGATTGCTGCGCGACGCCAAACTGTATGAGATCGGCGCCGGCACGAATGAGATTCGCCGGATGTTGATCGGACGCGAGTTGTTTCACGGTAAAGCGTGAGGAGTTAGGAGTGAAGCACAGCGGACGCTGGAGGGACCGTGGCAAGTGTCTGCCCCTCCCCAACCCTCCCCTGTGAACAGGGGAGGGAGCATGTAGCCTTAGCTCATCAGAATTCCCAGCGATACGACAGCGTACCGGTCCGCCCCAGCTGGTTCTGATCGAAATGCTGGTCGTAACCGGCGACCAGGCTGGCGTGCCTGGAGAAGTTCCAGTTCAGCGTCATGCCGGCTACGCCGCCATAGCGCGATACGCCGATGCCGCCGACCGGCGACCACTGATCGAGTGCGGCGAAGCTGGCGTCGAAAACATCGCCTTGCATGCCGAAGGCTTGTTGCCACAGCAGGCGGAACTGCAAACCCAGATCGCCAGCACGACCCAGCGACCATTGCTGCGAAGCACGTAGACCGACACCAGCCTGCCAACGCTGCAACGTTTGCCCGCCGGATTTCAGGCCAAAACCATAACCGCCCAGTTCGTTGATCGCGCTACGCTCGATCTGCGCGTATTGCAGGTTCACATACGGCGTCAGCGTCGCACCGCCCAGACGGAAGCGGTATCCACTTTCGCCGTATGCCACTTCATAGCGGCCGAGTGAATCGCTGGCGACCGGCGCGCTGGTTACCCCGAGCAGCAGGTTGCGGCGCATGTCTTCGCGATAGTTGCCCACGCCGAAACGGCCCATGGCATACCAATCGCTCTTGATCACACCGCCGTACAACATGCCTTCGACAGCACGACTGCTACCTTGGTCGGCCGTTTCGGCAAGGCGCCCCAGGCCTTGCGCCTGACTGACCGCGAAACCGGCGACGCCGTTATAGCCAAGCTTGAAATCCTGACCGATCAACCAGCCATTCAAGTCATAGCCGACGTTACTGAAACCGCTGCGGCTCATGTTGCCGTGATAACCCAGCGATTGCGCCCAGCCGCCACCGGCCGGCTGATCGAGCAGTTTGTCGAAACGATCCGAGAGCGCCTGCGTGCCGGCATCGATCGCTTCGAATGTCATCGCCGCGCTGGCGGCGTGCAATTGACCGGAAAGCGACTGCAGGGATTGTTGCAACGCGCGGGTATCGGGCGTCTGCTGCAACGCCGCCGCACCGGCAACGAAGCCGGGGCTGACCGACGACGCGCCGCCGGACACCTGATTGTTGATCTGGCCGAATGCCGCATCGACGCGCTGCGCCGCGCCGAACGAAGCCGGCGTGTAACTCATGCCCTGCACTTGCGTCACCTGGATCTGCTGCACATCGAGCCAGACGCTGGTCGCGTCGTAGTTCAACGTTGCCGTGTACAGCACACCAGGGCCGGCGCTGTGCGTCGCGAATGTACCAATAAGCTGGTTGGACGCGAGGACTTCGGTATGTGCGTTCTTGGCGTAGCCGTTATTCTGGCCAGTCACCTGAAGATCGCCGTTGATCGTAGCGGTGCCCTGTACGATCAACTCGGAACCCAACGGCAATGCCAGCCTGCCGGTGTTCGACTGCGTGTAGTTGCCGGCGATCGTGGTGTTGACCGCACCCAGCGCCAACGTACCGCTATTGCTGACCGCACCCGTCACCGATTGCGCGCTGAACTGCGCGCCTGCCGCAATGGCGACGCCCGAGGCCAGCGAAACGGCATTGAGCGTGCCCGCATTGACCGTCGTACCGCCCATGTACGTGGAGGGCTGGGTCAGATTGAGCGTGCCGCTACCGTCCTTGGTCAGGCCATAGGCGCCGGAGATGGCGTTGTTCCAGTTCGACGTACCGCTGAAATTGACTTCGACGGGCGTCCAGTCGAATTTCGCCGGTCCATTGACGGCAGCGCCAACATCGAGCAGACCATAACCGAACACGGGATCCGGTCCGGGGGCACCCAGATCCTTGGCCGTGCCGAGCAAGGTCTGCTGTACCAAGCTATTGCTGAAATACGGATACGCTTGCCACACCAGCGCCGCTGCGCCGGATACCTGCGGTGCGGCGAAGGAAGTGCCCTCGACAATCCAATAGCTTTCGCTCGAAGGCGTATCGTCCTTGCCGCTGACGATCACATTGCCCGGCGCCGCCAGGCAATAATTTTGCGCAATACCGCATGCGTTCGAATAACTGGCCAGTTGCGTCGGATTGAGGCTGTCCAGGGCAACCGCGACCAACCAGCCTTTTTGCAGATCAGGCGCACGGTTTGGCAACGCCGCGACATCGCTGGGGTTGGGGTTGGAGTCATTGCCTGCAGCGAAGACCACCAGGCCGCCGTACTGGTTGATATATTTGCTGTAGGCGACATCGAACGCCTGGGTGGTCGCGGTATCGCTGGCATCCCAGTACAAGCCGCCCCAGGAATTGTTCATCACTTTGACGCCCGCGTTCATCAGGTCGTCGTTGACCGAGCCGAAGAACTGCGCGTCGGCCGCGCTCACGCGATTGCCCATGCCCGAGCCATCGTCCGTCGGCTCCTTGTCGTTGATGATGCGCGCGGACACCAGATCGGCACCCGGCGCGATACCGCCGACGAACTGACCGAACGGCTTGCCGGCCGCCACCTCGGAGACCCAGGTACCGTGACCGACGACATCGTCGATGCTGGTGTTGTTCTGCGACGGATCGACGTAGATCAGCTCTTGCGTGACTCGCCCCTGCAGTGCGGGGTGGTTCCTCATGATGCCGCTGTCGACCACGCCGATGGTGACGCCCGTGCCGTCATAGCCGGCATTGTGCGCAGCGTAGGTATCGGTGAGCGCCAGTTGTGCATCGATGGGCGGTTGCGGCGGCGGCGGACCGGCCGGCGGCGGTGCCGGGGGCGGCGCGGCCGGGGGAGGCGAGACAGGACGCGTATTACCGTTACCGCCGCCCCCGCCGCAGGCACTCAAGGTCAACGCCATAGCAATCAATACAGCCGCCTGACGGCGGCCTTGTCCGTGCAATCGCGCGCTCATTTTGTCCCTTCCCCGACCCCTCATCAGGGTCCTGCATGATGGAAGGCGGCGCCCCCGCGCCACCTGTATCCATAGTGACACAATCGGATCGCAACTCCTTGTGGGGAAAGTCTTAAATGCGTCTCAGGGCAGTCGGTTTGCCCGATTTATGCTGCGACTGCGATAATTCTCACATTCTTCCCCGCGGTACTTGTGGAGTACTCCATGTCGGACGTTGTCATTGTCGGTGCCAAGCGCACCGCTATCGGTTCATTCCTTGGCCAGTTCACCGGCGTTCCCACCCCGACGCTCGGCGCCACTGCCATCGGCGCGGCCCTGGAACAATCGGGCGTGACTGCCAAGGACGTCAGCGAAGTCATCATGGGCTGCGTGCTGCCGGCCAACCTCGGCCAGGCCCCGGCCCGCCAGGCGTCGCTCGAAGCCGGCCTGCCGGTCGGCACCGGCTGCACCACGATCAACAAGGTGTGCGGTTCCGGCATGAAGGCGATGATGCTCGGCCACGACCTGATCAAGGCCGGCTCGGCGAGCATCGTGGTCGCGGGCGGCATGGAATCGATGACCAATGCGCCGCACATGGTGGCCGCGCGCAGCGGCATCCGCTACGGCGACGGCCAGCTTGTCGACCACATGGCGTGGGACGGCCTGACCAATCCGTACGACGGCAAGGCCATGGGCGTGTTCGGCGAGCTGTGCGCCGACAAGTATCGCTTCTCCCGCGAGGAGCAGGACGCTTTCGCGATCGCGTCGGTCGAGCGCGCGCAGGCCGCGCAGAAGAGCGGCGCCTTCGCGAACGAGATCGTCCCGGTCACCGTGCAGGGCCGCAAGGGTGCACAGGACTTCGTCGAGGACGAACAGCC
>NZ_DATCRY010000021.1:0-13306 GCF_036568765.1 Dyella sp. | reverse complement strand
GTCCTTGCCTGGCTGATCTTCAACGGCTACACCGCGTCCACGCTTGCCAGCGGTACGGTGGGTCAGTTGACGTTTGCCTTCAAAGTGTCGCCCGATCTGTTGTGGCAGGGACTCAAGTGGGCGCTGGCGATCGGTTTTATCGGTGGCCTTTTTCCAGCGGTGCGCGCGGCGCGCTTGCCGGTGACAACCGCGCTACGCGAGCTATAAGCAAGCTTGGTACTACGTTTTTGTTGTGCAATAACTGCAATATCGTTTTGTGATTCGCGAAGCTGCCTTACGGTCGATGGCTTGAAAGACATGGCGGGCCGAGCAACATGTTTGGGATTTTTCCGGCAGCCCATATTCCAATAGGTGTCTAGCCTCTTCTCGCCGGCATGTGCTGGCGAGAAAGAGGAAAGACATGTCATGAAAGTATCGAAAGGACTCGGTGGGCCACTGCATGGGCTCGGGCTGGCCTTCAGTTTGGCCTTTGCGCCATCCCTGGCTATGGCATCGGAGGACGACTCCGTGCAGGTGGCGGATGTTGTCGATGTCGACCATCGCCTGAATGCGGGCCGCAATCATGTCGAACTCGCGTACCCTGGCGCACCATTTTTGCGTGTTCATTTGGTCGGCGACTTACCTCGGGACGCGTCCATCGTACTCGAAGGTGCCAATGGCGAAACACAGCACGTGGCTGCGAGAGATGTCGTCGAAAGCGGAGGCGATGGTTTTTATGCCATGACGATGGACACCGACGCCATCGATGTTCGTGTAACGGCGGCGGACGGTTCGGTAATTCGGGACGATTATGCTTTACGCATCGACAAAATCGATGTCGGGTTCGAACAGGAAGCGTCGCCTGCGCCATTTGCAGTCATCGGCGAAGATCAGCGGCGGCCGGTGGAGTGTTATCAAGTGAGCGAGCCGGCGGCTTATCGGCGTTCGCTGGCTGTTGCCCGCACTTATAGCAAGGGCAGGCTTGGCACGGCTTGGCGCGTGAGTGGCGAGAACCGCATGATGACAAATCATCACGTCATGGGTAACGCGGCCAACGCACGCGATTATGAGCTGTGGTTCGGTTATCAGGCGCCATGTGGGGGCGGTGCCGCGCGCCGGGGCGTCAAGGTGCGCGGAGGGGAACGCCTCATTGGCGATCGCGGTCTTGATTTTCAGCTCTTTACCGTGGCCGATGCCGACTTCCAGCGTATCGCCGAATTTGGATATCTTGGCTTGGACGTAGGGCCTCTTGAACCCGGCAGGGTCATCTATATTCCGCAGCACGGCGCCGGACGGCCCAGGCAGCTGGCTATCTTTGTCGATGATGGCACTCGCTGCACCATCACGAGCACGCCGAAGTCACGCGGTCAATACAAGTGCGATACGAAAGGCGGAAGTTCCGGCTCTCCCGTGATCGATGCGAATACGGGACGCGTGGTGGTATTACACAACAGCGCAGTCGGTCGCCAGAATCAAGGTCACCGGATCGAGCGAATCTGGCCGTTGATTCAGGGGCATTTCGCGAAAGGGGCGGTGCCGGAAACCAGTCCCTGATATGCCGGTCCAGCCGGGATTCAACGGATGGCTGCAAAACCCGGCATTCTGCACTCATATAAATCGCCTTTCCCCTTGGCTCGTTGGGGAGAGGCATGAGAGTGCGATTGCCGACGCTGAATGCAATCGCCCTGTATTGCCATAACGCATGTCGTTGGGTCCGCGAGTTTTCAATAAGACACTGCGTCAGACTGACAGGCGGCTATTTGAGCTTTCTTTGAACCGGTTTGCTACGGCTGTCGCAGCATGGCGCAATAAATACGATACGACGTGTGGTCGCCAAGGTAATTGTCGATATAAAATCGAGTCGCGCGATTCCAAAAAAAGGGATGCAGCACATCGGCATGGAAACGCCGAGTCGCTACCAGGTATGTCGGTGTATCCGTCACGGTATCGATCCGTGCCATTTCAATACAGGAATACGCGCTTCATGGCTGGATATCCGGCCCCATGGATCAACTTTTCGTTGCTCCCCTACCTAAAACAAAAAGGGACTTTATGAAGAAATCGCTACGTTATCTGGCCGCCTTGAGCGTATTTGCCACCGGTATCGCTTCGGCGCAGCCGACAGTCAGCGGGCTGGGGCAGGCATGGCCCAATGCACCCGATGTGAGCGCAAGCAGCAACTACCACGTCTACGTGTTTGACAAAGATGGAGTGCGTTTTATCCAGATCAATGACAGAAGCGGTCATATTCACGGCGCGGTCGCAACGGCCGAGGGCTTGTTCCTGGTATTGCCTGTCGGATCGGGTAGCAAGTTCGTGACCGAATCGACAGCGGAGGCCATGCGGCACTCCATCCCCGAAGAGCGCGTGTATTGGGACGAGCGCATTCAGATCACCGCACAGCATCAGGGCGATGGGTCTTTGCAACTGCGGGCTACGGACAAGTGCACCAATCCAGTCACTTGTAACGACACCATTCAAGCCGATCTAGACTGAACTGCCAGCAAGCTGCCGCTACGAGACATGTCTTGTGGCGGCAGCCAATCTTTCAAAGTAGCGCGAATCGAGCGTCCTTGTCTTGGCAGCACGATCTGTCGCATTCGTCCTTGAAATGTGCGGACCCGATCTTCCGCCGCTTCCCAGTCCAGGCCCGTTCCCCCTAATCGCAAGCGTACGTCGGTGAGTCGAATGGCCGTCACCCATTCGGGTTCGGTCCAGGAGCGCACACGCAGACCGACCCAGGTTTCGCCGTGAAAGACGCCCACTCTCAAACGCACGCGGACATCGGTCGGGGGAAGCTCTCGGCAGGCCTGCGCGACACATTCGCCGACAAGCCGATAGAGCGTCAAATGCGAGCCCGACGAAAGCTGTGAGAGATTGCCCGTGATATCGCACCAGTAGCGGACCCCCGCTTCTGACAAGGCCCTTGCAAAAGGTCCTTGTCGCAGGGCGGACAGTAAGTCGGTGTCGCACCATCCGGAAGGGTACAGGCCATCGGAGAGGCGAAACAGCTGATCCTGCGCGATGGCGACATGCCTTACGCACCGCCGGTCTTCCTCGGAGGCGGTAAGACTCGTTCTGCACACCATATGCTCATAGCCTACGCGGATCGACTCGCGGACTTCGTCCAGGAACTCCGCGGCCAGTTGCAGGCGCATTTCTCCCGCGGCGATGTTTTTCCGTGCCAACGCCAAAGCGTTATGCGTTTGTTCGCGTTCATGTGCCTCTTGCTGGTTCAGTGCGGTAATGCGCGAACCTAACATCAACATCGAGGTAATCGTAAAGGCGATAAATACCTGGGCCTGCAGCGCCCCGACATCGTCGGGCGAAGCCATGGTCAGGACCTCTGCGACGCTGGTCAATGCTCCGCCTACGGCTGCCCCATGCCAGCCGTGTCGTAATGCGTGAAAGACTACGGGCAGGAACATCACTACGCGTAACACTTGAAGCGTGCCTTCCGACGTTACCCGCGTGGCTGCCCATAACAGCAAGCTGACCGTCGGAATGACCAGGAAGACAGTTTCTATCAGCAGGCGGTTGTCCAGCCATTCCTGTACCCGCTTGCCGGGCGAGGGCGACGACAAGACTTCGTGCATCATGATTGCGAGCGGTACGATGGCAAGCACGCCGAGAAAGTTCTTGATGGACCACTGGGCAATGACCAAGCCGTAATCGATCTCGAAGTTTTCGGGAAGCTCGGTAATTGTCAGGCGCGTGGTGCTCATTAGCGTCCAAAGCACGGCAACCGATGTCATGGTTAACAGCAGAACTCCCATGCGGACGCTGCCGTTGCAGGGGAGCATGCGGTGCTTGTCCATGCACCAGGCGACAATGGGCATGGCGGCCAGAATCGGCGTCGGGAACACGATGAAGATGGCCCATAGCAGTCCGAATTCGTCGACGCATGTGGCCGCCAGATGGGTCAGAGGTAAAAACTCGCCGATCGCCAACGCGGGCCAGTAACGTCTAGGCACAAAGATGAGTGTGGCGAGCCTGATGCCGGAATAAAGTGCCCAGTACGGGAAAGGGAGCGTTCTTACTAATCCGTAAACGATGGCGTAAGTGAAGGCTACGATAGCGTGCCGCGGCCACGTGGACATCCATGTTCCTTGCATTCGCTTTCCTCTCTACATGCTCCATGTCGATACGGAAGCGCGCTACGCTTTCGTTCGATCCTTCGCACGGGATTTCAAGGAAAAGTAATACAGCAACGCGCGCTATCCGCGAATTGGTTTTTCTTTGTGGTGGGCTTTTGTGGCACGCATCACACTGAGGGCCACGACGACCCGGCCGGGAGCGCCATGGTACCGGTACTAAGGCATCGCTGGCGGCACATATTGCAGGGTTTGCCCAAGCAGCCAAAGCAAGGCGAGCACGAGCGGAACGTGCACCAGCAGCTGGATAAAGGTAAACCCGACGACATCGCGTGCCTTCAGGCCAAGCACGCCGAGCAGCGGCAACATCCAGAACGGATTGATCAGGTTCGGCAAGGCTTCGGCGGCGTTGTATACCTGCACGGCCCAGCCGAGGTGTACATGCAGGTCGTTAGCCGCCTGCATGACATACGGCGCCTCCACCAGCCACTTGCCGCCGCCGGATGGGACGAAGAAGCCCAGAATGGCCGAATAGGCACCCATGACCAGCGTAAATGTATCGGTCGAGGCGATATTTACGAATACATCGGACAAACGATGTGCCAGCGTTTCGCCGCTGCTGCCTGGCGCATGCGTCAATAACTGCGCAATGCCGCCGTAGAGAGGGAACTGGATCAGAACGCCGGCAGTGCTGGGCACCGCGCGTGCCACCGCATTCAAGAAACTGCGTGGCCGCCAATGCAGGAGCAGGCCCAAGGTGAGAAAGAGAAAGTTATACGTATTGAGATTGGCAATGGCGATAACCGCCGGTTTGCTGGCGAATTCGTAGCCCAACCAGCCCAGGCCCAGCAAAGCGATCGACACCGACAGCAAGGGGCTGTACTCGAGCCATTCGCCAGGGCGCGTACGCGGCGGCAATATCGGAGCGTCGGCTTCCGCGATACCGAAATCCTTCGCGGTGCGCGCGCTGTCACCCGGAGGCGCGGTGAACCAGCAGATCAGCAAGGAGACAAGGATAAGTACGCCAGTCAGCAGCAGCGACTGCCAGAGGAAGATGGTCTGGCTGAAAGGTAATACGCCCGTGATTTTCAACAGCCCGGGCGGCATGCTCGCGGGGTTGGCCTGCAACTGCGCCGCCGATGAGGACAGCCCCATGGCCCACACCGCGCCGAGCCCAAGATAAGCCGCTGCTCCCGCAGCTCGATAATCCATGCGCAGGTCTTCCCGTCGAGCCAGCGCACGTACCAGCAGGCCTCCGAACACGAGCGAAAAGCCCCACGACAGCAGGGAGGCGAGCATGCTGAGCAAGCCTACGTAACAGATTGCTGCACGGCCGCTGCGTGGCGCGCGCGCCAGCCAGTCGATCAGGCGTGCGACCACCGGTGCGGTCGCGACCACGTAGCCACCGATGACCACGAAAGCCATCTGCATGGTGAAGGGAATCAGGCTCCAGAAGCCGTCGCCGAAAGCGGTCACCGTCACTTGCGGCGTAGCGCCGAAGGCCAGCACGGCGACAGTGACGATGAGCACGCCCAGCGCAGCAAAGATCCAGGCGTCCGGGAACCAGCGTTCCGACCAGGCGGCACTGCGCAGGGCGGCACGGGCAAGTAAGCCTTCTCGAGTCTTCATGCGGACTCCACGGTGATGACGCGCAAACGCGATGTTCGCCGCTGCGTAAAGGCGGAGCAACCCGACTTAGGTCTCACTGGATGGCGGACCGGCCGGCGTCATCTACCGGCTGCGGCGCGCTGGCGGAATAGCGTCATCAGGCCGACGCCGACCAGGATGACCGCCATGCCCAGCAGATCCAGTGCATGTACGCTTTCGCTGGCCAGCAGCGCGCCGAAGATCACCGCCACTGGCGGATTGACGTAGGCGTAGCTGCTCGCGATCGCCGGCCGTGCGTGCCTGAGCACATAGAGGTAGGCGCTGAAGGCAACAATGGAACCGAATACCACCAGGTAGGCCAGGGCGAGCGTGGCGGGCAAGGTAGGGTGGTTCGGAAATTTCTCGCCAGCGAGGAAGCCGGTCAGCAATAGCGCGAGGCTGGCGCAGAGCATCTGTGCCGTCGTGTTCATGGGGCCGGCAGGCATATCCTGCTTGCGGCTCCAGGCCGAACCGAAGGCCCAGCAGATCGCTGCGATAATTAGCGTCAACGCACCGAGCGGCGAACCGGAGAGGCTGCCGCCGAGGTTGAGCACCACGACGCCGACAAAGCCGATGACCAGGCCGATCACTTCCATCTTCGACGGCCATTCGCCGTACATACCGGCAAACAGTGCGATAAACAGCGGCACGCACGCTACGGCCACTGCTGCGATGCCCGAGCTGACATGCTGCTCGGCAAAGCACACCAGACCGTTGCCGAAGCCTAGTAGCAGCACGCCGGTGACCGCCGCATTGCGCCATTGCCGGCGCGTGGGCATCGCCACGCCACGCAGGCGCAGCACGCCGAGCAATAGCAGGCCAGCGATCAGGAAGCGCAGGCCGGCAAGCAGGAACGGCGGATAGCTTTCCAGCGCAAAGCGAATGCCTAAATACGTCGAACCCCAAATGATGTAAAGCGCAAACAGCGCCAGCGGCACCATCGTGCGCGTATCGGCAAACCAACCCAAAGCGCCGCGAGAGGCCGCGGAGGAGATCGAATCGTTAGCCATGATGGCGCATATCAGTCGGGGACCGTAAGAGTTTACCTGTTTGCCTACGCTAGTTGGGGCAAGGCGCTGGCACCATCGCAGCGTATGCGAGGCAGGCTTGAAACCGCCTCAAGCCTGCCTGGCACATGCTGCCGCGACAGCCGCCTGCCTCATTTCATGGGTCGCTGCCGTATTCCTCTCAGCCTGCCTTGCGCTGCCTTTCGTTCATGCGCCGCTGCTCGCGCGCGAGCAAGTCACGCTTACGGTCCACTCCCCAGCGCCAGCCGCCCAGACTGCCGTCTTCGCGTACCACGCGGTGACACGGCACGATCAGCGCCAGACGGTTATTGCCGCAAGCCTGACCGATGGCACGCGCACCACCGGGCAACCCCAACTCGCGCGCCAGTTCGCCATAACTCTTGGTAGTACCGGCAGGGATCCGTGTCAGGGCCTCCCAGACACGCCACTGGAATGCCGTAGCGGCGACATCCAGCGGCGGCATGGTCGTAGCCGTCGCATCGCGCCAACCCAGCTCGCCGGCAATGTGTGCGATGACCGCATCGAGCCACTCCTCGCGGCCTTCGTCGACACGCTCCCGTGTCGCCAGCGGAAACTCCGCAGACAGGCGCGATTCCAGCTCCGTGTCGTTCTCACCCAGCGTGACCGAGCAAATGCCGCGCGTGGTGGTCGCCACCAGCAGACGGCCCAGCGGCGTCGCGGTGGTGGTGTAACGGATGTCTGCGCCCGCACCGCCCGCGCGATAGCTGGCTGGCGTCATACCGAACAGTCGGTCGCTGTGTTCATAGACTCGGCTGCCGGAGCCGAATCCGGCGTCATAGACTGCTGCGGTCACTTGTGCGCCCTCGCGCAAGGCGGCCTTGAGCTGGTCGAAGCGGCGCGCTCGGTGGTATTCGGCGGGGCTGACGCCATAGCGGCGGCGAAACGCGCGTTGCAGATACGTCGGGCTCAGCTTCACCGCATCGGCGAGCTGTTGCAGGCTCGGGGCCTCGTCGGCGGACTCGATCAGCGTGCGAGCGCGTTCCAGGGCGGTATCGGTTTGCGAACTACGCGCGGTCATGGCGGCATCCTTTAGCGAATGCCGTCAGACTAGTGGCGAGGGTCCGGACGGACTATCCGGATATTGTTCTTAGCGCGCGGCGTGGTGGCGCGACTGGTGCAGGACAACGAATTCGCCCTCGAGCACTTCCGGCTGGCGGGTGGGCGCAGCTGCCGAAGCAGGCTTGCGGGCGCGGTTCCACTGGCGCAGCGCCAGTACCATAGCGCCGCCCAACAGCAGCACGGATGCCACCACGAGACCGAACACCAGCAGCACACCCAATACGGCGATACCGATCACCAGCGACAACGCGCGTGCCAGCGGATGGCGCTGGCGGCGGGACGGGCCGAAAACCGAATGCAGGCGCGAGAAAAACGGCATTGTTAAAAATCCGTATGGTAAAATCAACGACTTACGAGCGTAACGATGGGGCTTTAAAGCCCAAGAGGCAAGTGCCGATGGAACCAGTCATACCCGCGCAGGCTCTATGCCGGCTCGACGATATCCCTGATAACGAGGCGATCGCGGTAGATATTCGCATCGATGACGAGCTGGACAATGTCATCCTGCTACGCCGCGGTAACGATGTTCGCGCTTACTTTAACGTATGCCCGCATGCGGGGAGGCGCCTGGACTGGGCGCCGGGTAAATTCCTGGTGAAAGACGGTGTGTTGATCTGCGCCGCCCATGGTGCGAGCTTCCAGGCCGAGAGTGGCGTGTGTATCGGCGGTCCCTGCCGTGGGGATCGGTTGCGTGCTGTGAGCGTCGCGGTGAGCGGGGAGGATGTGGTGCTGGCGTGATCCAGGGGCGAGTGAAAACGAGTGAGTGCAGAGTCGGCTTTCTCTGACTCCTCACTTCTCTCCACTTACTTCTCCACGCGGGCGTCCTGTCAGCGGAACATCAAGTTGATAGCGATCAGCGTCACCGCCAGCACGACCAGCGTCAAGGGAAAACCGACGCGCAGGAAATCCTTTCCGCGATAGCCGCCGGGGCCGGCGATCATCATCAACGCAGGATGCCCCGAGCTCAGCAGGAAGGTGTTGGACGAGGACACCGCGACGATCAGCGCATACGCCGACGGGTTGCCGCCAGTCGCAACCGCCACGCTGATAGCGATCGGCACCATCATGACGGTAGCGCCGACATTGGACATGACCTGCGAAAACAGCAAGGTCAGCACGGCGAGCGAGAGCTGCAGGACCCAGGGCGAGGCGTTGCCCAGGTGCTGCAGCACTTCCTGTGCGATCCACGCCGCGGTGCCGGTAGCGTCCATCGACCAGCCCAGTGGAATCAGGCACGCGGTGACGAAGATGGTCTTCCAGTTGATCGCCTTGTAGGCCTCGTCCATGTTGAGCACGCCGGTCAACAGCATGCCGACCGCGCCGGTCATCATCGCGACGGACAGGTCGAGGTTGGTGAACAGCGCAAGACACTTGGCGAGCACGAAGAAGCCGACGGCTTGCCAGATCTTGCCAGGCCGTTGCTCTTCCTTCGGGATATCGGTAACCACAACCAGATCGCGGTCTTCGGCCGCCAGCGCCAGGTCGCGCCAGCTCGAATGCAGCACCAGGCTGTCACCGGCGCGCAGACTGACGCTGCGTAGATCGTCGCGAAAGACCTGATCGCCGCGATTCACGGCGAGTACGGAAACGCCGTAACGCTTGCGCAGTCGTAATTCGCCGACGCTCTGCTTGATAAAGCGCGAACTCGGTGGGATGACCGCTTCGGAAATGCCGGCACGGGTCGGATTGAACAGCTCGCCCAGTTGGCGCATGCGCGGCGAAAGCTTGCACAACTGATTATTAGCGAAGTGATTGAGCTGCTCGCGCGGTCCCAGCACGCCAAGTACCGAGCCGACCCAGATGACATGGTCCGCCGGCGGCGCCATGCGCGCCTCGGTACCGCTCTTGATCGCCAGGATGAGCGGCGCGCCATACAGCTGTTCGACCTCGCCGATGCTCATGCCGACCAGCGGGCTTTCCGCCGTGACGGTCAGTTCGGCGGTTTCACCGACGATGCCATAGGTTTCGGCGAAGTAGCTTTCGGTGCGCCCGGGGGTCACCTTGAGGCGTTCGTCCTCGCGCTCGGGCAGCAGCTTGCGTGTGAAGAAGTAGAAATACAGCACGCCGATCAGGGCTAGCACCAGGCCGATCGGTGTCACGCTGAACAGGCCGAATTTCGGAATCGTATGCGCGCCTGCGGGCAGGTTGGCGTTGGCGCTGGCAATCAGGTCGTTGAGTACGATCAACGGCGAGTTGGCGATCAGCGTGGTGTTGGTGGCGGTCAGGATGCAAAACGCCATCGGCAGCAAGAGGCGCGAGATCGGCACGCCGGTGCGTGCGGCCAGCCGGCTGGTGACCGGGATCATCAGCGCGGCCAGGGCCTGGCTGGGGATGACCGCGCTGAACAAGCTCGTGACCAGGTTGATCACCACGCCCAGACGCGACTCCACGCCACGGGCCATGCGCATGACGAAGTTGGCCGTGAGGGCGAGCACGCCCGCGCGATCCAGGCCGGCGCCCATGATCATGATCGCGATGATGGCGATCACCGCGTTGCCGGCGAAGCCATTGAAGACACGGTCGGAAGGAATCAGGCCGGTCAGGCCGATCACCACCACGACCAGCAGCGCCACCATGTCGGCGCGAATCCATTCCAGCACCAGCATCAGCATGGTGAAGCCCACCAGCCCGAGCACCAGGATCATTTCGGGGGTGAGCGACAGGCCCACTAGCGGACGCCTCTGCGCGACGGCCTGTCAAGAATGAGGTGGTTGTGCACTGGATGGCCCACGTAGCGACGCTTCCCTGTTTGCCCGGGGAGTATAAGCGCGCAGGGCTGCGATCTGGTGAATCCAGGAGTACCGAGGGGAACGAGTGAAGAGGAATGAGCAGCGAGTAAAAGCGAGGCTTCGATCAGCGACGCTCTCTACTCCTCTTCAATCACTTCTAAACCGGCATCTCTCGCCGATACAGCAAGTCCCACACCCCGTGCCCCAGTTTCAAGCCGCGCCGCTCGAAGTGCGTCTCGATTCGCCAGTCGGGCTTCTCGGCGTATTGGCCGGGACCGATATCGTTGCGCCAATCCGGTGCCGACTCCATCACCTCGAGCATGTGCTCGGCATAGGCCTGCCAGTCGGTCGCCAGGTGCAGCAGGCCGTTCGGCGCCATGCGCGAGGCGAGCAGGGCGACGAAATCCGGCTGGACGATGCGGCGCTTGTTGTGGCGCTTCTTGTGCCAGGGGTCGGGAAACCAGATACGCGCTTCGGCCAGCGTGCCCGGTGCGATCTCGTGTTCCAGCACTTCGACCGCGTCGTGCTTGTATAGCCGTACGTTGGAGGCGTCGCGTGCGGCCAGCGCATTCATCAGGCGTCCGACGCCGGGACCGTGGACCTCCACTCCGATGAAATCGCGCGCCTGATCGTGCTCGCTCGCCCAGGCCAGGGCTTCGCCGTTGCCAAAGCCGATCTCCAGCACCAGCGAGGCCGCGCGACCGAAGCGCTCGGCAAAATCCTGTGCCCGGCCGGTGTAGTCGATGCCGTAGCGCGCCCAGTGGTCGTCGAACGCGCGCTGTTGCGCCGGCGTCATGCGGCCCTCGCGCAGGACGAAGCTGCGGATGCGGCGAAAGCGTTCGGGGGTGTCGGTCATGGGGCAGGGGCGAGGGGTGAGTAGCGAGGGCGCATAGTGTAACGGTGCGCCACGGGGTGGGAGGCGGACAGCAGGGCAAGTTCGATGGACAGGGCTGGCTCACATCCACAGTAGTACTGCTGTGCGCCTGGGAGTCGCGGTAGCACCCATGGATGCGCCCTCGCTACTCGCCCCTCGCCCCTAAAAATGCCGCCTACCCTAAAGCTCAGCCAATCACCCCATCGACCGGACTCGACGCCGAAGCGAAGCGCTTGCGCGGAATGCGCCCGGCCTTGAACGCAGCACGCCCGGCCTGGATAGCCAGCTTCATCGCATGGGCCATCAGCACCGGATCTTGCGCGCCGGCGATAGCGGTATTCATCAGCACGCCGTCGCAACCTAGTTCCATCGCGATGGCCGCATCGGAGGCAGTACCGACACCAGCATCGACAATGATCGGTACCTGCGCGTTCTCGATGATTTCGAGCAGGTTGTAGCGGTTCTGGATGCCCAGGCCCGAGCCGATCGGCGCAGCCAGCGGCATCACCGCGACGCAGCCGATCTGCTCCAGCCGCTTGGCCAGGATCGGATCGTCGCTGGTGTAGACCATCACGTCGAAACCGTCCGCGACCAATTGCTCGGCAGCTTTGAGCGTCTCGACCACATCGGGGAACAGCGTGCGCTGATCGCCCAGTACTTCGAGCTTGACCAGCTTGTGACCGTCCAGCAGCTCACGTGCCAGCTTGCATGTGCGTACCGCATCGGCGGCGTTGTAGCAGCCGGCCGTATTCGGCAGCAGGGTGAACTCACTGGGCGGCAGTGCGTCGAGCAAGTTGGGCTGACCGGCTTCCTGGCCGATATTCACCCGGCGGATGGCCACGGTGACGATCTGCGCGCCGGCCGCTTGCGAGGCGCGACGAGTCTCGTCGAAATCCTTGTACTTGCCGGTACCGGTGAGCAGGCGCGATGCGTAGCTCTTGCCGGCAATGATCAGCGGGTCAGCGGCGTCGACGGTTTTGATATTCATGGTCTTTGAAGGCGCATTCGGGCAGCCGGCGTACCGGTCCGCTTGGGGAAAGTTACGGGAGTCGAAGAGCTCAGCCGCCGCCGATGGCGTGGACGATCTCGACCAGATCGCCTTCGCCGAGTACATAGCGAATGTGCATGCTGCGCGGAACGATCTCGCGGTTGACCTCGACCGCCACCCGGCGATCGCCGTAACCGGCTTCCTGCAACAACTGGGCGACGGTAATGGCTTGAGCGCAGTCGCGTGGACTGCCGTTGAGCATGATTTGCATCCCGCTATTGTAGCCCTATCGGCCGTGACGGACACGGCTAGGCTACCCCCTGACGCCAGCGCCCCGGCCTGGGCCGGGGCGCTTCTGAGGTCAGTGACGATCGTCGTGATCGTTGCGGGGCGGTGGCGCCCGGTGCTCCTGTGGCGCCTGGCGCGGTTGTTCGCGCAGGGGCTGTGGCGGCGCCATCCGCTCGATGCGCTGTTGCGGTGCAGGCTGCTGGAAACCGCCTTGCGGCCGCTCGAAGTTCCGTTGCGGTTCTTGACGTGGCGGCTCCATGTTTCGCTGCGGCTCCGATCGCGGTGCGTCGAAGTTCGGTCGCGGCCGGTTGTCGTCCCGCTCGAAGCGCTGCTGCGGCATGGGACGATTGGCTTCGGGCGCGGCTTCCTGGCGTTGCGGCGCGGCACGGTTGAACTGCGGCACATTCGGCAGCTCGCGCGGCGCGACCGCCGGTGCCTGCCCTCCGGCACGAGCTCGGTCTTCCTGCGCATTGGTGATGAAGCTCGCGCCAGGACGAGGATTGGCGTTGTTCTCCGGTTCGATCCGATTGCGCCATCCACCGCGATCCTGTCCGCGGTCCTGAGCTTGCCCTGCCTCGGCGGGGCGGGCGAAACGTGCC
>NZ_DATCRY010000020.1:0-25218 GCF_036568765.1 Dyella sp. | reverse complement strand
CTGTATGACCCGCATACCTTGCCGACCTTTCTCAATCCCGACTTCTGGCTGGAGAGCACCAGCGGTAGCGAAAATCCGCCCAGCTGGTGGAACCTCGGACACCGCGCCGCAAAATTCTATGATGCCGGCATGAGCAGCGATTCGACCCGCATCGAACTGTCGTGGTACATGCCTTACGCGGCGACGCCGCAGTATCAACTAGGCTACGACTGGATTGCCGCCAACGAGTACGATGCCAATACGTGGTTGCTGAGCGTACGCTCGCCACCGTATCCCAGTGGATTGCCGCTGAATACGGCACTAGCCGAGCAGGGCTCCGTGTTATTTCATACCCTCGACTTGTGGGAGTCGTCGAGGCATAACCCGTACCCGCGCCCAGCCCAAGGCAATGGCTCGTGCGCCAGCTGCCATGGCGCCTACGCTCCGCGCTATGTAAACAATCCCGCTTTCCTGGCATCCCCGACCTTGGCCGGCATGGCCGGCAATGTCACGCCCATCGCTCTCATCGGCACCGATCCTGCACGGCTCAATGCAAACACCGCCGCGCAGCAGATGCAGTTCGACAATAATTTCTTCGGCTACGACGGCCAACCTGGATGCGTGGACGAATACAACGCCGTCGGTTATCTGGCCCCTCCGCTTTACGGTGTATGGGCCGAAGCACCGTACTTCCACAATGGTTCAGTGCCGAATGTATGGGCCGTGCTTAAATCATCCGATCGCCCCACGATCTGGCGGCGCATATCCAAGCCGTCGCAGCCAGGCGTCGTCATGGGCTTCCAGACGGCCCTGTCGGCCTACGATCCGGTGCATATGGGATGGCAATACGACACCTTGACCTGCGATCCGACCGGCCTGCTTTCCCCCTACCTTGCATGTACCGTGGGCATCGACCCGGAGAAGTCGCCTTTGATACAAAGCTTGTTGTCGATCCTGTTCGCCAACGGGTCGCTAGCCTGGAATATCTTGTCCGAGTTGCAAGCTCCGACCTTCACCAAGCAAGGTATCGAAAACCGCAAGATCTACAACACGCACATGTTCAGTCAGTCCAATGCCGGACATCAGTTCACCGACGTACTGACCGACACCGAGCGTACCGCGATCATCGAATACCTGAAGACCCTTTGATAAGACCCCTAAAGACCTACTTTTCTGTAGGAGCGACTTCAGGGGACCTCGAAAACTGGCTCTTCTGTGGGAGCGACTTTAGTCGCGACGGTCGTGCCTTACCGCAAGCCATTGTCGTCGCGACTAAAGTCGCTCCCACAGCGACAGGATCCGTTTTAGCTGTGCCCAGGCGATTGAGGGTTTTTTAGAGGCTCCCCGATATCGCGCGCGTCTCCATCGTCACTTCACTCCGCGCCCGTTAGACTGCGCGCTTCGATGGAGGAGATGCTCATGGGTAAGCAGATCAATCTCAACACCACGCGCACCCAATGCATTGGCGCGTATCTGGCCGAACCCGTGGGCACGCCCAAGGGCGGCATCGTGGTCATTCAAGAAATATTCGGCGTGACCGAGCACATCCGGCACGTTGCCGACCGCTTTGCAGAGGCCGGCTATACCGCCATCGCTCCGGCTTTCTTCGATCACCTGGAAACCGGCGTAGAGCTGGGCTATGACGCGGCCGGCACCGAAGAAGGCAAGAAGCTGGTGACCGAATTGGGACTCGATCGCGCGGTGGAGGATGTCGCCAGCGCCGCAGAGGCTATCGCGTCGGCCGGCAAGATCGGAACGGTGGGCTACTGCTGGGGTGGCACCGTCGCGCTGCTGTCTGCCCTACGTCTTGGCTTGCCTTCGGTCAGCTATTACGGTGCGCGCAACTTGCCTTTCCTGGGCGAAACGCCAAAGGCGCCGGTGATGTTCCACTTTGGCGAAAAAGACAAGAGCATTCCACCTGAAGCCGTGGAAAAACATCGGCAGATGCTGCCGCAGATGGATGTTTTCACGTATCCGGCCGATCATGCTTTCAATCGCGATGTGGGCGATCATTACGATGCGGCAAGTGCCAAGTTGGCGCTCGAGCGAACGCTGGGGTTCTTTGAGAAGTATCTGGCGGTGCGTTGATCCAAGCGTTACGGAAGAGCCAGGAGAGAGAGCATACTGAGACAAACTTCAGTACCACTCACTTGCGTTAACGACTCCCTCTCCCCTGGCTCTCTGCCAGGAGAGAGGGCTTGGGGTGAGGGGGGCAAGGCCTCAATCCCACCTAAAAAGCACATCAATAACCACACCGACTTTTTGCATGTCTAATATCTTCGCCCTGGACACGCGCCTGGCCAATGACACACGCATGGTGCATTCATTATCGCTATGCGACGTACTGCTCATGAACGACGCACGCTTTCCATGGTTGATCCTGGTGCCGCGCCGCGCCGGACTCAGCGAAGTGGATGACCTGTCGATCGACGCGCAAGCCATGCTATGGCGTGAAGTACGCATAGCCGCTCAAGCACTACGTGACATTGCACCTTGCGACAAGCTCAATATCGGCGCGCTGGGCAATATCGTGCGGCAATTGCATCTCCATGTCGTCGCTCGACTCGAGGGCGATGCAGCGTGGCCAGGCCCGGTCTGGGGCAGCGGCCACGCCCAGGTCTATGACGATGCCACTGCGGTGGCCTTCATTGAACGGCTGCGGGCACGATTGGCACAAACGGCCAGTTGAATCGTTACCGGCAAAAAAAAGCCCGCGAAACGATTCGCGGGCTTTTTTGTTCTTCAAGGCTGGCGATCAGTAACCGCGGCCTGTTGACGGGCTGCTCGCTTCCTTGCCCTTCATTTCGTCGTTCTGCTTGGCCGGCGCATGGTAGTCCTCGAGGTCGCGCGCCTTGGTCTCTACCGCATTCATGCGCTTCAAGGTGCCCTTGTCGTCGTAGTACACGGTAAAACCATAGTCGAGCTGCATGCGCGCCATGAACTCCAGGTGCTGCTTGCGGATCTTCGAATCGTCGCTGCGCGTCAGCAGTACGGTCTTGGGCAGACGGCCCTGGTCTTTCAAATAAGCGAAGTGGCTGCCGGTGTCGAGCGCCGAAAGCACGGCGCCGTCGACGAGGAACTGGCCGCTCTTGTACGCCTGGATGGTCATGTCGAACTGACCTTTCATCGTATCGGTAGCAACCTTGGTTTCGCCGCGGTGACAACCGGCGAGGACCAGCATGCTGGCCAGCAGGATCGCCCCGGCGGCGCGAGTCAGCAGCGTGGAAAAACGGATCATGCGAATCTCCTGCATCTAGTGCGGTATAGCGGTGGGACGAATCGGCTCAAGTGTAGCGCCGTGGCGGCTAGCCGCCACGGCATCGGATGGGCTGCGTTCAGCTCAGGTGCGTGGCAACGTAACGCCCTGCTGCCCCTGGTATTTTCCGCCGCGATCCTTGTAGCTGGTCTCGCACTCTTCGTCCGATTCCAGAAACAGCATCTGTGCGACGCCTTCATTGGCGTAGATTTTTGCCGGCAGCGGTGTGGTATTGGAGAACTCCAGCGTTACGTGCCCTTCCCACTCCGGCTCCAGAGGGGTCACGTTGACGATGATGCCGCAGCGCGCGTATGTGCTCTTGCCCAGGCAGATGGTGAGCACTTTGCGTGGGATGCGGAAATATTCCACCGTGCGCGCCAACGCGAACGAGTTGGGCGGAATGATGCACACATCCGCTTCCACATCGACGAAACTGGTCGGATCGAACGCCTTAGGATCGACAATGGTGGAGTTGATGTTGGTGAAGATCTTGAACTCGCGTGCACAACGCACGTCATAGCCGTAACTGGACGTGCCATAGGACACCAGCCTCTGGCCATCGCGGACCTTGATCTGCCCCGGTTCGAAGGGTTCGATCATGCCCTGCTGCTCGGCCATACGCCGGATCCACTTATCGGATTTGATGCTCACCCTTCACTCCAGATAGGCATGCGGCCGGAAGCTACCGGCGCAAAGTGTCAAAAATAGCGGAAACGACCGATCATCCGCCAGCGGCGGTCGCCAGCGCCTCCGTCAGAGCCGCCAACACGGTCTCGACCGACCGGCGCCGCCCGCCATCGGCCAGCACATAGGCCACGTCGCAACCAGCGCCTGGCAAGGGCACATTCAACGGCACATCCGTCAACAGCCGGGCCGACATGGTCGCCAGCACTTCGCGCAGGGCCGTCTGGGCATGATGCGAATCGCGCCCGGAGGTATTGACCTGTAGAACGGGTTTGCCCGGGAACTCCAGGCTACCCACCAACCAGTCGAGCAGGTTCTTGAACGGCCCAGGGATGCCGTGCGCGTACTCGGGACAAGCGATGAGCAAGGCATCGCTCGCACCGACCGCATCGCGCAAGACTTGCGCGGCGAGCGGCAGCGGCTCGGCTTCGTCATCGGGATTGAATAGCGGCAAGTCGCCCAGCCCCTGATGCACTGCGATGACCAGTTCAGGCGGTGCCAGTTCGCGTGCTGCCTCCAGGAAGGCACGGTTGGACGAAACCCGACGCAGGCTGCCGCACAGCGCAAGCACCCGCCATGGGCGATCGCTCACGGCGTTCCCTGCACCACAATCCTGCCAAGACCGAGGGACTTGTTCCGCGGCTGACGCGACAGGCGACCGGCAGCGTTGCGAGCGATCTGGCGATAACGTGCAGCCAGATCCGAATCGGGCATCGCCACGACCGTCGGCGTGCCGCCGTCGGCCTGTTCGCGGATGCGGATATCCAGCGGCAAGGAACCGAGATAGGCCACACCGTACTGTTCGGCCATGCGCTCGCCGCCGCCGCTACCGAAGATGTGCTCCTCATGGCCGCATTGGGTACATATATGCGTGGCCATGTTTTCCACCACGCCAAGCACCGGAACCTCGACCTTTTCAAACATTTTCAATGCTTTGCGTGCATCAAGCAAGGCAATATCTTGTGGCGTGGTGACGATCACCGCGCCGGCCACCGGCACCTTCTGCGACAAGGTCAGCTGGATGTCGCCGGTGCCCGGCGGCAAATCCACCACCAGGTAATCGAGCTGCTCCCAGCGCGAATCGTTCAGCAACTGCATCATGGCCTGGGTGACCATCGGGCCACGCCAGATCATGGGTGTCTCTTCCTCGACCAGGAAGCCGATCGACATCGCCTGCAGACCGTGTGCCTGCAAGGGGATGATGGTCTTTCCATCGGGCGACTCGGGCTTGCCGCCGGCAATACCGAGCATGCGCGGTTGGCTAGGCCCATAAATATCCGCGTCGAGTACGCCGACCCGGGCGCCTTCGGCAGCCAGCGCCAGAGCCAGATTGACCGATACAGTGGATTTGCCCACACCGCCCTTGCCCGAGGCCACCACAATGATGTTCTTCACATGGGGCAACGGGGCCAGCGTGCCCTGCACCTTGTGCGCAAAGATTCGACTGCCGATGGATACGGCAGCCGACTCGATCGCCGGGTCGGCTTCAAGCGTGCCCTTCACCCGCTCGACCAAGGCCGAGGCGGTATCGCCTGCCGGGTAGCCAAGCTGGATATCGACCGAAACACGTCCCCCGTCGACTCCGACGGCGTGGAGATCGTCGCCGATAGAGGCGCCGGTATGGGGATCGATCAGCGCGCCAAGCAGGCGGCGGACCAGGGCTTCGCTGGCCTGTGTCATTCTCTAAGCTTCGGTTTCAAAAGGAGGGGAGGCACATTATGCCAGTGATGGCGCATTGCAGCTTGACGCCCCAGGCAGGGGTGGGCAGGCTCGATCCGTACTCATTCGTACGGTAACGGGGATATTCATGAAAGCATCGCTTCGCCTTGTCAGTCTGGCCGCCTTGCTGCTGGCTGCTGGCCTGAGCCATGCCGCCGAGAACACGCCGGTGGGCACCTGGAAAACCATCGACGACAAGACCCATCAGCCCAAATCGATCGTGCAGATCACGGAAGTGAACGGCGAACTGCAGGGCAAGGTCTTGCAGGTGCTGCAGTCGGACGAGGGCCCGCACCCGATCTGCAAAGAGTGCGACGGCGACCGCAAGGACAAGCCCGTCGAAGGCATGGTCATCCTGTGGGGCGTCAAACAGGACGGCGATGTATGGGATGGCGGCAAGATCCTCGATCCGAAGAACGGCAAGGTCTACAAAGTCAAACTGCAGACCACCGACGGCGGCAGCAAGCTCGATGTACACGGTTATATCGGTTTTTCGCTGATTGGGCGCTCTCAGGTGTGGGAACGGCAAGAGTAAGGCGCCTTCGTCTACCGCGGGCAGTCGCCGGCCGGACCGGCGACTATCCGCCTAGCGACAACCGGATGGCTTCGTGCATGGTTGGATGAAACGGTTCGTGCCCCACGCCATAGATCTGTATCTGAGGATGTTCTACCCGCTGCAACCATTCCAGGCTTTTCATACCCAATACATCATGCCTACCTTGAATGACGATCGGCGCAGGTTCGACTGAAGCGCCCAGAGTCATATCGCCGAAGCCATGCAGGAGATAGTGCAACTCGATGCGGATGGAAGCGATAGCCTCCTTATCGATGAAGGCCTCCAGCACATCGCCCCCCATGCTCCGCCCGGCAAGCTCCAGATTGGCCCGCAGCCACACGCGAGCCGCACCGTGCTGTCTCACTGCATCGTCACTGCAAAGAGCGTCATAGAGTTCGACGATGTCAACACTTGCCCGGTCGCGCCCCATCGAAGACAGCGTCACGTCAAGGAAGCTTTCCAGCACCGATGGCGCCGGTACGAACAGGCAGGCCGTCACAAGCTTGGCGACACGATGCGGAAATAGATGCCGGTAACGCAAGGCAAGCCAACTACCCCATGAGATGCCGAGCAGGCCGATGCTGCCGAAAGCGAACTGTTCGCGCAAGGCCTCAATATCGCTCAATAGTAACTCCGTCGTGTTGTTAACGACGCTGCCTTGCGGCGACGAATAACCGCATCCACGCTGGTCGAATAGCACAACCTGCGTGCGATTCAGATCGAAAAACGTCAGATGGTCCGCTACGCTTTTTCCGCCAGGCCCTCCATGCAGGAATATCCACGGAAAAGTGCCTGGCGTCCCGTGATGCGACCAATAAAGTTCATGCCCATCGCCAGTGTGATAGATACCTTCCCCAAGCAGCCGCCGGATCACGATACCGCCTCAAGCACATAGAATTCGAACAGTTCCCGGCGTCCCGGCCTCCTGGCGAGACTTGAGTTCACTCGCAGCCCCCATTTGTGGGAAAGGCGTGCCAGTGGCAGCAAAACGGGGGTGTGCCCGAAAACAAGCATAGCCCCCCCTGGCTTGAGCAGCCGGCGCAATCTGGCGAAACAAGCGTATGCATCACGTCGATAAACCACTTCGGCATTGAGAAAGCGCACGAACACCACATCGCAGCTTCCATCGTCGCAGCATGGCTCTCTCGCGTCCCCCTGTTGCAGACGAAGATTCGGGCATGCTGCACGCTGACGCGCAAAACCGATCATGTCCTGGGATATGTCCGAACCGACACATCGGATATCGGGTAACGCCATGGCCATGGTCGCGATGAAGGTCCCGGTGGAACAAGCGGGGTCATAAATCAGCGCTCCAGGCATCAGACGGGATGCCAGGATATCGAGCGAATGCCTGCGAAAGTGTTCTTCATTCCCATCCAGGCTAGCAGCCAAACCGGTCGAACCCTGCCATCTATCGACCGGAACAATCCATTCGTCCCCAGAGTCGTCCAGACAAGGAAAGGGAAAGCGCAGCGCGGCTGACGGATCGGACAGCGCCAAATCGAAGATGGACTCCGCCTGTTCGAGATTCAAGCTGCAGTAACGGAACACTCTGCCCTCTGCAGACCGCTCAACGGCAAGGAGACGTCCCATCAGCATCCATGGCTGCAAGATGCTCGTGGCATCCCAACGACCCGCTTTACGGACCAGGAATTTGCGCCCAAGCCAGTTCTCTCCTTGACTGCAAAGTACAAACCAATGTTGCCACGCCAAGCACGAGGCCTCGACGAATGCCTCGATCCCTCCCGCCTCCGCACGGCGTGCCTCATATTGCAACGATAGCGAAACTTCAGACTCGAACCGCGCAAGGTCACTCATTCCGCCAAACCTTTCAGCCGCTGACCCCGATACCCCGGAAGCACAACGTTACCGCTGCCGACGATGAAGAAGCGCTCAAAACCCTGGACGGCTACACATACCAACGCTACATCGCCATCCCTCAACATACAGGCGCCAGCCTTGAAACCGTGCGTTGCAAGCGATCGTGCAATGCAGTCAACCTGCCGTGCCAGGCCTCCCGCATCGATGCATTCCAATTTAATCTCGCGTGTCGGAATACTCGTTAGCGTCCGAATATCGAACATAAGCGCACGATGCAACGCTGGATAGCGTTCAAGTGCGCTCATTGCCTTTATCGAGTCACTACGAACAAGGCCCAATTCATGGACATGGTGCAACTGCAACAATTCGGCAAGCGCCCGATAAGCGGCATGCCATGGATTGATCGACGCGCCTACGCCATAGATATGCGGGCCGTCGTACCTTCCTTTGAAAAACGCAAGGCAAGTCGTGACGCAGAACTCCGTAGATATCTCAAGCAGGACGACTTCCGTGGAAAAGGTCGACTCCAGATACTCGTAAAGCGAATACTCTCTCGCCCCCAAACAAGCTGGATCCACACGCCTTAATGGATCGTCGCGCTCATAGTAGAAATATCTCAGCAGAAACTGCGATAACGCATCGCGCTCAACGCACTCATTGAGAGCGTGCAGCATGGCTTCGTCGCTATTTGCACCGATAGCCGTTCCACTATTGCTTGCGTACCGCCTCAGGCCGCGGTAATCGCAGGAATCACCGGACACGACCGCCTTGTCGTACCCAGGAACAAACAACATGAGCGGAGAGAAAAAGGTAGCTCCATCCAATATGTCGATGAAAGAGCGGCATAGCAAGCGAGTATCGGATTGTGCCCTCAACAACGAAAGTGGGACGTCTCCCCGACCGCCATATGCAAGCACCCGGTTCACCGGCAGGAGCTTGCTCTGGACATGTGCATCATATTCCGTCAGCCAGTGCTCCACGGCTTCGTATTTAGCGCCAACGCGCGCGGAAACCAGGTCTCCCTTGCCGGCACCAGTCGATATTTGCACCTCACTATCGTACAGGCGAGCAAAGCAGACGCCATAAGCTCCGCCATGGGATTCCAATTGGCAGACAAGACCTTGCTGCTCCAAAAATCGGTCGATGCGCTTCTCCGCCGCATCGAGACCGATTGCACGCTCTTCTACAACATCCATATTCATCTGCCTGACCCAATCCAAAGCCAAAACGAGCCTCTTCCAAGAGGCTCGTTGGCTATATCACCCATCAATCCTGGGTGTCGATCTCGGCAGCCTCTTCCACGGACAACACGGTGCCTTGAGCCGCTTCGGTGCCATCGGCGTCCTGAGACTGGACAAGCGGGCTCGAACTAAATGACGAAAAATAACCCATTTCAGTACTCCTTCGATAGATAACCCGCCACCTCGTGCGGCAGGCACAACCAACTTACGTCTCTGACAAAGAGAAAACTGTAAGCCTTCTACCAAACAGAACACCTGAAAAAGAGACGAAATACACGGGAAAAGTCGAAGCTTCCTGTAGTCGGAAAGATAGAAGCCTCAAGGCAAATCGGCGTACAAAACAGAAACATTCTGGCGGACAAAGGCATCGACACTCGCTTCGTTGGTGTCGTTCTCCACAATCAGATACTGCACGTCCTCGATATCGGCAACGTGGTGTGTCGCCGCCACACCTATTTTGTCGACTGTAGCGACCACGACCACTGCTCCAGCAGACTCGATCATGGCTCGCTTGAGCTGGACTTCCTCGCTATCAAAACCCCACAACCCGCTTTGCGCATCGATGGCACAAGCTCCAGGAAAACAGATATCGGCTCGAACGCGTTGAATATCGAGCAATGCTTTCGCACCCATCGTAGCGCCCAAGCGCCGGTTGACGCGGCCGCCTATCAACAGGATCTCAACACCCTCTTTGTCCATCAGGACCTGGGCGATATCTGGCGCATTGGTTACAACGGTCAGATCGGAACGCTCAGGCAAGGCCGCGGCAATGATCGTGTTGGTACTGCTAGCATCCATCAACAAGATCTGCCCAGCGCGCACCAGGGTGACCGCCTTGCGTGCCAGAGCTTGCTTGCGAGCAATATTCTCGCCAGCGCGCTGCTTGAGCGTGGTGCCTCCCGGCGCTAGCGCCAAGGCACCGCCATAGACGCGCTTGCACAGGCCCTGCGCGGCCAGTTCGCGCAAGTCGCGGCGGATCGAATCCTCCGACACTTCGAACTCGACTGCCAGTTCAGCGGCTACGACGCGCCCGTGGCTGCGCAACCGCTGCACGATGCGTTGCTGCCTTTCTTGCGGCATGATCTCACCCGCCGGAATGTCAGCGCGCAGCTTAGCCATGCGCCAACTCCGTCTCGATCAGGCCCCATCCGACTAGTCGCTCGCGCAATGCCGCCGGCTCGCGGAACCAGCACGCACGCATGCCAAGCCGTTCGGCGGCTTCGACGTTGCGTTTGGCATCGTCGATATACACCGCGCGCGCGGGCTCGATGCCATAACGCTCGAACAATCGCCGGAAGATCGCCGGATCGGGCTTGATCAATCGTTCGCTTCCCGAAACCACGATGCCCTCGAACCAGCCGAGGAATTCGAAGCGACGCAGCGCTACAGGGAAGGTTTCCGCGGACCAGTTGGTCAAGGCGTACAAGCGCAAGCCGCGACGCTTAAGCGCGGCGAGCAATGCGACGGTTTCCTCGATAGCGTCGCCGAGGGTTTCCTCCCAGCGGTGCCAATAGGCCTCGATCAGCGAGGCATGCTGCGGATGCGCCGCGCTCAATTCGGCCACCGCTTCGTGCCAGGGACGGCCGGCATCCTGCCGTTCGTTCCAGGCGCTGTTGCATACATGCTCCAGGAAATGCTCCATCGCGGCCTCATCGTCGAACAATCGGCGATAGAGATAGCGCGGATTCCAGTCGATCAACACGCCGCCAAGATCGAATACGACAGTATCCATCGATGCTCCGTTCATCGGCGGACGATCCTCGCACTGGCCATCACCACAACCAGCAATCCGGCCAGGAATACCATGGCCCAGGCCAGGCTGCTGGCATTGGAAATAAAGCCGATCAGGGCCGGCCCGATGAGCAGACCTGCGTAGCCCAGCACGGTGACTGCGGCGAGGGACATTGCCGGCGATGCTCCCGGCAGGCGACCGGCCGCGCTGAACATCACCGGCACGATGTTGGAGGCGCCCAGGCCGATCAAGACAAAGCCGATCAGCGAAGCGGTGGCCCAGGGCACCACGGCGACCACGGCGAAGCCGGCCGCCGCGAGCGCCGCGCCGAAGCGCACCATGCGCACCGGGCCAAGCCGCTGGATCATACGATCGCCGATAAGGCGTCCCGAGGCCATCGCGATCGAAAAGCAGGCATAGCCGATACCCGCCGCACTGGCCGCGACATCGCGGAAATCGCGCAAGAACAAAGCGCTCCAATCGAGCATGGAACCTTCGGCCATGAAGCTGGCAAAGCACAGCAACCCGAGAAGCACGGCCATCGTGCCAGGCAGACGCAACGGCGGCCGCTCCGCAGCTTCGTCGTGCACATGATCCAATAACTTATCGCGCTGGCTCACAACGATCGCGGCCAGGACAGTCGATACCGCAGCGCTGCACGCTAGCAGCGGTAATCCGGTCGCCAGCAAGGCGCTGACCGCTGCCGCACCAGTCAAGCCACCCAGACTGAAAAGTCCATGGAACCCGGACATAAGCGCACGACCGTCGCTGCGCTCCACTTCCACCGCATGCGCATTCATCGCCACATTTATCGCACCAAGCGCCATGCCGAAATACAGCAGACCGAAGATCAGCACGTTCGCAGTCGGCGCCCAGGCCAACAGTGGCGGCACGGTACAAAGCGCCACGCCCGCACCGACGATCACTTTGCGCATGCCTACGTGATGCACCAGCCAGCCTGTCAGCGGCATCGACAGAATCGAACCGCCACCGAATGCAAGCAGGATCAGGCCCAGTTGGGCATCGTCCAGCCCCAGCCGCGATTTGGCATACGGCACCATGGGCGCCCAGGCCGACATGGCAATGCCGGAAAGCAGAAAAATCAGTCGAGTGGCGCGACGGGCCGGCTTAAGCCAAGCGGGAAGCGCGGCGGCCATGGGAAGCGGGGATTGCACGGTTCGGCTCGAGACAGAAGCAACGTGCATAAATGTACCAAAACATGCATAAACATGCAATCGGAGGTCGTACCCCCCATTCGCTATCAAGCAACGGCCTCATGCCCTCATGTAGCCCATCACAAACTATCGCGCGCCACGTCCGATTCCCGATAAACCACTGCAACGCACCATGCCATAATGAAAAGCTAGCCACTCATCGATCAGATAATGTCCCGCCGACTACTCGTCACTCATGCCCTGCCCTATGCCAACGGCCACCTTCACCTGGGCCATATGCTTGGCTACATCCAGACCGATATCTGGGTACGCGCAAGGCGGATGATGGGTAACGAGGTGATTTTCGTCGCCGCCGACGATGCGCACGGCACGCCGATCATGCTTGCCGCCGAAAAGGCCGGCAAAACGCCCGAAGCATTCATCGAAGAGATCCGGGCCAGCCACGAAGCCGATTTCGCGGATTTCCATTTCAGTTACGACAACTACCACACCACCCACTCGCCGGAAAATCGCGATCTGGCCTCGCTCATCTATACACGACTGCGCGATAGCGGCTATATCGCCAAGCGCACGATCCAGCAGTTGTACGACCCGCAGAAGGAAATGTTCCTCCCGGACCGCTACATCAAGGGCACATGCCCCAATTGCGGCACGGCGGACCAGTACGGAGACAACTGCGAGAACTGCGGTGCAACCTATGCGCCGACCGAACTGATTGATCCGTATTCGGTGATGTCCGGCGCCACGCCCATACTGCGCGACTCGGAACATTACTTCTTCGAGCTGAGCAAATTCGAACTGCTGCTGCGTGACTGGATCGGCGGCAAGTTCACGGGCGGCGCGCCCGTCATGAACGCAGGTGTGGCGGCCAAGTTGGGCGAATGGCTGGACGGTGGCCTGAAGGACTGGGATATCTCGCGCGACGAGCCGTACTTCGGCTTTCCGATTCCCGACGCGCCCGGCAAGTTCTTCTACGTCTGGCTGGATGCGCCCGTCGGCTATCTGGCCAGCTTCAAGAACCTGTGCGATCGCACCGCGCTGCGTTTCGACGATTTCCTCGCACCGGGCAGCCACGCCGAACTGCATCACTTCCTCGGCAAGGACATCATCAACTTCCACGGTCTGTTCTGGCCGGCGATGCTGCACGGCGCGGATTTCCGCACGCCCACAGCGCTGCATGTGAATGGCTACCTGTCGGTGAACGGCGCGAAGATGTCCAAATCGCGCGGCACCTTCATCATGGCCCGTACCTACCTCAACGCCGGTCTCAATCCGGACTTCCTGCGGTACTACTTCGCCAGCATGCTCGGCGACACGCCAGTGGACGTGGACCTGGATCTGAAAGCCTTCGAGGAACGCGTCAATTCGCACCTGGTCGGTAAGTGGGTGAACATCGCCAGCCGTACCGCCGGCTTCGTGCAGAAATTCTTCGACGGTCGTCTTGCTCCCGCTTTCGGCGAGGAAGAGGCCGCACTGTGGCAGGCACTGCTTCTGCAATACGACGATATCGACTCGCTCTATCGCGATGGCGAGTTCGCCGAAGTGACGCGCCGCTTCGTTGCCATGGCCGACCTGGTCAACGGCCACATTGCCGCCAAGGCGCCGTGGGTACTGGCCAAAGACGAAAGCCGCCGGGACGAACTGCATCGGGTGTGCTCGTTTGCGCTGGCCGCATTCCGCCTGCTGGCCGGCCTGCTCAAGCCGATCCTGCCGGCCACGGTCGCCGCGGCCGAGACTTTCCTCGACGCGCCGATTGCGGACTTCGACGACGCGCGCGCCGAGCTGCACAATCACACTGTCAAAGCTTTCGAGCCTCTGCTCGCACGTATCGATCCGAAGCAGATCGAGGCGATGGTCGAGGCATCGAAGGAGTCGCTCGGCACCGAACCGCCGGCCCCTGCCGCCAAGAAAAAAACCAAGGAACCCAGCAAAACCATGAACGCCGCCGCCAGCCCAACCGAAACCGCCACCATCGGCATCGACGATTTCGCCAAGCTCGACCTGCGCGTGGGCAAGGTTCTGGTGTGCGAGTTCGTCGATGGCTCGAACAAGCTGCTGCGCTTCGAGCTCGACGCGGGTCCGCTCGGCAAGCGGCAGATTTTTTCAGGCATACGTGCCGCCTATGACCAGCCGGAAAAGCTGGTCGGCCGCAATGTGGTGTTCATCGCCAACCTGGAGCCACGCAAGATGCGTTTCGGCGTATCCGAAGGCATGATTCTTTCGGCTGGCGACGGCGGCAGCGACCTGTTCCTACTCGATGCCGACTCCGGCGCGCAGCCTGGCGCCACGGTGCGCTAACGATTGCCCTCCTGCCTTTCGCGTCGATGCTCTTCCCATCGACGCGCGCTCGACTCAAGCCAGCCAGGATGCCAAGCATGTTTTTACATCGCACATTCTCATTGGTTGTCCTGCTGTTGTGCGGCATATGGGCCGCGCCAGCAAACGCCGAGTGTGTGCAAGCCGAAGCTATCGTGCACCAGACCTATCCCACAGCGACGCATGCCGGCGGCAGCTATAGACTCGATGAATACGCCATCGCCCTGCCCGGTGGCGACGCCGACGATGCACAGCAGGTCGTCTGCAAGAGCTGGCCCGCACATCCGGAATTCATCCTGGCACTGGTACCGCTGATGGCATCGGGCAGCGATGACGAACACAGCGGCGACTTGGACATCCTCGTACTGGACAGCAAAAGCCTGAAAGTACAGCAGCGCGTGCGCCTGAAAGGTTATATGAACGACGATGCCGTACGCATTACAGGTCTGGCCCTGGATACCGCCCGCTACCAGCTGGCACCAGGCACGCCGGCCTTCGGCATCCGCAAGACTCTGGAAGGCAGCTCGCGCGCGAATCCCTTTGGCGAAGTCGACCTCGCATTGTTTGCGACGATCGATGGCAAGCTGCGCGCAGTTCTCGACGGCATGGTCGTATCGCGCAACAACGGCGAATGGGATACCAACTGCGCCGGCACCTTCAGCGACAGCCATGTCGTGCTGACCATGGGCAAGACAGCAACCCATGGGCTGGTCGACATCGATGTCGCCGGTACGCGCGAGGAAAGCAGCAACTATCTCGACAAACAACAGCAGTGCCAGGAGAAAAAGGGCACCCCCGGCAAGATCCAGGCGCAGCTACGCTATGACGGCCAGAAGTACGTTGTCCCCAAGGACATGGTTGCACTGTGACACATACGCTCGCCGACCGCATCGATGCCTTGCTGCCGCAGACACAGTGCGAGCAATGCGGCTATCACGGCTGCCGCCCGTATGCCGAGGCCATCGCAAGCGATGCCGCCCCCATTAACTATTGCCCACCGGGCGGTGCTGTCGGCATCGCCAAGTTGGCCGCTCTGCTCGATCGACCGACGTTACCGCTCGACCCGGCCCATGGCATCGAAAAACCGCGCACGCTAGCGCGCATCGTCGAAGCGGACTGCATCGGCTGCACCAAGTGCATCCAGGTCTGTCCGGTAGATGCGATTGTCGGCTCGGCCAAGCTGATGCATACCGTGATCGCCGATGCTTGTACAGGCTGCGAGCTGTGCGTGCCCGCCTGTCCCGTCGATTGCATCGCACTCGAGCCCATGCCGGAAGCGCAGATCGATGGTCCGCATGCGGACCGGGCACGCAACCATTTTCAACGTCGCGAAGGGCGCCTCGCCCGGGAACGCGCCCGACGCGAGGCAGAACTTCAGGCGCGCAAGGCCCAGATCGGCACACAAGTCGGCCCGGTCAATCCGGTACTGGCCGCGCTCGCACGTGCCAAGGCTAAACAACAGGATTCGGAAAAGTGAAGCGTGCCGCCATCGTCGATCTGTTTACGCGCCTGCGTGAGCTCGATCCGCACCCTACGACCGAATTGAACTACACCACACCGTTCGAGCTGTTAGTTGCCGTTGTGCTTTCGGCCCAGGCAACGGATGTCGGTGTCAACAAAGCCACCAAAAAGCTGTTTCCGGTCGCCAATACGCCTCAAGCTGTCCTCAACCTCGGCGAGGAAAAGCTCAAGCAGTACATCAGCACCATCGGCCTGTTCAACGGCAAGGCCAAGAATGTCATCGCACTGTCGCGCATCCTAGTCGAACAATACAACGGTGAAGTACCGCAGACGCGCGAAGCACTGGAAGCGCTGCCGGGCGTCGGTCGCAAGACCGCCAACGTCGTGCTCAATACCGCCTTCGGCCATCCGACCATTGCCGTAGACACGCATATCTTCCGTGTCGCCAATCGCACCGGGCTGGCACCGGGCAAAGATGTGCGCGCAGTCGAAGACAGACTGGAAAAAATCGTACCGGCCGAATTCAAACAGGACGCTCATCACTGGTTGATTTTGCACGGCCGGTACGTCTGCAAAGCGCGCAAGCCCGAATGCCCTCGCTGCGTCATCCGCGACTTGTGCTCCTACAAACCGAAAACGGTGGAATGATTCCGCCCTCTTGTCAGAACGGCGTCGTTCGCCGTTCGTGACGCACATTCAAGAAGCCGGTTATCTGCTGGAGTGCATTGAGTCGCGACAAGCCACCCGCTGCCGGCCTCGCGAGGGGAAGCGAGGCCGGCGCGGACCTTCGTCAGGCGGCCTTCCGCCCTTCGACCTTACGATGCAACTCGCTCCAATCGACGATCAGCTCGCACCCCCGGGCCGACGCGCTGCGGCCCCAGTCACGCAACAGCTCCAGGCAGGCCTGATCGACGTGATGCAGATGGTCGAGCACCACTTTCAGACGGGTATTGGGCGGCACCTGCTCCAGGGTACGCGCCATGCTCGGCACCTTGAGAAAGGTGGCCGAACCCTCCAGGTGCAGGGACGCGCTGCCGGACGGCTTGTGATGATCCAGGCCGATCTTCAGCTTCGACGACAGCAGGGACAGGCGGAACAGCGATGCCGCAAAACCGATGACCACGCCGGTCAACAGATCGGTCGCAACAATGGACACCGTGGTGACCACGTAAATCGCGGCCGTACCCTTGCCGTACGCGGCAAGCGATTTGATCTGCTTCGGGTTGACCATTTTTATGCCGGTAAGCACCAGGATGCCCGCAAGGCAAGCCACCGGTGTCATGCGCAACAGCCATGGCAACAGCAAGGCGAATACCAGCATCCATGCACCGTGCATGATGGTGGCCATGCGCGTAGCCGACCCTGCCTGCACATTGGCTGCGCTGCGTACGATCACGCCCGTCATCGGCAAGGCACCAAGCGATCCGCAAATTATGTTGCCGATGCCTTGCGCCGTCAGTTCCTTGTCGTACTTGGTGCGCGGACCGTCATGCATGCGATCCACGGCTGCCGCCGACAACAAGGTTTCGGCACTGGCGATAAATGCAAAAGTCACCGCGGCCAGCAGCAAGGACGGCTGCATCAAATTGGCCAGATCGCCCATGCCCGGCAGGCTGATGGCCGCGAACAGATGGGTAGGCACATCGACCTTATTAACTTGCAGCCCAGACCATTGCACTGCGGCGGTCAAGCCCACCACAGCCAGCAGCGCGCCCGGAATGAAGCGCAGCTTGGCAGGGCGCAGCTTCTCCCAGCCCAGTATGATCGCGATCGTTGCCACACCGACGCCAAGCGCTGCCAGGTTGCCACCACCCTCCATATCGCTCATGGCCGCCAGCATCGCCTCCGGCCACGCGGCAAAATTCTCCAGCCCGCGCGCCTTGGGCACCGCATCGATCAACACGTGCAGCTGCGAGGCGACAATGAGAATACCGATGCCCGACAACATGCCTGCAATTACCGCGGGTGAAGTCATGCGAAACCAGACTCCCGCATGGCACAGGCCAGCGACCACCTGAATCACGCCAGCCAGCAGGACGACCGGCCCCAATGCCATGACACCGTGTTCGCGTACCAGTTCGAATACCAGTACCGCCAGACCCGCTGCCGGCCCGCTTACCTGCATCGGCGAGCCAGCCAGCATGCCGACAATGATGCCGCCCACAATCCCGGTAATCAGGCCGGCAGCGGGCGGCATACCCGACGCGATCGCGATGCCCATGCACAAGGGCAACGCGACCAGGAACACCACGACCGAACCGAGCAGGTCCCGGCCAAACAATCCCTGCGAAAAATACGTTCGCATGTTCGCCCCTTTATGCCGCGTTCGCGGTACTGACAGAATTCAGGAAACGCGCATGCGGTGTGGCTTCCGGCACCTCTCCCGACTGCGGGTCGAGCGTGACGAATTTGCCGGCTTGCGCATCGAAGGCGGATATCTCCGCGTGCTCGATGTCGTAGACCCAGCCGTGGATGCCTAGATTGCCGGTAGCGATCGCGGCGGCTACCGCCGGCAGGGTTCGCAGGTGTTCCAGCTGCCCCACGACATTCTCTTCGGTGAGCCGACGCAGCGTTTCGAGCGGAGTCATGGCTGCGCCGTACTCGGCGATCACATAGCTGGCCACATCGGCATGCTTGAGCCATGCCTGCACGGATGGCTTGTCCACCAACGCCGCCGGATTCATCAGCGCTTTCATGGCGCCGCAATCGGAGTGGCCGCAGATCACAATATTTTTGACTTTCAACACCTTGACGGCATATTCGATCGCGGCGACCACGCCGCTGACATGCTGTGCGTAGGGCGGCACGATGTTGCCGATATTGCGATAAACGAAAAGCTCGCCCGGCTGTGCCGAAAAAATCATCTCCGGCATGATCCGCGAGTCGGCGCAAGTGATGAATAACGTGTGGGGGCTCTGCTTGTCGGCCAGCTGTCTGAATACCTCGCGCTGTACGGGGAACACATCGCGACGGAAAAGCTCAAAGCCCTCGATCAATCGTTTCATAGTTTTCTTCTCTTTCTTTTTTAATGCGGGGATCGCCAAGCGCCAGGCACCGGGAGACATTCCGGCGGCAGCAAGCTAACGGCATGGAAAAAGGCTTATCTGCGGAAAGGCCGCGATCGGTCGCAACACGCCCTACCCGGCGCGCGAGCGAATGATTCGATTCAGCTATAGCCGCGTCGGGAAGACACGGCTCTTATACGGCCTCAGGTCAGGCCGTTGGAGGGCGCGGAGTCAAGGCTCCGCAATGACTGAAGTCCGGGCAGGTCGGAGCATGGAGCGCTGCACTGGCGCCGGACACGAGGCTGAGGGTAATGGCCCCAGGCAGGATCACGTTCTCAAGATCGGAGATGTCGTAGGTAACAGGAGATTTGGCATAGTTGTCGGCATCGCCCCCCTGCTCCACCACGACGCTCGCGGCAACCTGATCGAACGTTTTGAAACTCTGGTACGAAGAGGCATGCAGTGCCGTAAACACGGACAACATCATGCCCAGAAGGCAGATGAGGCAAAACCGCGTTTGACGACGAATATGCTGCATAGCAGGAAACTACCCAATTGACGTGTGATTAGGCAAGCCCTTGCGACAAAAGTTCCAAAGCTTCAATTCATGTTGAAGCGCCTATGTGCACCACGCTCTACACTGACGGCACCATCGGCATGACATAAGCTGTGCAAAAGCAAGTTGCGGCAAGCTGACACACGTTCACTTTCCTTAAGCTCCCGGCCAGGCATGCACATCCTTCTCGTGGAAGACGACACCGAGCTCGGCGAAGCGATCAAGCATGCGCTTGAGCACCAGTCATACGCCGTCACCTGGCTTACGGACGGCCGCCAGGCCATGGGAGCGCTGCGCGATGGCTCGATCGACCTGGCGCTGCTCGACCTCGGCTTGCCGGGCAAAGATGGACTGGATGTGCTGGCCGAAGCCCGCCACGAGGGCATCAAGACGCCGATCCTGGTCATGACAGCGCGCGATGCGCTGGAAACACGTATCCGCGGCCTGGACCTGGGCGCCGACGATTATCTGGTCAAGCCGTTTCACCTGGGCGAACTGGCCGCACGTATCCGCTCGCTCACACGCCGTGCGCAAGGCTTGGCGGACAACCTGGTGGAAGTCGGCAGCTTGCGGCTGGATCTGGCGACCATGGAGGTCGCTTTTCGCGGCCAGAACATCTCCCTGACCCGCCGGGAGTTCGCCGTATTGCGCATACTGATGGAGCGAGCCGGGCGTATCGTACGGCGCGAAACACTGGAGAACTCCGTGTACGGCTTCGATACGGTGGTAGACCGCAATGCGATCGAAGTGCAGGTACATTGGCTGCGCCGCAAGTTGAGCAGCGATGTCATCCATACCGTGCGCGGCGTGGGCTATATGGTTCCGCGGGATCCCAAATGAAGACCGCGAGTCTGCGCACACGCCTGACCTGGCTGATCATCGCCGTCCTGGTCATCGTACTCATCCCGTTGGGCACCATCAGCTATCGCCGCGAGCAGCGCGAGATGAACCAACTGCTCGACGGCCGCCTTGCCCAGGCCGGCCGGACACTCGGCAGCCTGATCGCGTACAGCCGATCTTCGTTTCCGGCACCCGCCACCTCCGGCATCACTCTGCCCAACGACGTGCAGCGCGGCAGCGTGGTCGTTTCGGTGCATCCGCACAACTATGAGCCGGAGGTCGGCTTCCAGGCTTACGATCCCAGCGGCAAGTTGATTGCCGCCACCGCCAATCTCGCGGTGCTTACGCCGCCTACGGAACAAGAGCGCGGTTTCAGCGACATCTATCACGACGATCACCGCTGGCGCCTTTTTACCCTGAAGAATCGCTTCGGACTGGTGATCCGAATCGGCGAGCGCTACGACAATCGCCGGGATATCACCCGTGGCCTGATCCTGGAACACAGCCTGCCGTTACTGATTGGCCTGCCGCTGCTGGCTATTCTGGTCAGCCTTGCGGTCAAGCGCGGCCTGCGGCCGCTCGATTTGCTCACCCGCTTGCTGGCCAAGCGCACGCCCGGCAGTCGCCGGCCGATTTCACTGGAACGCACGCCCCAGGAAATCAAGCCATTGATTCTCACGCTCAACCAGCAGATCGAGCGACTGGAAGACGCAATCGAGCGTGAACATCGCTTCGCCAGCGATGTCGCCCATGAGCTGCGTACGCCGTTGGCCGCGACCATGATCCACCTGGAAAGCGCCGCGATCGCCGATAACGCCAGCGAAATCGAATTCACATTGAAAAACGCCCAGCGCAGCCTGGCACGCCTCGGCCGGCGTATCGAGCAGATTCTGGCGATGGCACGCCTGGAGGCTGGCGCCGCATCGAGGCAGCGCATGCCGCTGGATCTGATCGCCATCGTTACCGAGGTGATCGAGGAGCTGGCTCCGACGATTGCCGAGAAGGAGATCGCGCTGAGCCTCAATCATGAGGAAGCCGAGCTGCATGTCTCCGGACACGAGGTTGCATTGACCGCGATGCTCCGTAACTTGATCGAGAACGCGTTGCGCTACACCCCGCCCTGTGGTCAAGTGGATATCGCCATATTACGCGACCACGACAAAGCGGTTATCGACATCGCCGATAACGGCCCCGGCATCCCTGCCGAACGTAGATTAGCCGTATTCCAGCCGTTTCACCGGGAGACCGAGAGCGCCTCCCAGGGTTTTGGCCTCGGCTTGAGCATCGTGCAACGTGCCGTGCAACTGCATGACGGGAGTATCGAATTGCTCGAGTCGCCTGGCGGGCATGGATTGCTGGTGAGGATCCGCATCGAGGCGCTGCCGGGATAAGCCCCCAGTAAAGCCCGAACGACTCGCATCGGCGGCTTCGGCACGATACGCGCTACCCGCGGCTTACCGCTACCGCTGCCGCCTTCCAAGCCGGTACAGGTTCCAAAAGGTTTCCACAAGCATTCGCGACGACGATATCTGCCGGGCGCTATCGCCCGAGGCAGAGCAAGCGTCATTCGCCAATGAACCGCCATTTCCCCGCTTTACGTGCGTTCAGCCATAGCGCTGTCATCGCCGCGTCATGTCAATGTGTTCCGGGAGCATATCGATGCTAGCACTGGTCCGCATCGCTCTCTCCAAGCCGTATACCTTCATTGTCCTGGCACTAGTTATCTTGATCGCCGGCGTGCTTTCGGCGCTACGTACGCCGACCGATATCTTTCCCAATATCGGCATCCCGGTGATCAGCGTCGTGTGGACCTATAACGGGCTGCCGCCCGACCAGATGTCCGGCCGAGTGATCTACTACTATGAGCGCCAGCTCACCACCGCGGTCAACGATATCGAGCATATCGAGTCGCAATCGCTGCCCGGCGTAGGTATCGTCAAGATCTTCTTCCAGCCGGGCGTGGATATCCGTACCGCTACTGCGCAGGTGACATCCATCTCGCAGACCGTGGTCAAGCAGATGCCTCCCGGCATCACACCGCCGCAGATCATCAACTACAACGCTTCGACCGTACCGGTTCTGCAGATGGCGCTATCGAGCACCGAGCTGTCCGAGGCGACGATTCGCGACATCGCGCAGAACTTCATGCGGCCTACGCTGATTTCGGTGCCAGGCGTAGCTATTCCGACGCCTTATGGAGGAAAGCAGAAGCAGGTGACGCTGGACCTTAATCCGCAGGCACTTGCAGCGAAGGGACTATCGGCCCAGGACGTGGGCAATGCACTGAGCGCCCAGAACCAGATCATTCCTGTGGGTACTGCCAAGATCGGCACCTACGAGTATCACATCCAGCTCAACAATAGCCCTACCGCGATCGATGAACTGAACCGCATGCCGATCAAGACGGTCAACGGCGCGACCATCACCATCGGCGACGTTGCACACGTGCGAGACGGCGCGCCGCCACAGAACAATATCGTGCGCGTCGACGGCAAGCGTGCCGTCCTGATGCCAGCGCTCAAGAATGGCAATGCTTCCACACTCGATGTCGTCGCGGGCATCAAGAAGCTGCTTCCGCTGATCCAGGAAACCCAACCCAAGTCGCTGAAGACAAACCTGCTCAGCGACCAATCGCTGTTCGTCAAAGCGGCAATCACATCGGTGGCGCGCGAAGGCATCATCGCCGCGTTGCTTACCTCGGCCATGATCCTCTTGTTCCTGGGAAGCTGGCGCTCGACCGTCATCATTGCACTGTCGATCCCGCTTTCGATCCTGTCGGCCATCGCGCTACTGGCCACCTTCGGCCAGACCTTCAATGTCATGACGCTGGGCGGACTGGCGCTTGCCGTCGGCATCCTGGTCGACGACGCCACCGTAACGATCGAAAACATCAACTGGCATCTGGAGCAAGGCAAAGATGTCATGACGGCAATCATGGACGGTGCCAAGCAGATCGTCGGCCCGGCGTTCGTTTCGCTGCTATGTATTTGTATCGTCTTCGTGCCGATGTTCATGCTCAACGGCATCGCCGGCTTCCTGTTCCGCCCGATGGCGCTGGCAGTGATCTTCGCCATGGCCTCGTCATTCGTGCTGTCGCGCACCCTGGTGCCGACGCTGGCGATGTACTTGCTCAAGCCACATCGCACCGAGCCGGGCCACGGAGATCATCCCGAAGACCCCTACATCAACCACCACGAAGGCGATCAGCACCCGCCGCGCCGCCGCAATGCCATCGTTTCCGGTCTGGTGGGTTTCCAGCAAGGATTCGAGCATAGATTTACTCGTATCCGCGACGCCTACTACGCCACGCTGGCGGTCGCGCTGGAAAACCGCAAACGCTTCGTGCTCGGCTTCCTGGGCTTCGTCCTGATCTCGTTCGTGCTGTTGCCGACGCTCGGGCGCGATTTCTTCCCCTCGATCGATTCCGACTCGCTCTCCTTGCACGTGCGCGCGCCGATGGGCACGCGTGTAGAAGAAACCGCCGCCGAGTTCGATGGGATCGAGCGAGCGATCCGCAAAGTCATCCCTCCCGACGAGCTGGACACCATCATCGACAACATCGGGCTGCCGCTCAGCGGCACCAATCTGGTCTATAACAGCAGCGGTACCATTGGCCCGCAGGATGGCGATATCCAAGTCGTGCTCAAGGACGGTCACCGCCAAAGCGCCGAGTTCATGAAGTCGCTGCGCGAACGGTTGCCTCGCGAATTTCCTGGCACCCAGTTCGCGTTCCTGCCTTCGGACATGACCAGCCAGATTCTCAACTTCGGCGCACCGGCACCGCTGGATGTTTCTATTGCAGGCCGCGACCGCGCCGGTAATGAGGCTTACGCGATGGCCATCATGAAGGAAATGCGCAAGATTCCCGGCATTGTCGACGTCCGCCTCCAGCAAAGCTCGAGCTATCCGCAGCTGAACGTCAGCGTGGATCGCGTTCGTGCCGACAGTCTGGGCATCACCGAGCGCGATATCACCAACAGCATGGTCGCCTCCCTGGCAGGCAGCTCCCAGGTCGCTCCGGCCTTCTGGCTCAACCCCCGGAACGGTGTCTCATATGCCATCGTCGCCGCCACGCCGCAGTACCTGATGGACTCGATGGCCGACCTGACCGGCTTGCCGGTCACCTCGTCCAACAGCGGCGCCACGCAGATCCTCGGCGGTCTGGCCAACTTCACACGCGGCCCCAGCGATGCGGTCGTGTCGCACTACAACATCATGCCGGCTTACGACATCTACGCGTCGATCCAGGACCGCGATCTCGGCGGCGTGTCGCACGACGTGCAAAAGGTGCTGGACCGGTTCACGCAGACGCGTCCGAAAGGCACGCTGGTCAGCCTGCATGGCCAGGTCGGCACGATGAACGAGGCCTTCGGCGGCCTGTTGTTCGGTCTGGTGGGCGCAATCGTGCTGATCTACCTGCTGATCGTGGTCAATTTCCAATCCTGGCTGGATCCGTTCGTGATCATTACCGCGCTTCCCGCAGCGCTTGCCGGCATTGTCTGGATGCTGTTCCTGACACATACCAGTCTTTCGGTGCCTGCCTTGACCGGTGCGATCATGTGCATGGGCGTAGCCACCGCCAACTCGATCCTGGTCGTGAGCTTCTGTCGCGAACGTCTGGAGGTCCACGGCGATGCGCTGAAGGCAGCGCTGGAAGCGGGCTTCACGCGCTTCCGCCCCGTCTGCATGACCGCGCTTGCCATGATTATCGGCATGCTCCCGATGGCACTTACGCAGGAGCAGAACTCGCCGCTGGGCCGCGCCGTGATTGGCGGCCTGCTGTTCGCCACCTTCGCCACACTACTTTTTGTACCTGTCATTTTCGCCATCGTGCATGGCCGCGCAGCGCCTGCGCCGGCCACGCCCCGCCTACTTGG
>NZ_DATCRY010000019.1:0-82722 GCF_036568765.1 Dyella sp. | reverse complement strand
CGTGTAGCGCGTGCCCGCCGGCATCGGCTTGGAGTCATCTGCCGCCGGCTGTAGATAGCGGGCCGGCTCGGCCAGGAATTTCTCCTTGCAGCGCGCGCAGCAGAAGTAATAAGTGCGTTCGGCATGCTCGGCCACATGCTTGGCGGTAGCGGCATCCACCGTCATGCCGCAGACCGGATCGGCCGCCTTGGCAGGCGGCGCCGCATGCCCGCCATTGCTACACGTATGCGCGGCGCTCATTGCCCGTCCTCGTCGACCAGCGCACGCAGGATCGGGCATCGATCGGGCGAACCGTGGCCGGGACATGCCTCGACCAGTTGCTCAAGACCGTCGCGAACTCGCGTCAGCTCGGCAATGCGTGCGTCGATCGCCGCCAGTCGCTGCTGCGCACGCTGCTTGACGGCCTTCACACCGCGATGGCGATCCGCCGAGAGTGCAAGCAAATCGCGGATTTCCTCCAGTGTAAAGCCAAGATCTTTCGCACGACGTATAAACCGCAGCTGCCGGATCGCGCTCTCGTCATAGCTGCGATAACCGGAGGCTCGCCGCTCCGGCTCGGGCAGCAAACCCTCACGCTCGTAGTAGCGGATCGTGTCGATATTCACACCGACGCGCTTGGCGACAGCACCGATGGTCAGGGGATGAGCTGTGTTCATGGCTCAAGTCTAGACCCTCGATCAAGGTCCAGAGTCAAGTCCCTTGAGCGAGATAGCCGCCGGGCTAACTGCCGGAAGGCTTTTCCTTCGTCTGCGCCGCGGCAAGCTCAAGCTCCTGCACGCGCTCCTTCCCCGAGGCCGTCGTCAACCATCCGCCCAGAATGTTCTGTGCCAACCCTTTGGCCGCTAGCGAAGCCAGAACTTTTCTATCGCTTTTGAGCAACCCGACATAGCCCATCGTGAGGAATCTCAGCACTTCAGCCTCTCGCGGAGTCAATGTGCCGGACTCCCCCGGCGACGGCACCGGGGACTCCCCAGAGCCGCTTGCAGGGGCAGAATTTTTAGGGGACCGCACCATAATGTCCTCTTAACGCCCGAGAGCACGGGTATCGAAAAGGCTCACTCTTCTTCCATCCGCTGACAGCCATGACGTGGGCCTCTGCCTGGACTGACAGGCCGGCCCGCTCCATACGTCATACGACCATCACCATACCTTATTTCCTGCGGTGCCCGAACCTTCTGTCATGCTCCATGAGAGGCAATCGTTACTTTCTATCCGAGTGCGAGTCCAGCCAGGGTTCAAGGGGCACGTACCAGATATTTTCGTTGTCGTTGGCCCATAACTGCATCTCCTGCAGCGCGTATGCGGTTTGCTCCGGTGTCGGCGCAGGCAATGCAGGCGGCACCGTATTGGTGCTGAAGTAAAGCGTGCGATGATCGGCACCCAGGCGGGCTTCGATATTGCTGCCGTTTTCGTTCACGACATCGCCCAGATCGATGGGGTCGCTCCAGCCGCCGCCCCGTCGAAACGCAATGTGCAGTCGCTGCTTGTCGTGCAATTGCGGATGCATCGAGCTATAGACAATGAACGATTCGTCCGGTGCCACTGCGGGATCCACCTCCTGGGTATTGGCATCTCCCAGAGCGACTTTTACCGGCGCTTCGTACGTTCCGTCTCGATAAGTCGCGCGAAAAATATGGAAACTGCCTGCGGTATCGGGTTGCATGAAATAAAGATCGCCGTTGGCAGCGATGCTTGGCGAAAAAACATTGGCCGTACGATTAATCGTATCCGGAAGTCGGACGGGCTTGCCCCAACCGCCACCCTGTCGATTGACACGCCAGAGATTGCCGCCGCTAGCCGGATAGGCCTTTCCGCCCCACGCACCATCGAGCGCGATCCGTCCTTCGCCTGCGGGACGATTCGACGAAAAAATCAGATAAGACCCATCAGGAGCCATGGCAGGTTCCAGATCGCGCCATACCCCCGAAAACGGTGCGACGTCCGGCTTCGACCAGGTAGTCCCAGTCTTGTGCGATACCAGGATGACATGATGGGAACTATTGGATCGCGTGAAGAACACCGTACTTCCATCGGGCGTAAACGCCGGTGAGGCGTCGCTCGCCGGCCCAGAAATAATGCCGGCGGCGAAGAGCTTAGGCGACCTGGGTTCGCCGGTTAACGCGAAACGGTGCTCCGGAGCTGCCACATCCTTTGCTTGTGGACCGGCGGCTATCGAAGACAGCAACGCGCCGGCAAGCATGGCGCCGAACAATGACATACGAGGATCGAAGGTAGCCACGGCGCACTCTTGTCCGATGCGGTAAGGAGCGACCACTGTGGCCACTTGCACGGCACTGACAAGCACCCTGTGACCAGCGGGCGCTGGCGCGTGATAAACGGGTGGATCGAGCGGGTCTACGGCAATGTGGCTCTCGTTTCGATGCCCTTGCACACGGCAGCCTCACAAGAGACAACCGCCGTGTGCAAGGTCTCGAAGACCGAGCGTTACCAGCGCATGCGGAACCCGATCGTGCCATTCAGGGCATGGCTATCGCCGAAATTCTTCAATCCGGTCTGCGCTTGCAGTTCGCCATATACCGAATAGCGACCGTCTGCCCAGTCGCGCGAACCGCCGAGGCCGAAGCCGCCCCATAGCCGCTCGTTGCGCGTGGTGAAATCGGTACCCGCTACGACGACACGAGCACCGTCACCGAAGGTGCGATACAAATTGGCAATGGCATACAGGTGCGTCGTCGCAGAGCCGTACGTGCCCTGAGTGGCCTGGCGATAGTCGATCGTCACGCCAAGGCGCCCGGTCGTCGCGCTGCCCTGCTGCTGCGATACGCGCGCACCGAACGCATCGGAAAAGCCGTCGAACTGGGCATTGCCATAGCTCACCTGCGCTTGCGGCACGACGGACCACAGATCGCCCAGGTGCAGACGCTGACCCACTTCTACGCCGGCCAGATAGCCGCTGCCCTTGTTGTCGTCTTTGAGCAGCTGCGAGAGGGTGGTGGAACGCAGATCGGAGTCGAAGCTTGTCCAACGTGCCTGGCCGTCGACATAGAAATCGTTCTCGCCGTACCAGGTCAACGAACCGCCCACACTATAGGCGTTGGTCTTGATGCGGCCCTGACCGTAAACAGAGCTGGCGTTCGACTGGTAGCGACCGTATTGCAAGGTGCCGCCGGCTACCAGCTTGCCGCTTTCGCCATTGCTTACCGTGGCATCGATGCCGGCTTCGGATTTCCATGCCGAGATATCGTAGTTCGTGCTGCTGGTGGTGACTTCCGGCTTGAGCGTCTGGTCGCCGCTTTCCACACGCATCCACAAACCTTCGCCAGGTTCCATGCCATCCTGCATCGCATCGCCCGCCCAGACACGGTTGCCCGTGCGCTGGAATAGTGTCTCCGGCGCGTTGATTTGTTGCAGGATACCGGCGTAGGCCTCGTACATGGGCACGCCTGGCTGGTACAGCGGGGCCGAACCGTTACCTTGACCGCCGTCGATCAGGGCGGAACGCAGATACCAATCGCTGTCGCCCGGATTCGCATCCGTACCTTTGTAGAGGCGATAGGCATACGCACCTGCCACCACGGCCTGATCGCCCTGGAACACATAATCGCCCTGCAGCGCGAACGTACCGTTCGAAGCCCCTTGTACATCGATCAGCTTGATACCTTGCGTGGTCTGCGCGCCCGCACCGCCGACGTTGCTTACGTGTACGGTCGTGTTACCCGACGTACTGCCAACAACGACCAACTGATCCGTCGCGGAGGTGTCGTCACCCAGAGCGGTGTTGAAGTTCAACGTACCGCCCTGGCCCACATAGTCACCTTGCACAGTCAACGTGGTACCGGGTGCGATACCGAAGTTGATCGCACCTGCGTTGGTCAGCGACGCCAAGTGCTGGACATGACCACCGAGATCCAGCGTGCCGGCCTGCTGCACCGTCACCGCGGACGAGACATTGAACGCATTGTCCACCGCCGCGTTCAAGGTGCCTTCGGCTACTGTCGTAGCTCCGCTATAGGTCGACGCACCGCCCAGGATCAGCGTGCCCGCACCGGCCTTCGTGAGACTGCCGGCACCGCCGATGCCATTGTTCAATGTGAGCGTAGTGCCGCCATCGGTATCGATGGTGGCCGCACCGCCCAGGCCGACGGTGCGGCTGGTCAGGATATTGCCCGTGGTGTGCAGTGTCGCGTCGTCGATCGACAGGCTGCCCGACGACAAGCCGAGGTTGCCGTCGTTTGCTACCTGCAACGTACCGGCATGCACATCGGTGCCACCACTGTACGTATTGGAGCCGGTGAGCACGAGCGTACCCAGGTCGTCCTTCACCAGCATGGCGCCGCCAGTGAGTGCGGAGTCGATCGTCGCCGTCATGCCTGCGCCAGCAGCGGTACCGTCGCCCACGCGAATCGTGGCGGCGCTGCCGGCCAGCTCGATCGCACCGCCCGTGAGGCGATAGCCGTCGGTCTCGAACTGCATGCCCGATGCCGTGACCTGACCGTTCGAATTATCGATGGTTACCGTGCCACCCATGCCGCCAAAGACAGCAAACGAACCATTGGAGTACGGCGCGTTGATGGTGCCGGTAGCTTCGGTCCAATAATCGTTGTCGGCGAGACGCCAGGTACCGTCGCCGCCCGTGATGGCGCCGTCGTTCGCGTGGCCTGGACCGTCCCAGAAACTCAGCGTCAGGCCTTGCGTACTGACGAGGTTGACCTGATTGGCCAACGAGGTCTGCACGAAGGCGCCGGTGCTTGGCAGCGTACCGAGCGTGAGACCGTTGTCGGTAAGCGTACCGTCATAGTCGAAAAGGCGATACACGCCTGCACCGAAGGTGCCGCCCGCTGTTGTCGATACATTGAGCGCGCCGTCCAACGTGAGGTTGCCGTGCACCACGGTCAGATCGTTGGTTGCCCCGCCCGGTGTACCGGCCTGACCGAGCTGATATTCCAGCGTCGAATTCGCGCTGAGTGCAAGACTGCCGTCGATGATAAGCGTACCCGCGGCACCCGTCGCAGCCCCTGGGCTCAGCGTGCCACCATCGGCCACGATGACATCGCCACCGATCGTGCCGACACCGCCGAGCGTGGCGCCGCTCTGAACCGTCGTTGCACCGGTGGCTCCCGTCTGGTTGCCATTGACCAACAACGTGCCGCTCTGAACGACGGTCGCGCCTGTGTAAGTGTTGGTGCCGGTCAACTCGGTGGTGCCGCTACCCAGTTGGGTCACACCGCCGGTACCGGAGATCTGGCCGTCGAATGCATGGTCGTCGGAACGATTGAAAGCAAGCGTGCCATTGTCGGCGACATCGCCGAGAATCGAACCGGTCGTACCGCCCTCGCCCAATTGCAGCGTGCCATCGGTGATGGTCGTGTTACCGGTATAGGTGTTCTCACCCGCAAGTACCAGGGTGCCGAGATCGGATTTGACGAGGCCAGCGGTACCTTGCAGCTCCGATGCGATCGTTGCCGTCATGCTCGCGCCGAGCGTGGTGCCATCGCCTACACGGATGACTGGCGGGGCGTTATTGCCGTCGACGACCAGCACAATCGGATCGCCTTCGACGCGGTAGCCATCGGTGGCGAATTGCATGCCCGAACTGTTGATGGCCCCAAGGCTCGCATCGACGGTTACGGTGCCGGCGGCACCGGCGAAGATCGCAAAAGTACTGTCCGCGTACGACGCGTTGACGGTGCCATCGGTGAGCGTCCAATTGTCGTTACCCGACGTGTTCTGCCACACGCCATCGCCACCCTGCACTTGGCCGTCGCCGCGTGTACCGTTGCCGTCCCAGAAATTGACGTTCAAGCCATGGGTGTTGACCAGGTTTACCTGCTGAGCGATCGAGGTTTGGAGAAGGTAGTCCGGCGACGGCACCGAGCCTGCGGTCAGGCCATTGTTAGTCAAGTTGCCGCCGTAACTGATGATGCGATAGATACCCGGGTCGAACGTTCCACCCGAAGACACGGAGACGTTGACTGTGCCGTCGATCGTCAGGTCGCCAGCCACTTGCACAAGGTCGTTGAGCGGCCCACCGACCACATTGGCTTGACCGAAGTTGACGTCGAGACTGGATGCGCCGCTCATCGTGAGGCTGCCCTTGACGGACAACGTACCCGGTGCCGCACCGAGATCGCCCGGACTGAGCGCGCCGCCATCGGCGATGGAAACGTCGCCGCCGACGGTGCCCTTGCCGCCGAGCGTACCGCCGCTATCGACCGCAGTCGTTCCCGTTGCGGCCGTCTGATCGCCATTGACGATCAGGCTACCGCCGCGCACGGTCGTCGGCCCCGTGTAACTATTGGCGGCGGTGAGTACGGTGGTACCCGAGCCTTGCTGTTCCAATGAGCCGGCACCGGAAATAAGGCCGGCCAACGTCGAAGTATCGCTGCGATCGAAGACCAATGTGCCGTTGTTGACGATGTTGCCGGCCACCGCGCCGGAGGTACCGCCATTGCCAAGCTGCAATATGCCGTTGGCGATTGTCGTGCCTCCGGTATAGCTGTTGTCGGCGACAAGAATCAGCGCACCGCCACCATTCTTGGTCAGCGCTCCCGTGCCACCGAGGATACCGGAGAGCGTCAGATCGCCCTGCGTATCGAACGTACCGCCGCCAGCACCGAGCGTGACATTGCGCGCGGAACCGAACGTCGCAACATTCTGCAAGGTACCGCCGTCGAGCGACAGCGCGCCTGCCGCATCGCCGAGATTGGCGTCGCTGGAAACCGAAACCATACCGCCATCGATCGCCGTGCCGCCCAGATAGCTATTGCTGCCGTCGAGAGCCAGTGTCCCGGTACCGGTCTTGGTCAGCGCACCTGCGCCTGCGATCGTACCGGTCAGAGCGAGATCGGCCTGCGTCTCGAACGTGGCGCCCCCTTGCCCGATCGTCACAGCGCGCGCAGACCCGATTGCGGCCGTATTGCGCAGCGTGCCGCTATCGATATTCAGGCCGCCGGCTGCATCGCCGAGATTGGCATCGCTGGAGATTTGCAAGGTACCGTCATTGACTGCGGTGCCGCCGGTGTAGGTGTTCGTGCCCGCAAGCACCAGCGTGCCTAGGTCGTCCTTCTCCAGGCCGCCGGTGCCGATCAACGATGCGCTGATGATGGCGGTCATGTTCGCGCCCGCAGCCGTACCGTCGCCCACGCGAATAATCGACGGCCCGCCATTGAGCGTAATCGCGTCACCGGTAACGTTGTAACCGCTCACCGCAAACTGCATGCCCGAACTGATCACCGCCCCGAGGCTGTCGTCGACCGTCACCGTGCCCGGTGTGCCCATGAAGATACCGAATTGGCCGTCGGAGTACGGCGCGTTGTACTGCCCTGTCTGATCTGTCCAATTGTCGTTGCCGGCGCTGTTCTGCCAAACGCCGGTGCCGCCATCGACCGTGTTGTTACCGTGGCCGTTGGGGCCATCCCAGAAGTTGAGCGACAAGCCATTGCTGTTGAGCAGGTTGACCTGGTGCGCTACAGACGTCTGTACCTGAAAGCTTCCCGCAGGCGTGCTGCCCAGCGTCAGGCCTTGATCGTTGAGCGAACCGTCGTAGCTGATGATGCGGTACAAGCCCGGGCCGAAGCTGCCACCCGGCGTCGCCGATACATTGAGCGTGCCGTCCAGCGTCAGATTGCCATGCACTACGGTCAGATCGTTAAGCGTACCGCCGACGACATTAGGCAGACCGAACTGATAGTTCATCGTCGAGCCGCCACTCAACGCCAAACTGCCATTGATGGTCAACGTGCCGGCCGCGCCAGCATCGCCTGGGCTCAATGTGCCCCCATCGGCAATCGCGACATCGCCACCGATGATGCCCTTACCACCCAGTGTGCCGCCGATTTGCGCTACGGTGGCGCCCGTTGCGGCCGACTGATCGCCGTCGATCAGCAGTGTGCCGGACTCTACTGTCGACGAGCCCTTGTAACTGTTGGCCCCGGTCAATACCGTCGTACCACTGCCACGCTGGGTGACACCGCCGTTGCCCGAAATCAGGTTGCCGAAGGTATAGACGTCCGAACGATCGACAGCAAACGTGCCGTTGTCGACGACATCGCCCATAATGGAGCCGTTCGCACCGCCATTGCCCAGCTGCAACGTTCCGGCGCTGATGGTCGTGCCGCCAGTATAGACATTGGCGGCGGTCAGTACCGTCGTACCGGTACCGGACTGCACTACGTCGCCGGCGCCGGAGATGGTACCGCCGAGCGTCAACGTATCGGAACGATCGAAGCCCAATGTGCCGGCGGTATCGACGATGATCGTCGGACTGGAGATAGTGCCGGTGGTGCCGCCATTGCCCAACTGCAGCAGACCATTGTTGACAACGGTATTGCCGGAATAGGTGTTGTTGCCGGTCAGCAACCAGGTGCCGGCATCGTTCTTGGCCAGGGTGGTGACCCCACCTGGGCCGTCGATGATAGTGCCGCCCATCGTGTTATTGCCGGTATTGGTGCCGCCCAGGCTCAACGTGCGGTTGCCACTGCCGGAATAGGCCGCCGAACCCGTGTTGCTGAAAACGATCGCACCCGTACCCGACGACTCGATTACGCTGCTGCCTCCCGACAAGGTGAACAGGCGATCGGTGGTGTCGCCGGCGCCGGTGTAACGCAAGGTCGAACCGTTGCCGATCACCAGGTTGGCGGCCGCGTTGGACGAAGCACCGATACTGCTCGCCAGGCCGCCATTGTTCAGATGGTCTACACCAAGCACACCACCGGCGATAATAGTGGTGCCGGTATAAGTGCTGGCCGCATTGCGCAGGATCCAGGTGCCTGCGCCGGTCTTGCCGACTGACGTCTTGCCGGTGCCATTGTCGGTGATCTGCAGGGCCAAGCTGTTATTTGCGGTGCTTGAGCCGGTGAGCGTAACGGCCTGTGCCGAGTTGGCAGCGCCACTGAACGCAATCGCACCGGTATTGGTGAATTGCACCGCGCCCGTGCCGGAGGCATCCAGTGCGCTTGCCAACGATCCCAGTGTGAACAGGCGATCCGTGCTATTGCCCGCGCCCTTGTATTGCAGCGTACCGCCACTGAGCACGAGATTGCCGGCAGCATTGCTCGACGATCCGATGGAGCTGGCCGCGCCACCATTGGCGAGCACGTTCACCTCAAGCGTGCCGTCGCTGATGGTGGTGCTGCCGGTGTAAGTACTGGCACCGCCGCTGAGATACTCGACGTTGCCACCATCCATGACGAAGCTACCCGTTCCCGCGATCGCACCGGCGTAGGTCGCCGTAGATTCTATGCTGCCATTGGTGACCGTCAGCGTGCCGCTGCCGAGATTGATATTGCCGCCTGCGGTACCGCCTCCGGCCAGATAGCTCGCATTAGTGTTGAAGCTGTTGAGATCGATCGACAGTCCGGCGAGATTGTCCGCCACCAGATAGCCGGTGCCGAACGCATTGGTAGTACCTGCACGCAAGATGCCGCCGCGGACGTAGGTGCCGACCGCATTGTTGCTGCCGCCGCTCAGCACCAGCGTTCCCGCGCCTTGCTTCTGAATCTGCCCGTTGTTCACGATCGGCCCGCCGATACTCAACGTGGTGCCGGCGTTGCTGACATTGATGGCGGAATTGGCGATAAGTTGAATACCGCGGTCGATGGAAACGGTGGTACCGGTGTAGATAAGCGTACCGCCCAGCAAAAGGTTACTGGTCGCGTTGCTGGAAGCGCCGATACCGCTGGCCTGACCGCCGTTGGCGAGGCAATCGGTGGAGAGCGTGCTGGACAGGATCTTGGTAGGACCGGTATAGCTGTTGCCGCACCCAGTCATGATCTGGGTGCGCCCGCTACCGATCGTTACACCGCCCACGCCACTGATGGCACCCGACCATACGCCATTACCGTTGATCGTCAATCCGCTGCCCGCTCCGAGCGTGACACTGCCCGCACCGTTCAGCGCCCCGATATTGACCGGGAAGGTGGCCACGTCCAGCGTCGCGCCGGCGTTGACCGTCATTGGGCCATTGGCACCGAAGGCCGTAGCGGAACCGGCGCGCAACGTGCCTGCGGTGACCGTGGTGCCAGCTGCATAGGTATTGGCACCGGACAACACCAAGGTGCCGGCGCCGTCCTTGACCAGCAGGCCCGTGCCGACCACGGTACCGCTATCGGTCAGTGTGGTGGCTGCTTGATCGACGCTGACATGGCCCAGACCCGAGGCGAGCGTGAAACCGCGGTCGGTCGATGCCGTGACTCCCGTGTACTCCAGTCCGCCGCCGGTCTGCAGCACCAGGCTGGCCGGGGCATTGGTGCCTGCACCGATACCGCTTGCCAGGCCGCCGTTGGCCAGCGTGCCGGTTGCCAATAAACCGGCACTCACCGTTACCGTGCCGACAAAATCATTGGCTGCGTTGGACAACGTCAGCGTGCCCGCGCCCGTCTTGGTAAAGCCGGCATCATCGGGACTGGTGACTACTCCGCTGAACGTCAAGTCGGTCGTGCCATCCACCTGGATCGTTCGCGAAGGACCTCCGTCGACCAGTGTAAACCCACGATCCGTGCTATTGGTCGCGCCGGTGTAGTGCAGCGTACCGTTCTCCAGCACGAGGTTGGATGGATCGCTGGACGAAGCACCGATAGCGCTCGCCGCGCCGCCGTTGGCAACGCTGTTGAAACCCAGCGTAGTACCGCTTACGGTCGTCGAGCCGGTGTAGGTGTTGGCGCCGAAGAGTGTCACCGCACCCGTGCCCAGGCCGTTGACGGCAAAACTAGTAGCACCGCCGTTGTCGACGATGGTCGAGCTGATGTTGAAGTTGCCAGAACTGTTCTGGAGTACGCCCAGTGGGCTCCCGCCGGCGCCACCCGTCAGCGAACCGCCCTGGATGGTTTCCGTAGCACCGGCTGCCGTCGGCGCCACGATGATGCTGCCATCGACACTCAGCGTGTTGCCGGTGCCGACGCTCACGATCGATGTAGCCGCCGCCGCGACCTTCATGCCGCCCAGGGCGACATTGCCATTGACCGTTCCGAAGTACGGCGTATTGGCATTGCCGCCCTCGTCGCTGACGATGTCGCCGCTCTGCCAGGTACTCGCATCGTCCTTGTCCGCGTAATTGGTGAAGGCCGTGATGATGCCGCCGGAGACTTGCGCATAGTCCGACTGATTGACGGTAGCCCAGCCACCGAGCGCGCCATCTGCGTTCGTCGTGGTCATGGTCGTGCCCGTATTGAAAGCAAAATCGACCAGGCCGCCGCTGCGATTGATCGCACCCAGCGAAACCGCCAGCGAACCGCCCGAACCGGCCGTAGCGCTGATGCGATTATTACCGCCGGTGATATTGAGACCGTTGAAGGCTTGCGTGTTGGCCGCTGCCGCGCCCTTGATGGAAAGCGTGCCGCCATCCAGGTTGAGCGTCGAACTGCTGCTGACGATATTGCTGGCAGGCGCTCCGGCGACGGAATAGTCCAGGGCCAGCGTACCGCCGCCGATGGTAGTAGCACCGGTATACGTATTGGTGCCGGTAAGCGTCTGCGTACCCGCACCCAACTTGGTCACGCCACCGGTGCCGCCGATGCTGCCGGCATACGAGGCGCTGCCCGAGGCGGCATTGAGCGTCAGCGAGCCGCTACCCAAGTCCACGATACCGCCCGAGCCCGCCAAGGACGGCACGGCGATGGCAAGGCCGCCGAGATCCAACTGGCCGCTGTTGACAATTACACCCTTGGAAGTACCGAAGGCATTGACGTTGCCGATGGTGAGCGTACCCGCTGTTAACGTCGTGGTGCCAGCAAAGGTATTGTTGCCACTCAGTACCCAGTTGCCCGTGGTGTTGATGATCACGCTGCCGGTGCCATTGATGGTCCCGGAATACGTATTGGTGCCAGCGTAGGTGCCGGCCAGCGTGATCGAATCCGTGCCGCCCGCGTTGAAGCCGCCGAAGCCGGTGAACGAAAGGCCGCCGGCATTACTGTTATTGGCAATGGTGCTGGCGCCGTCAAATATGTACGTGCGGTTCGTCGATGCCGCGCCGGCGCCTGTATAGTAAAGCTTGCCGTTCGTCAGGCTGACATTGCCGACCGAGCCGACGCCAAGGGAGCTGGCGGTGCCACCATCGGCCAGTGAGGACGCATACAGGTTGATGTTGGTGATTCCGACCGGGCCACCGTAGGTATTGGCGCCCAGCACGGTGATGTTCCGCCCCGCCGTGCCGGTATAGAAAAACGTACGTGTGCCGGTATCGCTGATGACGCCCTCCAGGATCAGATCGCCGTTGACGGCGCTGAAGGTTTGTCCGCCAGTTCCGCCGGCCACGGCGATACTGCCGCTGAGGTCCAGGATGTTCCCCACGGTGCCTTGGTTAACCAGTGCCGTGCTTCCATTGAGGAACCGCCAGTCGCGGTTGGAATTGTCACCGTCTCCGCCGTAGTACAGGTTACCGTTCAGGCCGCCGCCGGATGCCACAGTGACTGTACCGTTCGTCTCGGTGGTCGGCGCGCCGAGCGAGCTGACCTCGCCCAAGTTGCCGATGGAGGAGAAACCGTAACTACCGCCGGAATTGAACGCCGTGGCGCCGGTGTAATCGTTGGCGTTGTTGGTCAGAGTGACGCCGCTGCTGAGATTCATGCCACCGGTGCCCGTGAACCGGGCCGACCCAACGCCATTGCCGCCGATGTTCGCTGTGCCGGCGCTCAGCGTCACAACGCGGCTCGCGGGAAGCATGCTGCCGCCTGTCGGGAGGACGTAGGTGAACCCGGCGCCGCTCGCCAGTGTGACGCCGTTGCTTGCGGCGCCGAGGGCGGCATCGCCGTTGATAATTAACGTACCGGCATTGACGGCGATACCGCCGCTGAAGGTATTGACCCCATTTAAGGTCAGCTGGCCAACCGCATTCTTGGTGAACCCCGCATTGCCGGCAATGACCGAGTTGATAGTGGCCGAGCCCACAATGGCAGGCGTAGTACCAGCCAGCGTGAGCGTGCCGCCGGTCAAGGTATAACCTGCCACGTTGAAGGTGAGCATGTTCGCGGCGATCGCCCCGGACAGCGTCACCGTGCCGGGCGTGCCGGCGAAAATGGCGTTGTCGAGAGCCGCGTTGTTCCATGCCGTGAAGGGCCCGGCAACGCCGTCGTTGGCAGCGTTCCAGTACGCCGAAAGCGTATCCCATGTACCGGTGCCGCCGCTGCCTGCCGCGCCACCGTTGACGTCCCAATAGCGATCGGTCGCAAATGCCGTTGGCGCATACAACGCCGCAAGAGCGGCCAAGACGCCCAGGCGCAAGGTCCACGGTGCACTGCGCGACGTGGCACGCTCATCCATGCCGCCCGCACTGACGCGCCCACGCCCTTTACCGTGCCTGCCCGTCAGCTCCGACGCCACTACCCAAGTATTGAGTGCCGTGGACCAAACGATGCGGAATACTCGATTCATCACTTTCCCCTGTAGATATCAAACGAATACGGACGGATGCCGCTGGGCGCGGACCGGAAGCACCACGCGTTCGCGCTGCATGACGCGCGCATAAAGAAAAGACAGGCCGTGGCGATAGCTCAGGACTTCGCGCAGAATGCGGCGACGCTGGCATGGTCACCCGATGCGGGTGCAGCCGAATGGCAGTCAACATATCGGCGTACCACAGCGTCACCGCCGATTGCCGAATTAAACTGCAAGAAATTGCGACTACCGATCCAACGAAACACCGCACCCTGTGTCTCCCGATCTCAAGAGGCGGCGCATCGGTAGCCTGCGAGCACTCACGCACAACGGCGTGGCCGCAGCTAGTCGCGCACCAAACGAGTTGCCCCTGTTCTCAGCTTCAATCCTGTACAGAGGAGTTTAGGTAGATCGCATAGGCCGGCGATATCTGATGCGTCTCATGCGTCCCGTCATTTTGTCTCTTAAACGCGTAAATACCGAGGCACAACCAGACAACAAGACAAATCGCTTCGACAGAACTTAATAGCGCTTCGTTAAATTCCGGAGTGTTGCGCTTTTTGCAAGCATTGCAAATTCCGAATACGATGCATGGAAATGCCATTTATTGAACACATGTGCCATTAGACACGGGGCAACAACGAGCAAAACACGCTGACAGTCACCTTTCGCGTATTTAACATCCGCTAGCATCGCGCCCTGTCTCAGGTGTGCGTGACAGGGGAAAGCAGTGAGACAAGGCATTCTTGTGTCCACCGAGTGGACGGGTCCCGATCTGCCAAAAACAGCGACTGCTCCCACATCCGAAGCCATTCGTCCGCTGCTGGTCGGCGGCGTCATTGTCGGCTCGACGACTTTCGACGATCAGCACCGACATGACCGGAACCCGATCATACAAAGCGAACTGGATCATTACCTTCTGCAGCTTTATATGGTCGGCGCGGGCGAAGCCTGGTGCGAGGACCGCCCCTTTCTCATCCATGCTGGCGACATCTGCATCTTCGATCTCGCCCGCCCATTTTCCGCCGTTGTGACACCCGGCTCCACGGTTTCACTGATACTTCCACGCAACTCGTTAGACCGCGCCGGGCGTGGCAAGAGTTTGCACGGCATCATTCTGCCTTCAGGGCGGCCATTAACCCGGATACTGGCCGATCTCGTTCTCGGCATGTGCCGGACCGCTTCCGATTTAAGTAACGAAGAAGCCAGCGTGGTGGAACAAGCACTGCTCAATCTGCTGGCTGCCGGCCTTGCGCAACAGAGTCACGAAACACCTGCCGCTAGCACACCGATGATGCAAATGCTGCGGCAGCAGATTCTGGATTTCATCGAAGCCCATCTTTACGAGCGCGAGCTTGGTCCATCGCTATTGATGCAACGCCATCAGATTTCGCGTGCACACCTGTACAGGATTTTCGCCGCCGATGGCGGCATCGCAAAGATCATCCGCGACAAACGGCTGGATGCGGCCTACCGTGAAATCGCGCTCGGAACGAAGGCAACTGGCAAGTCGATTACCGATGTAGCCCTACAATTGGGGTTTTCCAACAGTAGCCAGTTCGCTCGAGCATTCCAGCGGCGTTTTACAATGACGCCATCGGAAGCTCGCCAGGAAAGTTTGCGCGGCCATGTCGGTCGCTCGCAACCGGAATTGCGTGTGCATTTCGGGCGACAGGTGGCCTGAAACACCATCTGTCCTGTATGGCCTTTTTTGCCCGTCACCCCGGTTTAGCCGGCTGATCAAGTCAAGCCGTTCGAAGATGTTTACTCGACGCTCGTCTCATTCAGCCTTCCGCGGCATTGGCATGCCCGTACACGGCAAGCCCGCCCCCTCGAACGACAGCGACGTGCTTGCAACCTGGCGGCCTTTTGCCTGCGCCCAGACCGCCTCGGAAACATGACCGCACCGGCTGGTTCGGCAGTGGTGACGCCGGCATCCCTTGTGCCAGCATGGCTGCTGCATCACCGCCAGCCTGACTGGCGCTCCCTCACCCTTTGGAGATTTCCGATGAGACACAGAGCATTTCGGCAGCGGGCCGGTATTTTGCTGACCATCGTTATCCTCGCATGGGGCGGCATCGCTGCCGCCGCGACCGAGCCCGCCGGCGACCGGCTCGACCATATCCTGCTCTGGGGCCGCAGCATCGACCAGGCCACCGCGGTGATGACCGCCAAGCTTGGCTTCCAGGTCATGCCGGGACGCGATCCGGCGGGCGTTGCCAATCGCTATATACGCTTATCGGATACGGGCTTTATCGAACTGCTAGGCATGACTCGTCCGAATCCAACCTTGGACCCAGGCATGCAGGCCGACCAAAATGCACTGCACGGCGGCCCAGGATCGCGCAGCTTCGGCATACATTCCACCGCGCTCGATGCCGCCCAGGCATTGTTGAAGCAACGGGGCATGGCAGTGACGCCCGTCTTTTCGGCCGCAGCGAACGACCCGGACGGTCTCGGACCCAAGGCGCCACCGCGCTGGCGACTGTTCGCTCTCGACCCTTCGCCGCTATCGAACCATGTGTTCTTTATCGATTACGCCGCGCGCACGGACGCCACCAGTGCGATGGATCTGCGTACCGCGCGCGAACATCCCAATGGCGCACAGACGCTATCGGCCATCTGGCTGCTCTCGGCCCATGCGGAAGACGATAAGAAACAACTGGCGCAAATGGGCTTTACGGATGCCAAAGCAGTGCGGCTGCCGCAAATCGCAGCGCATGGATACAGCGTAGCGATCGGTCCCACGCACCTGCTTGCGCTGGAACCCGACGGTAACGGTCTCGCCGCCGATGCCTTGCAGCAAGGCGGCCCGCAGATCCTGGGCGTCAGCGTGGGCGTCAGCGATCTCGATCGCGCGCAACGACGCATCGAACGCGGCTACGAACATTCGCTAGTGCGCTATTCCGGGGAATTCGGCAAGGCGTTTCTTGCGCCGACACGCGATGACCTTGGCCTGTTGATCGAATTCCATGCCGTGAATGCCGTGGCGCGTTAAGCGCCCCGGCACATCCACTTACTGATACTTGGTGCCATTGACTACCACATAGCCCGCATGCGGCCAGGAACGACTGGTGCCGTGATGAGTCCAGTCGATGCCTTGACTGGAAGCGCTGTCGTAGTAGTAACGGCCCTGCACATAGACCATGTCGCCGACCTGGACGAAAGGCCAGGCCGGCGCTTTCATCTGATCGAGATCCGAGACGATCTCGATTGTCACACCATCGGCCACCTGGATATAGAAATAACCGTGATTGCCGCTGCGTGTGTGCTTGGATGCCAATACCTTGGTAACTTTGCCGCAAACATCGACGAACTGATCGTCGGACGTCTGCCCACTGACGAACTGCTGCTGGTCACTCAGGAACTGGGCGTTCTGGCACGGGTAGTCGGCCGGCGCGGTCGCCTGCATCCGTGCGCGATGAGTCACCGCGCCTTCGCTTTGCACCGATACGGCTACGGCAAGGCCGGCGATCAAACCGATCGAAAGAAAATAACGCTTCACACTCCCCCCTTTATGAATGAACGAACTCCCAGCATGGAGTGTAAGCGAGGCAAGGTTACGCTAAGCATTCAAGGCGCAGCCTTTGGCTTGTCGTAAGTCACCAGACTCTTGTCGTCGGAATCGGCGACAAAGATGGCCAGCAGGCTGGCCGGTTCGGTCTTGCTCGCATTCTCGCTTACCGTATGGTGCGCACCGGGGTTTTCGTACCAGCTTTCCCCCGCATGAAAGACCCTGGCCTGCTCGCCTTCCACCTGGCTACGAATAGCTCCCGTCAACACATAGGCCACCACGAACGCTTGTCCATGGCGGTGCGGCAAGGAGGCTTGTCCAGGCTCGTAGTTCACTACCAAGCCGGTAAGGATCTTACCTTGGGCGTTGGGTATGGCGTGCGCGAAAGCCTGGACGACTGCCTCGTGCGAAGATGGCGGGGCGCCCGCGCTTGCAGCCGTCATCATGAACAGGCTGGTGAATAGGATGACAATAGGGTATCGGGGGAACATGGTCGGCTCCTGGGAGATTAGGCGTATTTGCCATGGCCAGGACGCATGAGATGGGCTTTGCGTGACGGTTCCTGCAAACGCCGTCCATTCATCGCCTCCCCTTGACTTGCGGGAGACCTCCAGAAGGGTGAGAGCCTTTTTAAGGGCTTCCTTTTTTTGACAGATATTTGAGTACTGAGGCAAGGATCTCCCCCCCTTTGTAAACAAGGGAGGGGAGCACAACGGTTGCCTGGCGCTTTCTGTACAGCCCGACACCGTGAGATCTGGGTTGTTCGGGCCTACGATGCCGTCAGTTCGCGAAGCACATGTTCAAGCGTGATCCGGCCTTTGCGAATATTCTCAGCGGGTCCCTCAAAACAAATCCAGCCTTCGTTAAAACCATCCAGCATCTGGATGCGTGGCATGGGATCGTTCATACCCTGTCCCTTGAACAACGCGCCCCACGTCTCGCGCGGCACAGCCTGCGCCCGCACTTGCTTGCCGAGCACGCGACTGAAAGCGGCAGCCGCATCGTCCGGAGATGTCTGCTCCGGGCCTTGGAGCTCGACGACACGACGCCCTTGCCAGTTCTCCTGGATCAATTCGGCAGCTACGCGGCCGATGTCATCGGTCGCCACCATGAGAATCGCACGACCGAGCGGTTGCAGGAAGCTGTATAAGATGCCGTCGTTGCGCGCGGCATCCACATCCCAGCGAAAATTCTCCATGAACCAGCCGGGACGAAGCACGGTAAGCGGCAAAGACAGATCGGCCAGCGTGTGCTCGTAGATACCTTGCTGGCTCAGCAGGTTGGACGATGTGGCCTGTGCCCCGATAGTGGACAAGTGAATGACCTTACCCGGTCGGGCTTGCTCCAAAGCCTGCCTTACACACGCGGCTCCCTCGCGCGCCTCCGGAAAGCCAGGGGACGGGTCGAAATTCGGTGGCGGCAGGATAAAGACGCCTTCGGCGCCGTGAAACGCCTCGGCCAGGGCCCGCGCGTCGTTCATATCGGCCAGGGCAATCTCGCAGCCCTGCGCAGCAAAAGCTCGAGCCTTTGCCGCGTCACGCACGACAGCTCGCACGGGTTTGCCAGCCTGCAACAGAGTGCGGGCCATGGCACCGCCGACCTGGCCAGTAATTCCGGTAATTGCGTACATAGGTTGTCCTCGCTCACTTGGGTAAATAGGCGTGAACAAAGGTAGTTACCCGACTTTATTGACGGAAGCGAAACTAGGTCACATTATTAGTGATCTTTCAGCAAAGGTGACTGCCATGGCATTCGATAGCCGGGTGGTTTCGAACGTCGGTGTCCTGGCCGCCATCATCGAGGGTGGCAGCTTTTCGCGCGCGGCCGAGGCCCTTGGCCTGTCGCCCTCCGGCGTGAGCCGGGCGGTGGCGCGACTGGAAAGCCGCATTGGCGTGCGCCTGCTCGACCGCAACACCCGCTCCGTCGGCCTGACGGATGAAGGCAGGCGATTCTTCGAGCATGTGGCGCCCTTGCTCGACGGCATCGAGAATGCGGTAATCCAGACCGCCGGTGCGGCGGAAACCGTGCGCGGTCGTTTACGCGTCAATGTCGATGCTTACTTCTCACGCATGATGCTCGCGCCGCACGTCACGCGTTTCATGGCGATGCATCCCGACATCTCGCTGGAGCTGGTGGTGAAAGACCAGCTTGGCGATCTGGTCGGCGAGGGCTTCGATCTGGCCATGCGCTTCGGCGCGCCGCCGGATTCTTCCCTGGTGGCGCGCAAGCTGCTGGATACGCATACGATGACTGTCGCCGCTCCGGCTTATTTGAAGAAACACGGCAAGCCCAAGCATCCGGAAGAACTGGCCCGACACGAGTGCATCCTGGTACGCAACTCGCTTAATGGGCAGTTGTTGCAATCGTGGCGCTACCAACGCCAACGCAAGACGGTTGCTGTCGATGTGCAAGGGCGCTTGGTAGTGAACGAGGCCGGGACCTTGCTAGGCGCATGCTTGGCTGGCTCCGGTATTGCGCGAATGAAAGCGATCGGTGTACGTGATCTGTTGGCGTCGGGCGCCCTGATCGCATTGCTGGATGATTGGCAAGGCGAGCGGTTTCCGTTGTATGCGCTTTATCCGTCGAGGCATCTGCCGGCGGCAAAGGTACGCGCGTTCATCGATTTCGCGCTGGGACTGGTCAAGGTGGGTTGAAGAATCCCGATATTGAAGAAAACGAGTGAAGAGAAGCGAGAAAGTAGAGAAAGCCAACGCGCGCCGGCTCCTCTCACTCACTCCTCGCTCCCATTCACTCACTTCTCCGGAGGTTCGGATGAAGCGAGCTCCTCTCGATGGTCATCATCCATCGGTTGCGCGTAACGGTTCGGAACCATCCTCGCGCCACGCGCCACCGCCAAGCCATGCGTCAACTCGGCGCCCAGCAACACAATTACCGACGCGTAATACATCCACGTGAGCAACACAACGATCGCTCCGGCAGGACCATAAGCTCCGCCAACTTTGGCCCGATCCAGATAAATACCGATGGCAAACTGCCCAATAACGAACAGCACAGCCGTCAATACCGCTCCTCGCGATGCATCCCTCCATGGAATGTTCGCATCCGGCAACACTTTGTACATCGCGCCGAAGGCCAAGACGAACACCAGCAGCGAGACCGCGATCTCGAATACTTGCCAAGCTCGGGTGTCCCCTGGCATCACACCCTGAATGATCGCGCTGACCACGAAAGACACAATCAACAGGAAAAAAATTCCAATCAACAAGCCGACGGCGCGAGCACGCATGCTGAGCCAGCTAAGCACGGCATGGCGCGCACCTGGTTTGATCTGCAATCCGAAAATGCGATTAAGCGTGGACTGTAATTGCGCGAACACCGTCGAAGCACTGAACACAGTCACGCCGACGCCGATCAATCCCAGAATGTTGCCCAGTCGCGGTTGCTGCCGGGCGTTGTCCAATACCAGCTTGACGGCCGCGGCTCCTTCCCGGCCGAGCACGCCTGCCAACATGACGACCAGTTGATCCTGCGACGATGGCCGCAGCACCGACAGACTCCACAACGTCAATACCAGGATCGGCGCAAACGAGAGCGACGACCAGAATGCCAGCGCCGAGGCTCGCGTCATCAGCTCATCGTCGAGGAATCCGTCGACGGCCACACGCAATGTATCTCGGATCAGTCGAAAAAACCTGCGCATGATCACCTCGCTTGAGGCGAAGCTAGCGACGTGTATGTGAAGTAACGCTCAAGGCGAGTCGGGAGCGAAGCGATAGGTAGCCTGAAGCATTACTTCGCGACCGTAGACATTGTAGTTTTCGTCGTTGAAATACGGATACATCGTGTCGCTTCGGTCGCGCGGCGGCATCTTGTTAGCGATATTATTGACCAGCAAACCCAGCGAAAGATCGCGGGTCGGACTATAAGCCAGCGTCCAATTGAAGGTAATCCATGGATGCAGACGCCCTGCACCGTTGCTATCGGTCCCGCTGACCTGTGCGCGATAGTTCGGGACCGGCCCATAGCGACGGCCGTACAGCGTACTCTTCCAGCGATCGTTACCGCTGATCCAATCCACTGTGCCATTGACGATGCTCTTGAACCCGGCGTTGTACATAGGATCGGTGAGCTCGTCGATAGGCATCTGGCCGGGTGCCAATTGGTAGTCATGCTTGAGAATATCGCTATAAGCCAGTTGCAGATCGAACTTGCCCCAGCGCGTTGGGGCGAAGGCATAACGACCGGTGGCGACCAGAGAATCGACGACTTCATTGGCAAGGTTGGCGTAATACGTTGTAACGCCGGTAATCGGACCGGCATCGAGCGCAGCCACCGCTGCACGCAAGTTCGCGTTGACGAATCCGCGCTGTACTTGGCCGTCGACCGGATTGGTGATGGCCACGCATTGCGCCGACTGGTTATCGAGCTCGCCCAGCAGGCACTGGGCGTCCAGGCGCGCAAGAATGTCGGTGTCCTGCAGAATGACTTCGTCCTTGACCGCCGTGTGCAGGTAATCGGCACTGAAACTGAAGCGTTCGGTCGGCGACCACACGCCGCCGACGCTCCAGCTCTTTGCCGTCGTAGGCTGCAGCTGAGTATTGGCGAGCGACTGCCCCATCACCTGATCGGTAAAACCCTGACAACTGCTGCTACCAGCAAGCGCGCAACGATAGTAATCGGTGATATCGGTGTAATAACTGGACGGCTCCAGATAAATTGCGGATAGGTCCGGTGCCTTGAAAGCCGTGGTGTAGTTACCGCGCAGCAGCAGGCTATCGTAGGGTCGATACTCGATACCTCCCTTGTAGGTGAAGCGGCTGTTGCTCGCTGCCAGCTCGGAAGAGTAATAGTCATAACGACCGGACAGATCCACTGTCAGCGGCTGAAACAAAGGCATATTCAATTCGAACGCAGCCGCCCCATGCGAACGGCGGCCGCCGCCCCCGGTGGTGGCGTGCTCGAACACATCGCCATCGGCGAATAACGGATTGATCGGCTCATACCATGCCTCACCGCCGCCTTCGGCCAGGACCGCGATGGCCGCATCGCCGCCAGGCAATGCGAAGAGGTGCGCGTTACTGAATGTCAGGCGCGTGTCGTTGATCCAGGTCTTGCTAAACTCGCCCACACCGCGGGTAAAACTGGCGTACTGCGAAGGCGTGAGCGGCGCAAAGAAGGCGCCATAGTCGGGGGTGTACAAGCCGAGGCCTGTATCCGGATCGAAGCCATCCGGACGCAACAAGTTGGTGAAGAACGCATCCACTCGCGTCGCGATACCCAGTTGCTCGGTGACTCGCGTGCGATCGCTCGACCTCAGGTAGTAAAGATCCCAATCCCAATTGGAATCGCCGATACGCCCGCTGATACCGATATCGGCCTGGTACATCAGGTCCTGTTGCCGCACCATCTGGCCGGTAGCACCGCCGGGCATTTCCTCGGGCGCATAGTTCTTCGCCGGATAAAGGATATGGCCGTTCGAGGCATCTTCGATCGCACCTCCAGGCAGATCGTCCGGCCCCCAACCGACCGTGCCGGAAAACCATTTTTGTTCCTGCCAGTCGAGCAGCACATCGCTGTACAACCGTAGATTGGGGCTCAGGTCATACTTGAGTTTGAGCATGCCGTCGTAGCTACGGCTGCGATTGCTGAAGGTGGTATAGCCATCCAGTTCGGTGGAGCCACAATAGTGACCCGACACGCCTCGTCCTGCGACAGCCATGGTACTGCCGCCGAACAGGCCGCTGGCGCAACCGGCCGGCGGATCCACGTAGCTCTGCAAATAGCCGGTAAACGTATCGATCGTGCCGTAATCGCCTACGCCCGCTTGCAGCCCGGGCGTCGCCCTGCCGTTTGGATTGGCGCGCGAGCCAGAAGTGAGCGTTCGCTGATAACCCCAGATCGGCAGCGCGTTGTCGAATTCGAACATGGCCAGCACGTTGAGTTTGCCGACATCTCGCCCGTAACCGAACGACACTCGCTGATTCGCACCGCCGCCGCCGGTGTAGACACCTGCGCGCGCCGACACTTCAGTGCCGTCGATATGTTGCCGAGTAACGATGTTGATCACACCGGCGACGGCTTGCGAACCGTAGATCGAGGAAGCGCCACCTGGCATCACATCGATGCGTTCGACCATCGACAATGGAATATTGGAAACGCTCGTGAAGTTGTTGGTGCCATCGTAGAGGCGGCCGAAACTCGCGATCGGCTTGCCATCGATCAGGATCGAAGTAAAACCGGGCCCAAATCCATTGAGGCTGACTGCCTGCGCTCCCTGGGTAAACGAACCGGCCGTCTGCGGGCCCTGCACGGAACCGGTCGCCAGCACGATGTTTTCCAAAGCCTCGGCCACGCTATTGAAACCACGCGCGGCAATCGTCTCCGCGCTCATCGTATATGTCGGCGTGGCCGTCTGGACTTGCGCATTGTTGATCAGCGAACCGCTGACGTTGAACGCTTCCAGGGTGCGCGGCACGTCGATCCGCGCGATGGCGGCTTCCTTCGTCGGCGGCAGGTTGTGATGCGGCGACGGCGCGTACTGCAGAACGAATGTCGACTCGTTGACCGCCTTCCAGGCTAAGCCGGTGCCATTGAGCAGCTTACGCAGGGCTTCTTCCGGCGTGAGGTGTCCGGTCACGCCCTCCGTATGCTTACCCGCTACCAGCTCCGGCGCGTACACGATTTCCACGTCGCTTTGGGTGGCCAGCGCATCTAGCGCACTACGCAGATCGCTCGACGCGATGGCATAGCTTCGCGCCTGTGCCGGCAACGCCGCAGCGACCGGCGACATGCCCAGTAACAAGGCATAAGTCAGGGCCAATGGCAACGCGCACAGGCGGCTTACGACGCGCATAGCACCTTGGCGCGGCGGACGCGCAGGGCGCCTGTCGGGGCAGCGAATGCAAGGTTGTGGTGGATAGCCAGGGCGTTCACCAGCCTGCCATGCTCGAGTCGGAAAAAGCGCCCCAAGTAGAGCATGGCGGCGCGGCCAAAAACAGCGGCCCCGGCACGCCTCGGAGGCTTCCCGACAGAAAGAAGCCCGGTCGCACGCGACCGGGCTTCTCCCTTCCCTGGCGGCGCACCTCCCCGTGCGCCGCCGGCAGGCCGCGGCCTGCGTTACTGGACCGTCAGGGACACGTCGTCCAGCACGAACGAGGTCTGCAGCGAGGAGTCCTCGGTGCCCGTGAATTTGATCTTCACGGTCTGACCGATGTACGCGCTCAGATCGGCGGTATGGACCGCATAACCCGAGTTCTTGTTGAGGTTCGAGAACGAACCGACGGTGGCCAGGACCGTGCCTGCGCTGTTGGTCACCTGCACGGTGAACTTGTCGTAGGCCGTGCTGGTCGTGGTCTCGGCCGTATCGATATGCAGGTAGTAGGTCAGCGTAGCCGAGGTCTTGCCGCTGGGGATGGTTACCGACTGCGTGGCCGTATCGGTATGGGTCTGGCCATAGCCGTCGAGCCACAGGAACCCGGTGCCACCGTGCGCGGTTTCGCCCGAGCAGGTGCTATTCGTGCAGTAAGCACCCGAGCTCACCGTCCAGGGCGAGGCCGAGCTTTCGAAGCCGCCGTTGGTCAGCAACTGTGTCGAGCCGCCACCGCTGCTGCTCACCGTGACCGAACCATTCTTGGTATTGGTCGCGCCGGTGCTATCGGTCACCTTCAGGCTGACCGAATACGTGCCGGCCGCCGTGTAGGTGTGGCTCGGGCTGGCCGAGGTCGAAGTACCGCCATCGCCAAAGGTCCAGGCGTACGAGGTGATCGTGCCGCCGGTATCGGTCGAGGTATTGGTGAAGTTCACAGTCAGGCCGCTGACCGTATCGGTGAAGTTGGCCACCGGCGAACCGGGCGGCGGGTTGGTGCCGCCACCGCCGAAGTACTGGGTGACATAGCTATTGAACTTGGCAATATCCAGGCTGCCCCAGCCGGTGGTGTTGTCGTAGCCGGCGGCAGCGTTGTAGCCGTGGCTCTGGTAGCCGTTGTTGCCGGAGGTCACGTCATGCAGCGGCGTGGTATCGCTGACGAAGTTGGTGTACATGTCCTGCGCCGGAAAGCCCAGCGAGTTGTTGTTGGCCGACTGGATGCGCGCCCAGATACCGACGAAGATCGGCGAGGCAAGGCTGGTACCGCCGTACTGCTGGCCCGACTGGCCGTTGGCAACGATGATCGCGCCGGTCGACGAAGCGGCGTCGAACGCAAGATCCGGCACCGAACGCTTAGTCACCGACGAGCCCAGCGCTGCGGTCTGCCAGGCCGGAGCGGTTTCGAACAAGCTAAGACCACCGCCCGTCGCCCATAGACGCTCGTTCGAGCTCGAGCTCGATGTGATATGCGCCAAGCCCTCGTTCCACACCGTCTCGCCCGACCATGTGGTGGTACCGGTCGTCGAGAGCGTGGTGCCACCCACCGAGATCACGTTGGGCGACGAAGCCGGCTCGCTGACGCTGTAATGAGTCAGATCGATCTTCACCGTGCCGCTGGAATTGGCGATATAGCCAGGCGAGCCCGTCGAAGCATCGGTCGACCACTGGTAGACGCCTGCGTCGCCCGAGGCGATCGAGAAGGTCTGCCCCTGGGCGACGGCCTGGGCAAAGACCTGGTCGTCGGAGGACTGGATACCCGAATTGTGTGCTGCCGTTTCATCTTCGCCGAGCGAAACGTTGATCACCTTGGCGACATTGTCGGTCACCGCCTTGTTGTAGGCGGCGGTGATATTGGCGTCCGTCAGGCCGCTGTCGCTGCTGTTGCCGTTGATGGCAGCGTAGAAAATCAGCTGCTTGACGCCACCGGAAACACCGATGATGTCCTGGCTGTCCAGAGCCCATTCACCATCGTCGCCATCGTTGGCGAGCGTGCCGGTGCTGCCTTTGACCGTCAGCGTATTGACGGTGGGCAGGCCATGCGCGGTGGTGAACGTTTTCAGATCGGCAATGGTCTGGGTCATGTCACCCCAGGTAATAATGCCGACCACGGTATTCGACGCGGTCGGCGTACTGCCTGCATTGTAGATCGACGCGAAATCGGTCGGCTGATGGCCGACCTGTCCGGCCGCGGCAAAGGTCTTGACCTCATCCGGGTTCAGGCGATGCGACATGACGTGCGGGCGGTTGTAATCCTGCAGGCCCAACACCGCATTGACGACGCCGCCCAGCGAAGCAGGCACCATCGCCTCGGCGTCATTGGCAAAATGCTGCTCGCCCTTGAACTGGAACGTCTTCAGCGTGGTGTTGAACGCGGCGCTCGCGCTCATCGCCGTGCCATCGGCCGAAACGAACAGGTTGTTCGGCGAGACTTCGATATTCGTAAAGCCGTACTTCTGCAAATGCGCGACCACCGCCTGCACCTGCGCGTCCGTCGGGGCATACTTCGCCTTGAACTGCTCAGGGGTCAGGAACTTGTGATAGTTCGCGCTGCCGGGCATGTTCACGTCCTGCAGGAAATTCTGCAGGTCCTCGACATTGCGCTGGTTCAAGCTGACGCTTACATGCAGCTGGCGGCTTGCCTCGAGGGGCATGATCTGCGTGGCATCGATCGTCGGATGCCCGGTCATGACCAGCGTGGAAACATTCGTGTTGCTGTTCTTTTGCAAACCCGCATGGGTATGGGTCTGCACCCACGAATCGGCGGCGTGCGCCGAAGCGGCGAACATGGCCAGCGACAGCGCCGCCGGCAGTAACGCCTTGCGATACCCCGACTTACGAAGACTGCTCGACATCAGTGAACTCCTGTTTGGATTTTTTTGAGACGAACAAGACCATTGCAACCCTCGAAGGGCCACATGCGTCGGTCGTTTTTTGTCGCAGCCAGTGCGACCCCTCCACTCGCAAAAGATCTGCGACGCCCTCACCCATTCATCGCTTCATGCCTGCGTCCCCTGCCCTCCCTGGCCGCAAGCACAATCAGCTGTCGCCATGGGTAAGACGGTTTCGCGAGGGAAACACCTACCCGTGAAAACAAAAAAGGCGGCACATCGGCCGCCTTACGCGAAAATTGCGAAGCAATGCAGGTTTTACCTGCTGCTACGCAGCACTATACGACCGTCTTTTTGACGTTCGGCACGAATCTGCCAACCGGCCTGCAAAGCCAGAATCAGATTCTCTTGATCGCCCGTGCGAAAGGCACCGCTGATGCGCACGCTGCGCAAGGAGGGATCGCCAATACTCACTTGCGTGGCGCTATAGCGATTCATTTCCGCCAATAGATCCGGCAAGCGCCAATCGTGCGCATACAACTTGCCTTCGGTCCACCCCTTTGCCAATTCGTTATCCGCAGGCTGTACCGCGGCGATGCGCCCGGTGCGATCATAGGCCACCTGCTGCCCGGCGATGAGCGACACGGTCTGCGGCGCGGTATCGGGCACTTGAGTCGCCACATCCACCTTGCCCTTGAGCAGAATCACGCCTGTGGTTTCGCCGTCGACTCGCACCTGGAACTGGGTGCCCACAGCGGTCACCGTCCCCTCTCCGGCATGCACCACGAACGGCCAGGCTTTATTACCCTGCACCTGGAACTGAGCCTGGCCATGCAGCAGGTCGATACGGCGCGTATGAGTGTCGTAGCGCTCGACGATTTCGGTATCGGTATTGAGCAGAATGCTGGAGCCATCGCTTAGCTGCACGGTACGTTGCTGGCCTGCCAGCGCAGCATAGTGCGTGCCCACAGGCGACGACGGTGTGGAAAAGCGTGGCAACGCCACCACCGCCAGCACCGCCGCCAGGCCGAGTGCCGCGGCCGGGAACAACCAGCGGCGGCGCAAGAACCAAGGCTCGGCCGGTGTGCGCTGCAAGGCACGGCGCGCGGCTTCGGCGACCGCGGCGTCCTTGACCGCTTCGCCGCTTTGCGTCCATAGGTATTCGACCTCGCGGTAGGCGGCGGCATGGGCCGGATCGGCGGCCCGCCAGCGCTCGAAATCCTCACGCACCACGCGAGGGCAGTCCGGTTCCAGCAGACGCACGAACCAGCGCTCGGCGTCGTCCTGCGCGCCTGAGCCGGGATGCTGGTCGAAAATTCGCTCTGCCATGTTCACTCAAACGTGCGCGCTGGGGAATCGCCTACCTTCCGCTTCAGCAGAACCAGTGCGGTAGCGAGATGCTTTTCGACCATTTTGACCGAAATACCGCAACGTTCGGCGATTTGCGCGCGGCTCAAGCCATGTACACGCTTGAGCAGATAAACCCGCTGGCATTTGGGCGGCAATTCCAGGATGGCCTGGCTCAGCCGCGCCACCTGCTGTTCGTAAGCGACGCGCTCCTCCGGAGAAAGCTCGGTATCGACGATATCCTGACCGTCGAGCGTGACATGATCTTTGCTGTAATGCGTAAGCGAGACGCGGAACTGGTCATGAGCCACGTTGACCGCGATCCGATACAGGAGTTGCTTCCACGCCGAGGCGGGTTCGGACTCCCGGTAACGCAGCAGCTTGGTCATGCTTTCCTGCGCCGCGTCCTCGGCATCTTGCTCGTTAGCGGTCCGGCGGCGTAGGAAGGTCACCAAGTTATGGTATTGATCCCGCAGGAAGCCGTCAAAGCCGCGAATGTCTGCGCGCGGCTCGGCTGTCGCCAACTGCGGCAACCGAAGATTGGATGCGCTATCACGCTTGCTAGTCATGCCCCGAACGACACCCCATACCCCAAGGTTCAGCCGCCGCATCATGGCACAAAACCCATAGATTCCGGCAAGGTAGGCGGCAATCGCCAGTTTAAAACATTGTGCGATATCGATATGCCGGGAAGCTTGAGGAAGCTCATCCGCCGCTTACTTACCTCGATTCAAGCACCGCGATCGCTGCGCAGCTCGCTTACTTCACGCTCGTGTCCCGCCGCCTCGCGACCGCTGATCCAGCCGAACAACGCAATGCCTACGACGATCGCCGCCGCACCGACGAGCGCCAGGCCATGCGGCCACGCCTCGCCCAAAAAGGTCGCGCCGATTATTGTGGCGAACAGCAGCTCGGCCGCCTGCATCGCCTCGACCCCGGCCAGCGCCGTAGGCTGGTTGCGCACCATATCGGTGGCGGCAAAGAACAGCACCGTGGCAATCGTGCCCGAGAACAGGGCTACGCCGCCCGCCAGCCATACCTCACGCCAACTGGGCGGCCCTAACGTGCACCACGCGATGACCGCAAACAGCAACCACAACGGCCAACTACACAGCGTCATGCCGAAAACCCGCTGCACAGCGTTGAGGTGCGTACCCGTACGCTCCAGGTGCAGGAGCAGCATGCGATTGCCCAGGGGATAAGCGAACGCCGAGAGCACCACCGCTCCGACTGCCAGCCAGTCGCTGGCACGCAGGACACCGCCGGCATGCGCCCATTGCAAGGCAAATACCCCGACAACGATCAGTGCGCCAATGGCCAAGCTTGGCCAAGCGAGATAGCGCCGCTCGTCGCTATAGATCAGCGGCGCCAATAGCGGACCGGCAAGCACAGTGGTCTGGAAACTGCCGGCAATCAGCCATGAGGGACCGCTTTGCGCGGCCCAGGTCAATGGCACACCGAACAGCACGAAACCGACCGAACTCCAGAGCAGCCAGCTACGCGGATGATGCTTCAGCTCGCGCGGCAGTTCGCCCAGGCCACCGCGCCAGGGCAGTACGACCGCCAGCAAGGGCAACGTGATCAGGTAACGCAAGATGCCCGCCCAGGCCCAATGACCGCCGCCACTTACCAGGCTGCGGTTGAACACATAGGTCATGGTGAAGAACAATGCGGCGCAAAGCGCCAGGCCAACGGCAACAGTCGCACGACCGGCTGGCGGCGCCGCGCGCCGCGAATCGACGGGAAAGATGGTTCGTCCTCAACGCGGTACGCGCAGTACCGAATCGCGCAAGGCGGCGTCGTGCAGTACTTCGTCGAGTTCGGCCGTCTCGATGGTGTCCAGCACATGGTGCTGGTTATGTGCAGGGACGGCGGGAACGATTTCGGTCGGGGCAGATTTGTTGTTCTCGGTGTTGCTCATACTCAACTCCTTGATAACTTTTTTATTCTACCCCGTTTTTTTCTTGAAGACTGGTCTGCCCGGCAAAGCCGGTATCCAAGCCGACTGCAGGAAAATGGTCAGCTCTGGCGCTGGGTAGGCAGGCGACGACCTACGCGCCCGTTGGCTTCAAGTCGTTGCCCACCGTGGGCCATAACTCCGAGACGGTTGGATGAATCGGCACAGCCCAACGCAAGGTATCGATGGGCTGATCGGCATTCATCAAATTGAGCACGCCGTGGATGGCCTCATCTCCTTCGACGCCGAGGATGGCCGCTCCGAGAATATGCTTGCTCTCGGCATCGGCAATGAGCTTCATGAAGCCAGCGGTTTCACCACGTTCCACAGCGCGCCCAACGCGCGTCATCGGCCGTTTGGACACCAGTAGAGGGCGACCGCTGTCACGAGCCTGCTTTTCAGTCATGCCGACGCGGCCCAAAGGCGGATCGACATACAGCGCATAACCAAGGATACGTTGCGACAATCGACGCTGTGCTCCATCAAGTACATTGGCAGCAATGATCTCGAAGTCGTTGTAAGCCGTATGAGTAAAGGCACCGCGCCCGTTGCAATCGCCCATGGCCCAGATGCCGGAGACATTGGTGCGCAGGCTGTCGTCCACTTCGATATAACCCCGGGCATCCGTCTTGACGCCGGCGCGATCCAGGCCGAGGTCGTCGGTATTCGGCCGCCTCCCCATCGCCAGCAGCACGCGATCGGCAACCACTTCGGGAGCGCCCTGCGTGCAATCGACTCGCACTGCCACGCCATCCGGATGCGTGGCAAAAGCGATGCAATTGGCGCTGGTGCGTAGCTGTATTCCCTCTCCTTGCAGGATCTCGCCGATAGCGAGGGATATATCCTCGTCTTCACGCGAAATCAGGCGCGACTCACGCTCAATCACTGTCACTTCGGCACCGAAGCGCCGAAACATCTGCGCGAACTCCAGCCCGATATAGCTGCCCCCGACGACGGCCAGATGCTTGGGAAGTCGGTCGAGTTGAAGAATCGAGGTGTTGGTCAGGTAATCGATCTCATGTATGCCCGGCATGTCCGGCACCGCGGCGCGGCCACCGACATTGAGAAAGATCCGCGGCGCGCTCAATTGCTCCTCGCCGACGCGCAAGGTGTCCGCGCTCTCGAAGCGCGCATGACCGCGCACCACAGTCAACCCTTCCATGCCGCCCAACCACCGCTCAATGTTGCCGCGCGCGTTGTCCGTGACCGTATGTGCACGCGACATCACACGTTGGAAATCGATGCCGATCTCACCGTCGATCAACACGCCGTAGTCGGCGCTATGTCGCGCGACATGCGCGGCACGTGCGCAAGCGACCAGGGCCTTGGTCGGCATGCACCCGGTATTGACACAGGTACCCCCGACCCAGTGCCGCTCGACCAGGGCGACCTTCATTCCAGAAGCAGTGAGGCGTCCGGCCAGAGAAGGCCCCGCCTGGCCGGCGCCGATAACGATGGCATCGAAACGGCGACTCATACCGGCCACGCAACGATCGCCAGGCCGCCGCCAATTGCCAGGATGTCCTCCATAAACGCCGCCGGGAAATCCTTGTGGAATATCGCCGCCAGACGTCCCCGCGCCCATGCTCCGCCGTAGGTGCCGACGACCGCGCCGACCGCGCCAGCCACCAAGCCCCCGATCATGACATCGCCGGCAGCACCCACCGTCGCTCCGCATAGCGCCCCGGAAAGTAATCGTGTACCGAATTGCACGGGTACTTTGCGGCTGGCAGTGGAAGGAAGCTTGTCGGTGACAAGCTCAGCCACTGCTAACCCCGAGAAAATCCACGGCGTGTAATGCCAGCCCATAAACGCGGTCCAACTCGTTCCGGGCGAAAACCAGCCCAGACGCACGGCCCAACTGACAATGGCGGGTGCTGCCATGGCACGCAGCCCGGCGACGATGCCGATAAGTAACGCGGCTACCAGAAATGCCATCGGTCGTTCTCCTTGGAAAGGGTTGGCGAACGCTACCGACCGCGATCGAAGCGATCGCCGGTCCCCGCGATCATACCCGTATCGGGCTCGACCGCATCGTAAGCCATTCGGCTGACCTTTCCCTCGCCCTGACAGCCCGACCGTGGCCGCCAAGACTTATCGCTCCCGCCTCAGGAAGCACGCCTGGCACGCGTACGCGCGGCCTTCTTTGCCGCCGCAGAACGACCGCTCGCACCTTTGGTGCGCACGGCCTTCTTCGCTGCCGCGGAGCGACTCGATGCGCTACGCTTGCGAGCGGCACCGTGAGCCTGCCGCGACAGCGCCGTTTTCGAAGCACTGCCCGACCCTTCGCGCTTCAACGCACGTGTAGCGGCCCGCTTACGTGTGGCCGTGGTCTCGGAAGAGGCCTTGCGTGACGCGGCCTTTTTGGTCGCTGGACGTTTACGCGCTGCACTCTTTGCCGCACTCTTTTTTTTGGCAACCCCCTTTTTGGGAACCTTTACGCCTGCACGACGCGCCTTGGACAGGCCAATGGCGATGGCCTGCTTGGCCGAACGCGCGCCATGCTTGCCTTCGCGCACATGCTCGATCTCTTCATGCACGAACTCACCGGCTTGTGTGCTGGCCGACTTGCCGGCGCGCTTGTCGGCCTGGGCGCGACGAATGGTTTTCTTCTCGGGCATGACAGTTCTCCGCGATGTTCGGACGTAGCGCGAGACTGCGCGGCGCGGCGTGAAGCGTGGGACAAGGAAAGCTCAAAAGTGTGCGATTAGCGGCGCCGCGGCTTAAGTCGTACGGCGGGCTGTCTGGTAGATCAGATCATAGCCAGCTCATTCGAGACAAACGGATTTCAGGACGCACTCCCAACCCATTGAGCGCTTGCCAGGATAAGACCGGAAGGACCATCAGGCACTCCACTTCCCGAAGGATCTCCACAAGTCACGCGATGCTCGACTGGCGTCGTCTCAACGCCATCCGAATCGATCAAGGTCGTCCTGATAAGAAACGACGCCATCGGTATCGGCCCTCCCATGTGACACTGAAATCCATAGCTCGCGATCTTTTCTTTCACATCCAGCAAGCGAATCAATCCGCGACGTCCATCGCAGTACCAGTTCACCGGACATTCAAGAAATTCGACTTTGGCCTCGACATTCCCGTGCGGATAGCCGGCGTAGTTCATCTTTATCGGAAAACTGACAAGCTTTCCAAAATCTCCGTCGATATACGATGCAAGGTCGTCAACTTTATCGACACCGAAGTGATGACACTCTTCCCTTTGCACAAAGGCTCTATAGCCTTTTGCCACTCCCTTCATAGCTGCCTTCATGAAATCCGGATCTTGAAGGGCGACAGCGTCATTCGGATTAGAGTGATATCCAACTTCGACAACTACAGAAGGCATAGAGGCCAATCTATTCAACGCAAGGTCCGTCCTTGGAATGGGATATCTCTTCACCTTGAAATCTTTATATTTTGTGGATTTTATGAGCTCATCCATATAGCACAAAATACTTTGCGCCATTTTCTCATCCACAATCCTACCCCCATGAAATACCGCCTCCGCCCCACTCCCACCCCCGGCATTAGTGTGCAAATGTATAAGCGCGTTGACGCCAAGGACATTAGCATGGATTGCCCTACTATTAATGTCATCCTTTAATTCACGATCATCTCTCACAGACTCTTTATTCGTATTCCATATATCCGGCCTGTTAGGATAGTTGTTCTCCAAGTAGTATCGTGCCGCCATCTCTCTCCAAGGAAATCCGTCATCGCGAACCCCAGACATGGCTCTCGAAAAAAAGGCATAATCACCCGCATGAGTCGCCAAAGCCGCCTGTAGTGCCTCCGCGTAATCTTGAGTGATCAAATCCTCTTGAATTCCATTTCCTTGCTTAGCATCCCTTTGAAATACCCATCCCCACTTGTAATGATGATATCGTCCGTGCCCTGCCGAAATAGCCACCCCTCCTAAACCTCTAGAATCGCTCTTGTCTCGATAGCTCCCATCTAACGGCCTGACTTGTGCCGGCTTACCATAGTCAGGAAACCAGAAGCTGGGATCCTTGCCGCCATAAGTAAAATATAGGTTCTCAAATTCAACGTCACGACGTAACAGCCACACCGCCTTATTATCAAGGAGCCTCCGAAGATCCCCCAGTTCCGGCGAATCCTCCAAGGGACCATATTTCTCGTCCATATCGATGACGACAGCGTCTCTTATCGGATCGATCGAGACTCTCAGGTTGAAACTAGTAAGATCTTCATCGAGATACGATTTTCCGTTAGCCAACGCATTCAACTCGACATTCAAGAGCCTTTCAAGCCGGGATATTTCACCCGCGCTGAGTTCGGCCAGCGAGGTCGCGGGCTTGGGGTCCTGATCGTCTGTCGACGATGCAGCCGTGGCTTCGCACGTACCGATGAACAAAAAAACAAATAGCGTAAGGCAAGCTCGAAAAAAACGTTTCGTTGCATCCATGCAGATCTACCTCTTCCCCATCGCCCGTAGCGGACCGCACGAATTTAGTTCGTGCCGTTTTATGGAACTATCCGCCACATCCTGGATTCAAGCAGGAGATCATCCGCTCCTTCCATGAGACTTCCTCAGAACCTCGTGTCAGCCTAACCAAATCACGCTGTCACGCGATCCTCTTCGGCAACGAAACCGCCTGTCTGGTGCGCCCACAGCCGCGCATACAGACCGCCGTGCTCGATCAACTGCGCATGCGTGCCGCTCTCGACCACGATGCCCTTATCCATCACCACCAGTCGATCCATACGCGCAATCGTCGAAAGGCGATGTGCGATGGCTATGACCGTCTTGCCCTGCATCAGGAGCTCGAGGCTATCCTGAATCGCCGCTTCCGATTCCGAATCCAGGGCCGAAGTGGCTTCGTCCAGAATCAGGATCGGCGCATCCTTCAGCAAGACACGCGCGATAGCGATGCGCTGGCGCTGGCCGCCGCTGAGCTTGACGCCCCGCTCGCCCACATGTGCGTCGAACCCTACCCGCCCTTCGCCATCGACCAGCTCCGGGATGAATTCATCCGCCCGCGCCTTGCGCACGGCCTCTGCGATTTCTGCCTCGCTGGCATCCGGTCGCCCGTAGAGCAGGTTATCGCGGATCGAGCGATGCAGCAGCGATGTGTCCTGAGTCACCACACCGATTTGCGAACGCAGGCTTTCCTGGCTCACACCGGCGATATCCTGGCCGTCGATGAGAATGCGGCCATCGGCCAGGTCGTACAGGCGCAGCAGCACATTGACCAAGGTCGACTTGCCCGCGCCCGAAGGCCCGACCACACCGATCTTTTCGCCAGGGTGCACGGTGAGGTCGAGCCCGGCCATGACGCCGCCTGCCTTCCCGTAGTGGAAATGGATATCTTCGAAACGCACGCCGCCTTCGCGCACCACCAGCGGCACTGCGTCCGGGCGGTCTTGTACCGTGCGCGGCTGCGAGATCGTCTCCAGCCCGTCCTGCACGGTGCCGACGTTTTCGAAAATGCCGTTGACCACCCACATGATCCAGCCGGACATGTTGTTGATGCGAATCACCAGACCCGTGGAAAGCGCGATCGCCCCCACCGTCACCTTGCCTTCGCTCCATAGCCACAATGCCAGGGCGGAAGTGCCGACGATCAAGAAGCCATTGATGATCGTGATTGTGGTATCCATCGCCGTCGTCAGGCGAGTCATGAGGCGCAGCTTGCCGGTCTGCTCGCGCATGGCGTCGGCCACATAGTTCTCTTCGCGATGGGTATGCGCGAACAGTTTCAGCGTGAGGATATTGCTATAGCCGTCGACAATGCGGCCCATCAGCTTGGAACGCGCTTCGGACTGTTTCCAGGAACGTTCTTTGGTGCGCGGCACGAAATATGCCAGGGTGCCGACATAGGCAAACAGCCAGACGAACAACGGCAGCGCCAGCCACATATCGGCCTGCGCGAACATGATCAGCGCACTGCCGGTATAGATCGCCACATACCAGATCGCATCGACGATCTGCACGGCCGATTCGCGCAGCGACGCCCCGGTCTGCATGATGCGATTGGCGATGCGGCCTGCGTAATCGTTCTGAAAGAAGCCCAGGCTTTGCCGGATGACGTAGCGATGATTCTGCCAGCGAATGCGATTGGTCAGGTGCGGAAGGATGGCTTGGTTGACGAGCAGATCGTGCAGGGCCAGCAAGATCGGACGCGCGATCAACGCGACAAAACCCATCCACAAGAGCTCGTTAGCGTGCAGATGGAAAAAATCTTTGCCCGGCACACCCTTCGCCATGTCGACGATGCTACCGACAAAGCCGAATAGCGATACCTCGACGAGCGCCACGCCGAACCCTACCACCAGAGCAGCACCGAACACGGGCCAGACCTGACGCAAATAGAACACGTAGAAGCGCCACACCGATTTGGGCGGCATGCTGTCGACCGGCTCCTTGAAGGCGTCGATCAGCGACTCGAACCAGCGGAAAATCATGGGCGTGCCTGGGCAGGATGGACGGCTATTGTAAGGGCGCGAGCGTTCAGCGTCGCGAGGCCAGCTTATCGGCCCAGCGCGTGGGCTCGGGCAACCGATAGCGCGAGCAGCAGCGCAGCACCAGGTCGGCCGCGGTAGTCATGTCAACGCGATGGCCCGGCGACACGATCAAAGGCTTGACCTTGTCCTTGCTGCGCAACGCAATACCCACCACCCGGCCGCGATAGATGAGCTCGGCCCGCGCGCCGCGCCGCTCATCCAAGTCGGCATGCCGGCCCACCAGGATGCTCTTGGCCACGCCGATAGCGGGGATGTCCAAGGTGACGCCCAGGTGGGCGGCAATGCCTAGTCCACGAGGATGCGCGATGCCTTGGCCATCGACAAAAACCAGGTCAGGACGTTCCGGCAGCCCGGCCAAAGCTTCCAGCACCGCCGGCAATTCACGGAACGACAACAAGCCAGGGATATATGGCATGCGCGTAGGCAGCCGCGCCAACGCATCGGCGACGGGAATCAGTGTCTGCGCATCCAGCAATACCGCAGCCGCGCGCGTTACCGCACCACCGGCCTCGAACCCCACATCCACGCCGGCAACCCTGTGCAGCGGCGGGAAATCGTCCTGGATTCGCACCAGGGCGGCCAGTTGGGTCTGCAGGGCGCGGGCCTTGGCGATGTCGCCGTCCCATGCTGGCCAAGAGCCCGCCAGTCCGGAAATTGAGGGAGATGTCGTCACGCCATGACTTCGTAGCCTGAACGTTGCATCGTACACGACCGATATAAATCGCTTGTGACGATTGACCCTGTCCACCGACGCCGGGATCATCCCCGAATGCCCCTATTGCAACGACTCCTCATCGCCCTTCCGCTGCTGCTGGTTGCGGCCAGCTCTCCAGCGCAGGACCTGCCCGCGCCAGCCTCCAGCGCCTCCGCGCCGCCCACGGTCGATCAGCTGCAGGACCAGCTCACCGGCATCGAGCAGACCATCAACGACAAGGACACCAAGCTGGGCGACAGCCAGTTCGGCGAGTTGCGCGGCAAGGCGCTCGCGGTCCAGCAGGAGGCAGGACAACTGGCGGACAACCTCAAGCCGCAAAGCGAAGGCATCAAGGCCAAGCTCGACGTTCTTGGCCCGCCGCCGGCCAAAGGTGCACCGCCGGAACCGGCGGACCTGGCCCAGCAGCGCAAGGAGCTGACTCGGGCACAGTCGGATATCGATGGTCAGATCAAGCAGGCCATTGTGCTGGCGCAAACGGGGGGCCAGGTTGCCAATCGCATCGCTGGCCTGCAGCGCGATGCGTTCGAAGCGGAACTATCCCAACGCATCGCAACACCGTTTAGCCGCAGCTTCTGGTCGACGCTATCGACCGACCTGCCCAGCGATATGCGCGAGCTGCGCCTGCTCGGCGCGGATATTGGCAGCTCGCTTCAACAGGCCTGGCAGGCTCCCAACCGGCTTCCTTTCGTGCTGTTCCTGCTGCTGGCCGTGGCACTGGTGATCGGTCGCCGTTATATCGAGGCCTTCGTATTGAAGGTAGCCAGCACCCGATTGCCTAATGGCCACTTGCGCCGCAGCGCGCTGGCCACGCTGATCGTGCTGATTACCACGTTGTGCGCAGGCTTTGCCGCCTACTGCATTTTCCAGTCGCTGAACTGGAATGGCCTGCTCGACGACGATGTCGCCAATTTCCTCCATTCGCTGGTGCGCCTGACCTGCTTTGCCGCCTATGTCACTGGGCTTGGCCGTGCGCTGCTCAGCGTCAAGCGGCCTTCCTGGCGCATGCCGACGCTATCGGACGACACGGCGCAGCATCTATCGCCCTTTCCTTGGCTGCTTGCCGCGGTAGGCTTCCTGCTCGGCACAGTCAACCGCATCAATCAGGACATCGGTGCCGGACTGGCTGCGGTCGTCACCACCAACGGCATCCTGTCGCTGATCATCAGTACGTTGATCGCCGCCGTCCTGCTGCGACTGGGCCAGGCGCGCCGGGCGATGCTCGCCGCCGGCGATACGCCGGCACGGCGGCCGCTGTGGGTCGGCCTGATGATCGCGGCCGCCTTTGCTGGCGTAGTGCTGTGCTGGCTGGCGGTGGCAACCGGCTATTTCGCCCTGTCCCTGGCGATCGCGAGGCAAATGCTCTGGACGGCCGTCATCGTCACCTCGCTCTATCTGTTCTCGCACCTGATCAATGATTTGTTCGAAACGCTGTTCGCCCCGCATGAGCGAAGCGGCCAACGCATGCAGGAGGCCTTCGGCGTACCCAGCGAACGGTTGGAACAGACCGCCACCATCCTCTCGGGTGTCGCGCGCGCGTTCTTGCTGCTGTTCGCCATCTCGTTGCTGTTCTCGCGTTACGGTGCCGGCCCCGGCGAGCTGATGGCCCGGGTCAACCAGTTGTTCACCGGCGCCTCGCTTGGATCGCTGCCGATCGTGCCAAGCGATATCTTCGAAGCGCTACTGGTGGTGCTGGTCGGCATGATCGCGGTGCGCACGATCAAGCAGTGGCTGAGCGGCCAGTTGCTGCCTAAGACAACGCTCGAACTGGGCATGCAGAATTCGATCGTCACGCTGCTCGGCTATGTCGGCGGTATCGTGGTCTTCGTGCTCGCATTGGCCGCGCTGAAGGTCAACCTGCAGAGTATCGCCTGGGTTGCCAGCGCCCTGTCGGTAGGTATCGGCTTCGGCCTGCAGGCCATCGTGCAGAATTTCATTTCCGGATTGATTCTGCTGGCCGAACGTCCAGTCAAAGTCGGCGATTGGGTCAGCCTGGGCGGCGGCGTGGAGGGCGATATCCGGCGCATCAACGTGCGTGCGACCGAGATCCAGATGGGCGACCGCTCGACCATGATCGTGCCTAATTCGCAATTCATCAGCCAGAACGTGCGCAACGTGACCCTGGGCCATGCTCAAGGACGTGTTCAGCTGCAGCTGTCGCTGCCGCTTAGCACCGATGCCGACAATGCACGCAAGATCGTCCTGGATGTATTCCGCAACCACCCGTCGACTCTGGAAACTCCCGCGCCGAGCGTGACCCTGGACAATCTGGACGGTGGCACGATGACCTTCGTCTGCACCGGTTACGTCAAGAGCCCACGCGATGCCGGCGGGGTCAAGAGCGATATTCTATTCGAACTGCTGCGAAAGCTGCGCGCGGCCGACATGCCCCTGAGCAGTCCGCAGGATATGGTGATCCATACTGTCCGCCAGACCGTTGCCAAAGCCGATGTGCCCACGGTAGTCAGCGACGGCAACGAGGGCGACGACAAGAAACCTTGAGCATCATCCACGGGAGGGCGGCACGATGAACAGCGGCAGCACCATCATCCCTTGCCTGCGCTATCGCGATGCGCGCAGCATGATCGACTGGCTATGCAAGGGATTCGGTTTCGAGAAACAGGCGGTCTACGAAGAGGATGGCAAGATCGTGCATGCGCAGCTTACATATGGCGCGGGCATGCTGATGTTGAGCGAGGCTCGCAGCGATGGGAATTTCAGCCGGCACATGGTGCAGCCGGACGAAATTGCCGGGCGCGAAACGCAATGCGCCTGTGTGATCGTCAAGGATTGCAAAGCGCATTACGAAATGGCCAAGGCGGCCGGCGCGGTAATTCTGGACGATTATTCCGAGCAGGACTATGGCGGTGCCGGATACAGCTGTGCCGACCCGGAGGGGCATTTGTGGTGGTTTGGGAGCTATGACCCCTGGCAAGGAGCCTGAGTATCTTTCCCAATCCCTGAGTGCTTTACTCCTCCCCCTGCTTGCAGGGGGAGGCCGGAAAGGGGTGAACCTTGCGATAAACCCCGTCAATCGCCCTTCTTGGCCACCGGCTCCAGGCGCAGATCCTGGAAGTCGAAACTGAAATCGGTCAGCGGCGAAATCGGCTCCATCCGAACATCGCGAATCTTGCCGTCGGCATCCAGCGAATACGTCACGAACGCGTCGGCATTGAGCGAACGATCGTCCCAGCGCACGATGAAGCTATCGTGCTGCCATGGCGTCATCGTACCGACCAGTTGCGCCGTCTTGGAAAAACGCATGCGCAGCTTGCCGCCTTCCTGGCTGACGATGACATCGCCGTACCAACGATCGCGATAGGTACCGGCGTAGCCCGCTATCGGCAATGACGGCTTGCCGCTCTTGTCGCGTGATGTCTCGTGCTTCTTCCAGCTATCGTCCGCATTGCCTTCGGCCTTCTTCACCGCCTTGTCATATGCGGCAACCCAATCGGTCTTGTTGTGGCCGAGATACGCATCGAGCACACGATAGGTCACCGCATTGAAAGCGGCGCCGGATTCCTGGTTCGTCAGCACCACGATACCCAGGTGCTGTTCGGGCACCAGGGTCAGGCGCGAGACCATGCCCGGCCAACCGCCCGTGTGCCAGACCAGCCGCTCGCCACGGTAGTCGGACAAGAACCAACCCTCACCGTAACCGGCGAAATTCGACTTGGTGCTTGCCAGTTCCGGCACCGACGGCTTGCCGATCTTCATCGGGGTGAGCATCGACCACATCTGATCCTGGCTGTTCTGCGTGAACAGACGCTTCTCCTTGCCATCGGACGAGGGCAACGCGCCCCCGGCCAGTTGCACGTTCATCCATTTGGCCAAGTCGTGCACGCTGGCATAAATACCGCCAGCACCGGGATTGTTGGACCACGCCATCGGCGGCACCGGCTTCAAATCTTTGAAGTCGAATTTCGCATGACCCACAGCCACGTCCATACCGGGCTTGAGATACGTCATGTCGACCAGCGTTTCATCCATGCCTACAGGCTTGAAGATGTTGTTGCGCAGGAAATCCGCGTAGCTCTGGCCCGATGTGTTTTCGATGACCAGCGTGGCAACGGCAAACAGGATGTTGTCGTAGGCATAGGCACTACGGAAACTCGTCGCCAGGGGCACATTGCGCAACCGCTCGACCACTTCCTTGGTCGAATACGAGGTGGGCGGCCAATACAGCAAATCGCCTGCACCCAGGCCCAGGCCACTGCGGTGCGCCAGCAGATCGCGGACGCGCATTTCGCGCGTGACATAAGGATCGGACATCTGGAACCACGGCAGATGATCGATCACCGGATCGTCCATCTTCAGCTTGCCCTGCTCGGCAAGCATCTGCAGCGAAGCGGCGGTAAAGGCCTTGGTGTTCGATGCGATAGCGAACAACGTATGCGCATCGACCGGCTCCGGCTTGCCGATCTCGCGCAGGCCGAAGCCCTGCTCCATCACCACCTTGCCGTCTTTGACGATCGCCACGGCGATGCCCGGTACGTCGAACGTCTTGCGCACGCTGTCCATGTACGCAGGGAAATCGGCCAGTTGTGCCGGCAGGGTAGCCGACGCGTTGGCATCGATAGGCGCGGGTACGACTGGCGCGGTGGGCGTCTGCGCCCAGGCACCGGTGGCGAGCACGAACAGGGCACAACAACATCCAGCCAGGCGCGGAGACAGGTTCCGGTGACGCATTGCAGGCTTCCTCGAGTCAAACGCAAAGCGACACTATCGCGACAATTGCCTCCTCGCGCCAGAGCCGGACTGCCTCCCTCAACCGTTCTGGCGGTGCGCATCCAGCCAGGGTACGAGAGACACCGACCAGAGGTTGTCGTTGCCGTTATCCCAGCTCTGCATCCGCACCAGATCCTGCTGTGCCTGCCCAGGTGCACGGGGATAGGCCGTACGGGTGCCGCGGGTGCTGCTGAAGTAGAGTGTGTGGCCATCCGGCCCCAGATGCGATCCCCACGGCTGCCCGCGATTGACCTCATCCCCCAGGTCGACCGGCTTGCTCCAGCCGTCGCCCTCGCGAAAAGCAATGTACAAACGATCCGGCCCGTCCTTGCCGGCATCATTGGCGTCGAACACGATAAACGACTGGTCCGGTGCAATTGCCGGATCGAGTTCATGGGATTCGGCAGTACCCAGCTTGAGCGGCTCGGCCTCCTGGTAGGCACCGTTGCGATAGACCGATCGGTACAGCTTGAATGCTCCCTGCCCGCCGCCGGCCACAGGCCGCTGGAAATACAACGTGCCATCGGCCGCAATACTCGGTGAATACGTCCGCGTCCCCTGATTGACGGTTACCGGCAGTAATACGGGGTCGCCCCAGCGGTCACCGTGGCGCTCGACCTTCCATAAGCGACCGCCCCAGCCCGGCGATACCTTGCCGTTGTCCAACTGTGCATCCAGTGCTTTGCCGTCGGCAGTGTCGGGACGATTCGAGCTAAAGACTACAAAGCGCCCGTCCGGCGACATCGCCGGGTCATGATCGAGCCAGCGTCCGGAGAAGGGCGCGATCTGTGCGGCCTGCCACTGACCGCCCACACGATGCGCCACCAGAATCAGCTGGTTTTGACCGCTGCTTCGATCGAAAACGAGCGTATTGCCATCGGGCGAAAAAGCCGCCGAATCTTCTCCCGCCGGCCCGGAAATCGTCCCCGGTGCGAACACTTGCGGAGACGACTCGGACTGCGCGAACGCATTGATGCCCCAGCAAGCCAGCATAGCCAACAACACACCCCCGATGCGCTGCATGATCGATCCCTTCGCGGTATGGAACGCAGAATCTGCGCGCGCCGAGGCACTGCTGGCGCGTGCATGAAGTCACGCCGCCCTGGTCGTGGCATCATGGAGCGCCATCGCTTCGATCCGTAGCCATGCCCACCCATGCCACCAGCAATGACCTGTTCACCGCTCCCGTAGCGCAGCATGCAATCCGTGCCGGCATCGGCGGCTGGACGTATGCGCCCTGGCGCAAGAACTTCTATCCGGATGGACTGGCGCAGAAGCGCGAGCTGGAATACGCCAGTCGCCACCTTCGCGCGATCGAAATCAATGGCACTTTTTACGGTGCGCAGAAACCAGCCACTTATGCGCGCTGGGCAGCCGAAACGCCCGAAGGCTTCGTGTTCTCGCTCAAAGCTCCGCGCTATATCACCGAGGGCAAACGCCTGGCCGATACTGACAAAGGCATTCGGGGGTTTATCGAAGGCGGACTCGATCAGATGGGCAATCGCCTGGGACCGATCCTATGGCAGTTACCGCCGTCCCGTCGCTTCGATGCTGACGATCTGGATGCATTCCTGGGTCTGTTGCCGACCACGCTGGCTGGGCGTCCGCTGCGGCACGTACTGGAAGTACGGCATTCCAGTTTTCTCAGCGTCGAATATGTAGCGCTGGCCCGCTCGCATCGCATACCCACCGTTTTCACCGATTCGCCGGAGTATCCGTCGCTCGCCGATATCACGGGCGATTTCACCTATGCCCGATTGATGCGCAGCGAAGATGGCGTTGCCACAGGTTACGGCGCGCAAGATCTGGATGCCTGGTCGGCACGCGCGCACCGTTGGGCGGATGGCCGGGACAATCCCGAACTTCCGCATGTAGCTGCCACACTGCCCGACAGCGAAGCGCGCGATGTCTTTATCTTCTTCATCAGCGCCGCCAAGCACCGCAACCCAGCCGCGGCGATGGCCTTGCAAGCACGTGTCGACGCGCCCCACCGGTGAACGTCCGAGGATCCCACATGCGCGCCAATCGCATTCTTCCGATATTGATTCTGGTCGCACTAGTAGGCTGGCTCTACTTCAAGCCCGCACCGCAGCGCCAGGTAGATACTCCACAACGCCAGGCCGATACGCCGGCCGGCAGCCGGGCCCAGGGAGGGTGCCCGGTATTGCCTGCCTTCCTGCCGCCGGAAGCCTCGCAGACCATCAACCTGATCGAAAGCGGCGGTCCGTTCCCGCATCGCCAGGACGGCACGGTATTTGGCAATCGCGAAGGCCTGCTGCCGTCCCAGGCGAATGGCTACTACCACGAATACACCGTCGAAACGCCAGGTAGCGGCGATCGCGGTGCACGACGCATCATCACCGGCGGCACGCCACCGACGGTGTACTACTACACAGCCGATCACTACAGCAGCTTCCGCTGCTTCCGGGTACATCCATGAATTCCCTGCTCGACATCGACCTGAATGACGCGGCCAGCAATGGCGTCTTCTTCGTCACCCAGGACGATATCGCCGCGCTCGACCGCGCGGCCCAATCCACTTCGCTGCGCACGCTATCGATCGACCTGCACGATTGCACCGATAAGGCCTCGCTGCTGCGCCACCTGGACGATGCACTGCACTTTCCGGCCGGCTTCGGCGGCAACTGGGATGCGCTCTCGGACAGCTTGCGCGACCTGTCGTGGCTGCGCGCCAAGGGTTATCTGCTCCTGATCGTGCACGCCGAAACGCTGCGCGACGCCGACGAGGCGGAGTTCGATATTTTCCTGGACATCCTCGACGAGGCCGCCGAAAGCTGGCACGCCGCCAGCGTACCGTTCTTCGCCTGTGTCGCATTGCCCGAAAGCGCTGCCGACGAGGCCGATGCATGACCGAGCTGGAATTCGAACTGGACCGCGACTACGTGGAGCTGAATCAATTGCTCAAGCTCAGCGGCTTGTGCGATAGCGGCGGCGCGGGCAAGGCTATCGTCGCCAGTGGCGCGGTCATGGTCGACGGCGTCCAGGAGCTGCGCAAGACGTGCAAGATCCACTCGGGCCAGAAGGTCCAATTGGACGACATCGTCATTCATGTGATCGACGTGAGGTAACCGGCTGGGACCGAGCGGCGAATTGCCGAGTGTCCCCCGATGGAGCGCACTCATGTCCCTGCCTCTGAAACCTCTCGCCGCCCTGTTCATCGCCGCCGGAGTAGCTGCCTGCAGCGCCCCGGCGATCAGCCGCGACGCCGCCCTGCCCTCACCGCAAACCGACACCCCGCTGGCCACGACCCATAGCGAAGAAGTCGCCGTCCTGGCCGGAGGTTGCTTCTGGGGCGTCGAAGCCGTGTTCGAACACGTCAAGGGCGTGAAGAAGGTCTGGTCGGGCTATTCCGGCGGTAGCGCCGCGACGGCGACATACGACCAGGTGAGCGACGGCGACACCGGCCACGCCGAGTCGGTCAAGATCCTGTACGACCCGGCGCAGATCAGCTACGGCGAGCTGCTGCGCGTGTTCTTCACGGTGGCCACCGACCCTACCTTGCTCAATCGGCAGGGACCGGATGTCGGTACACAGTATCGCTCGGCGATTTTTTACAGCTCACCGGAACAGGAGCGCGTTGCCAAAGCGTATATCGCGCAATTGGGCGCGGCCAAGGCATTCGGCGATCCGATCATGACACAGGTGGTGCCGCTGAAAGCTTTCTATCCAGCGGAGGCATATCACCAGGACTACGCACGCCTGCATCCGGACGACCGCTATATCGTGGTCAACGACGCGCCGAAGGTAGTTAACTTGCAGCGATATTTTCCGCAGCTTTATCGGGCGCAAGAGCAAGTGGTAAGCGTGCAACTGCGCTGAGGCTTCCTCACCCCACGCCTCTCCCACGGCAACGCCGGGAGAGAGGCGGCTCGGCTGGGGCAAGCCTCGGCATTCCGTACTAGCGTCAGCGCAGACCGGTTTCGGAACGCGCAATCACCAAACGCTGGATTTCGCTGGTGCCCTCATAGATCTCGGTGATCTTGGCATCGCGGAAATAACGCTCAAGCGGCATTTCCTTCGAGTAGCCCATACCGCCATGGATCTGCACCGCCTGGTGGGAGATCCACATGGCCGCTTCCGACGCCACCAGCTTGGCCACCGAAGCCTCCGTGCCGAAGCGACCGCCATTCTGCTCCGCCTGCCCCTTGGCCCAGGCCGCACGCAGCGTGAGCAAGGTGGCCGCATCGAGCTTGCACTTCATGTCGGCGATCTTGGCCTGGGTCATCTGGAAGGTACCGATCGGCTGGCCGAAAGCCTTGCGATCGCGCGACCATTGAAGCGTTGCCTCATAAGCGGCACGCGCGATACCGACCGACTGCGACGCGATACCGATGCGACCGGCATCGAGCACGCCCATGGCGATGGAGAAGCCTTTGCCCTCTTCGCCCAGCAGGTTTTCCTTCGGCAGAACATAGTCGGAAAATTCGATTTCGCAGGTGGCCGAGGCACGGATGCCGAGCTTCGGCTCGGTCTTGCCCGCATGAAAGCCCGGCAACTGGGTATCGACGATGAAAGCCGATACGCCCTTGGCGCCGATGCCCGGCGTAGTGATGGCGAACAGCACGATATAACGGGCCACGGGGCCGGAGGTGATCCAGCTCTTCTTGCCGTTGATCACCCAATCGCCCTTGGCGTTCTTCGTGGCGCGTGTATGCATCGCCGACGCATCGGAACCGGACTGCGGCTCGGTCAGCGCATAGGCGCCGATGGCCTCGCCCGAAGCGATCGCACGCACGTACTTCTGTTTCTGGTCCTCGTTGCCGTGCTTGAGAATGCCATTGCAGAACAGCGAATTGTTTACCGACATGACGGTGGACGTGGCCGCGTCTGCGGCGGCAATTTCGATCATCGCCAATACATAGGCGATCGGATCCATGCCGGCGCCGCCGTATTCCTCCGGCACCTCGATGCCCATCAGACCGAGCTGGCCCATTTCGCGAATGTTATCGAGCGGGAACTCGCCCTTGGCATCCAGCTCAGCCGCCACCGGCGCGATGCGCTTCTGCGCAAAATCGCGGGCAATGGACTGAATCGACAGCTGGTCTTCGGTAAAGCTGAAATCCATGGGGGTACTCCGGCGGAAACGGGGAAAGCTCTCTAGTTTAGCGGGAGGGGGCCTTTTTGCCGTGTGCACCCGCAGCATGCTCTTGACGGATGCCCCTGGCAGCCCTAGCCTTTATCCCTCTATCGCGATACAAGGATGCCTATGGATCTGGCCACCGCTTCCGGCGTGCTACGCCTGCTGGCGGACCCGACCCGCGTGCGTCTGCTCGCCCTCCTTGAGCGCGAGGAACTGACCGTCGCGGAGCTGGCTGCCGTACTGCACCTCGCCCAGCCGCGGGTGTCCACGCATCTGGCCAAGCTCAAGGAGGCCGATCTGGTGCGCGACCGCCGCGCCGGCGTCTCGGCGTACTACCGCGCCAATAGCGAAGGCGACGAGAAGCAGCACGAGCTGCTCAAATCGCTGCGCGAGAGCATCGACGATGCCTTGCTGCGCGAAGATGCCGAACGGCTGCCCAGCGTGCTGGCGCAGCGCGCACGCGACCAGGGTTGGGCCGATACTGTGGCGGGCGATATGGAGCGCCACTATTCCCCGGGCCGCACCTGGGAAACTGTGGCGCGCGCCCTGCTCCAACTGCTGGAAACCGGCGACGTGCTCGACATCGCCTCCGGCGATGGTTTGACCGCCGAACTGCTCGCACCGCATGCCCGCTCCATCGTCTGCGTCGACAGTAGCGAGCGCGTCGTCGAGGCCGCGCAAACGCGTCTGAAGCCGTTCGGACACGTGCGCGTCGAACAGGGCGATATGCAGCAACTCGCGCTGAGCGATGCCAGCTTCGATCTTGTTTTGATGCTGCATGCCCTCACTTACGCTCAGCAACCTGCCTTAGCGGTTACCGAAGCGGCGCGCGTGCTGCGGCCCGGCGGCAAGCTACTGGCCGTGACGTTAGGCAAACACGACCATCGTGCCGTGGTGGAGCCATTCGATCATCGCAATCTGGGCTTCACCAGCCTTGAGCTGGAAGGCTTCGCAAAGACGGCCAAGCTCGAAGTCGTCAGTTGTTCGCGTCTGAGCCGCGAGCGCAAAGCGCCGCATTTCGAAGTCATCAGCCTGCTGGCGCGCAAGCCGGCGAGGAGTTGAAGCATGAGTCAGTTGCCCTGGTATCGTCCCGAGCGCATTGGCAAGTTAGAAGCTGCGCTGCGCGAACGTATCCTGATTCTCGACGGCGGCATGGGCACCATGCTGCAAGGCCATCAGCTGGACGAGGCCAGCTTCCGCGGAGAGCGTTTCGAGCACGGGCACGATAGCAAACACGCGCACGAACATCCGGGTAGTTGCGACCTCATGGGTAACAATGACCTGCTTACGCTCACCAAGCCCGACATTATTCGCGGTGTGCACGAAGCCTATCTGCGCGCCGGCGCCGACCTGGTGGAAACGAATACGTTCAACTCCACGCGCATCAGTCAGGCCGACTACCATCTAGAACACCTGGCTTATGAGCTCAATCGCGAAGGCGCGGCGCTGGCACGCGCAGCTTGCGATGCCGTCGAAACGCCAGAGCGCCCGCGTTTTGTGATCGGCGTGCTTGGTCCGACCAGCCGCACTGCTTCGCTGTCGCCGGACGTCAACGACCCGGGCTTTCGCAACGTCACGTTTGAAGAACTGGTGCTCAATTACACGGAAGCGACACGGGGCCTGATCGACGGCGGCGCCGATGTGCTGATGGTCGAGACCATTTTCGACACGCTCAATGCCAAAGCTGCGCTGTTTGCGATCAGCGAAGTATTTGCCGAGCGGGGCTATCGGTTGCCGGTGATGATCTCCGGCACCATCACCGACCGTTCCGGCCGCACCCTGTCGGGCCAGACCGCCGAGGCATTCTACTACTCGGTGCGCCATGCGCGCCCCTTGTCGGTAGGTCTCAATTGCGCGCTCGGTGCGGCGGACCTGCGACCGCATGTGCAGACGTTGGCCAATATCGCTGGGTGCTTCGTCAGTACCCATCCGAACGCCGGTTTGCCCAATGCTTTTGGCGAGTACGACGAAACGCCCGAACAGATGGCCGCAGTGATCGGCGGCTTCGCGCGCGATGGCTTGCTTAATCTGGTGGGTGGCTGTTGTGGCACGACGCCTGCGCATATCCAGGCGATCGCCGAAGCAGTGGCTTCGTGCGCGCCGCGAGCTTTGCCGAACGACGCATTACAGGCTGCCTGAAAGCTGTGCTCCGTATTGACGCCAGAGCTCCCCTCACCCCAGCCCTCTCCCCCGGCATAGCCGAGGGAGAGGGAGCAACTATCTGCGCCTCGTCCGCATCTGCCTCAGCCCGCCCCCTCTCTCCTGGCTATGCCGGGGGAGAGGGCTGGGGTGAGGGGGCGCTCTTCGCACGGACTCCATTTCCCCGCTCATGACCGATCTACGCCACACTCGTCTCTCCGGCCTCGAACCGCTGGTCATTACCCCAGACCTGCTCTTCGTCAATGTCGGCGAGCGCACCAATGTCACCGGCTCGGCCCAGTTCAAGAAGCTCATCAAGGAAGAGCGCTACGAGGAGGCAGTCGACGTAGCGCGCCAACAGGTTGCCAACGGCGCGCAGATCATCGACGTCAACATGGACGAAGGCCTGATCGATTCGGAAGCGGCGATGACACGCTTCCTCAACCTGATCGCGGCCGAGCCAGATATCGCTCGCGTACCGGTGATGGTCGACTCGTCCAAGTGGACGGTCATCGAAGCCGGCCTGCGCTGCCTGCAAGGCAAAGGTATCGTCAACTCCATCTCGATGAAGGAAGGCGAAGCGATCTTTCTCGAGCACGCGCGCAAGGTGCAGCAGTACGGCGCCGCCGTGGTGGTCATGGCCTTCGACGAGCAAGGCCAGGCCGACACCTGTATGCGCAAGGTGGAAATCTGCTCGCGTGCCTACGAGCTGTTGACGCGCGAACTGGATTTTCCGCCCGAAGACATCATCTTCGACCCGAACATCTTCGCCATTGCCACCGGTATCGAGGAACACAACAACTACGCCGTGGACTTCATCGAAGCCACGCGCGAACTCAAGCGCCGGTTCCCGCACAGCCATATATCCGGCGGCGTTTCCAATGTTTCCTTTTCGTTCCGCGGCAACAACACCGTGCGCGAAGCGATCCACTCCGTGTTCCTCTACCACGCGATTCGCGCCGGGATGGACATGGGCATCGTCAACGCCGGCGCACTGATGATCTACGACGACGTGCCCGAGGAACTGCGCGAGCGCGTCGAAGATGTGGTGCTCAACCGCCGGGCCGATGCCACCGAACGCCTGCTCGAGATCGCCGAAAACTATAAGGCCAGAAAAGGCGAAGTCGTCGTCGAAAATCTCGCTTGGCGCGAGAAACACGTGCACGAGCGACTGAGCCATGCCCTGGTGCACGGTATCGATCAATACGTGGTCGAAGATACCGAAGAAGCGCGACAGCTTTCCACGCGCCCGCTGGATGTCATCGAAGGCCCGCTGATGGCCGGCATGAACGTGGTCGGCGACCTGTTCGGTGCCGGCAAGATGTTTCTGCCGCAGGTGGTCAAATCCGCACGCGTCATGAAGCGCGCGGTGGCGCACCTGATTCCCTTCATCGAGGAAGAAAAGCTGCGCAGCGGCGATGCCGGCAAGAACAACGGCAAGATCGTCATGGCCACGGTCAAAGGCGATGTGCACGACATCGGCAAGAACATCGTCGGAGTGGTGCTGCAATGTAACAACTTCGAGGTCATCGACCTGGGCGTCATGGTGCCTGCGCAGAAAATCCTCGATACCGCCCGTGCCGAGAACGCCGACTTGATCGGCCTGTCTGGCCTGATTACTCCTTCCCTGGAGGAAATGAGCCAGGTCGCACGCGAAATGCAGCGGCAGGACTTCCGGATTCCGCTGTTGATCGGCGGCGCCACGACCTCACGCGCGCATACCGCGCTGAAGATCGAGCCGCATTACAAGGCGCCCACGGTCTGGGTGAAAGACGCTTCGCGCGCCGTGGGCGTGGCGCAGTCGCTGGTCAGTAAGGAACTGGTCGATAACTTCATGGCCAAGATCCGCAGCGAATACGCCGAGATCCGCGACCGGCACAAACAGCGCGGCCCGGGCAAGCAGCTGGTACCGCTGGACAAAGCGCGCGCGCAGCGCTGGCGCTGCGACTGGGCATCCTATGAACCGCCGCAACCGAACGCACCCGGCCTGACCGTCTTCGATAACTACGACTTGGCCGAGCTGCGCCGGTACATCGACTGGACGCCCTTTTTCTCGGCCTGGGAGCTCGCCGGCCGTTATCCGGCGATCCTCACGGACGAGGTCGTCGGCAAGCAAGCCAGCGAGCTATTTGCCGATGCCCAGGCCATGCTCGACAAGATCGTCGCCGAACACTGGCTTACCGCGCGCGGCGTGATCGGTTTCTGGCCAGCGCATGGCGTCGATGATGATGTCGTGATCGAATACGCTGGGCACCCCGTACGCCTGCATCATCTGCGCCAGCAAGCGGACAAGCCGGTCGAGCGCCCCGATTTCTGCCTGAGCGACTTCGTTGCTCCCAAAGAGGCCGGCAAGCGCGACTGGATCGGCGGCTTTACCGTTACCGCCGGCATCGGTATCGAAGAGCACGTGGCACGCTTCGAGGCCGCGCACGACGACTACTCCGCCATCCTGCTCAAAGCCCTGGCCGATCGCCTGGCCGAGGCCTTCGCCGAGAGGATGCATGAGCGCGTGCGAGGCGAATTCTGGGGCTATGCCACTGATGAGGCCTTGGACAACGAGGCACTGATCGACGAAAAGTACCGCGGCATCCGACCTGCTCCGGGCTACCCCGCCTGCCCCGATCACACCGAGAAAGCCACGTTGTTCCGGTTACTGGAAGCCGAAACCAACGCTGGCGTCGTGCTGACCGACGGCTTTGCCATGTACCCCACTGCCGCAGTTGCCGGCTGGTACTTCTCCCATCCGGAAAGCCAATATTTCGTTGTGGGGCGGCTGACGCGCGAACAAGTCGACGACTATGCCCGTCGCAAGGGCTGGACCCGGGAAGAAGCCGAGCGCTGGCTGGCGCCTAATCTCGACTACGACCCGGAATAAGCGGCCTTCAGACCTCGCTCTCCACCAGCGCCTTGCGCCGCTTGACCTCGCGAAGGTGGACGACGAGGTTGTAGACGGAGACGAAGGTCGGGAAAAAGTTGGAGAGAATACCGACCGAGTCATTCTTGCCGATGATGAAATAAGCCAGCAGCAGGATGCTGCCGCAGACCGACAGCCACCAGAAGGACAGCGGCATCACCACTCGCTTGAGTTTGCGCGTGTAGTACAACTGCACGAACCAGCGACTGGTGAACATGACCGAGCCGGCGTAACCGACCGCCTTCCAGGGTGTCAACTGAAAGCGGTGGATGGCCTCTACGATGTGGTTGAGTTCGTGCTGGAGGAAGTCCATGGACGTGGAAGCCAAGCGATGGGAACAGGCTATTCTAGCAAGGCTCCAAGCCCCCTTCCCCGGCCTTCCGGCCCCGCCGTTTGGCTGACGGCCATTGACGCCGCCCGGGAACTCCCTATAATGGCGCGTTCTCGGCGGGCGGTTAGCTCAGCGGTAGAGCACTGCCTTCACACGGCAGGTGTCACAAGTTCGATCCTTGTACCGCCCACCACGTGATATTTCCTTGATCCAAGGGACTTGGAAGGCTCCAGAGATGGGGCCTTTTTTATTGTCCACGCTGAGGAACGTGCACACTCTAGCCCTCTCGTGCACACCGTTCAATGTGAACCTCTGAGAGCGTGCACACTCGCCTACTGTGCACGTCTTGGCCTAAGCCCTTGTCCCGCCTTGTGTGATGCCTGCCTAGTTGAGGCAGTAGTTCGCTTCGCTCCCTCTACCGCTGAGCTAACCGCCCATTCCTTTCCAAGCCTGCCCAGCAGATGCTTCAGGAGGGCCGCAAGGGGGGGGCGGGGGTGTTTCATATATGCAAATTGCAGCTACAAAATTTCTGGGGAAAAGTCTGAGTCGAAGCCCTTAACAGAACACTTGGCAAATGGCAATAGCTGATGTACGCTCATCAGGTTAAATGGCAAACGTGCCAAGGCTTCATGCCTGAAATGTGCCTAGCCAAGGCTAGGGTGTTGTTTCCGAACGTGGCGAGACGTCAGATGTTGTGATGGTTTCCACCAATAGGTGCGATGACATGCCAGTGACGGCCTAGCGTCATGCACGAGCCGGAGTGTAAAGCCGGAAGAGTCGCGTAGCAGGCATCGATGGGTGCTACCGGTTACCAGTGCCGAATACTGGACATAGCTGGCACGCAATGTGTCCCTACGACTAGAGCTTACCTCACCAGCAGGGGAGCGGATGGCAATGCTTGGTCCAGAGAATGTGGACGAGCAAAGTATCAGCGTCATGCCGCTAGTTACTGCTGCACAGCGAGATACTCATCCTACTGACCGGAACCCGCGACCTCGAACACGACTAATGGCCGGGCGGCTCTAGCAGTGTTGCAGGCGAAACTTTCAGCGCCTCTGCAAGCCGGTAGATGTTCAACAACGCGATGTTGCGTTGCCCACGCTCAACCCCGCCGAGGTAGCTCCGAGCTATGCCGCTTTCCAAGGCTAGGCCTTCTTGAGAGAAACCCTTAGCCTTTCTGATTTCAGCGAGGCGCAGTCCAAAGAGGACGCGTGGATCGGTGGGCTTCGTTTCCTTTGGCATGGGGAAACGATGTATGTTTGGCCCTTATCGGGCCACGCTCTATGAGGACACCCTCTATGAGTGACATTTTTTGTCAATGCACATAACATCATGTGCCGGGAGAGGAGTTGCGCCCTGGCCTAATAGCTTCGGACACTGCCATCGGCCGAAGTGCTGGCTCACTTATCGGCAATGAACACAGGCAAGCAATGAATCCAAGGGGCAAGGCCAGCCCAGCCAAAACAGGGGAAGGTAATGAAAGGTAGGCACATCTTTGCCGGCGCGGTCGTCCTGACTTCTGCTTTGGTGGCTGGGTATGCCTTTTATGGGGTGAGGGCTGAAGCTACCGTGCAACTAGCAGGCAACTCCTGCCCTCCCGATCAGCCAATTATGGTTTCCTTCCATAATAACACCCTCCGCTCCATTGACGGTGGCTATCTGATCCTTGAAGCGCTAAGGGATGGCAGTGGTCCAAACCTCTTTGCTGAGCCTGACAAAAGCTTCTTCTTTCATATGGAGCCGCTTGAAAGTGCCGTGGAGTGTTTGAGTGATAGCAACTTCTACTTCTCTGGAATGCCTTCGAGTTATGGCAGGTACGACATGTCAGAAATAACTCGGGAGATACGAGTATGGCAGGACAAGGCAAGGGGCGTAAATGTTTACACAAGATATGTACACGTGGACCATTGAGGTTCCTGCTGAAGGCTCAGGCTACAGGCCTATTGCACCACGTGTCTCAAAATTAATTAATCATTAGCCACAAGCCTAAGCCTGTTGATATCGTCCTCAAACTCCTTGGCAATCCTTGCTTCAATGGCAATGTGCCTCTGGACCTCCGCTTTCGGGGGTCTGCCTACAGGGCGACTAATACCCGTGGCCTTAAGAAGCTCCTTGATGGCGGACACTTCCTGTTCCTCAACCTTCATCTTCAAGGCTTCTAGGGCAACGTCCTGCCAATAGAGCTTATGCTCTACATCCCAAGCGTTCTTTTGGGCATATTCCTGAAGGCTGCTGAGATTCATATCCCAAGCCTTAGCTAGCTTCCTATGGGAATAGGCTTTCACATACTGTTCTTTACCATCTGATGGAATCATAATTATCTGTCCTTTTCTTATAGTACAAAAACCACTCCGCAAGGCTCAGGGGCTTTGCCCTTAAGAACCCCAAGAGCAAGAGCATGCTATAAAAGTCAAGATCAAGAGCTAAAAGCTATAATCCTTATATGTAAGGAACTATCGTTCTTTGCTCTTGATTTTGAGCATGCTTTTGCTCTTCTCACCCAAGAGCCAAGCTTCGCTTGGGTCGAGTGGTCTTACTTGTTCTTCTAAGAGTTAATGTCTAAGGGTTAGCTACCCACGGATAGCTGTACTATCCATAGGGAGCCATCCTAAAGTTTATTCAGTTTCTACTAGATAATACTTAGTAGGTTTTGAATAAAACTATTCGTCCTTAAGGAGCCTGCTAACCTTGGGCTGGCTGATCCCAAGCCTGACGGCTATCTGCATTTGCCCCATTCCCTGAGCCCTGAGCGCCCTAGCTTTCTCCGAAAGGTCTATGCGCTCCTTGCTTCTTTTATCCTGACCTTCTGTGGGCTTTCTCTCAGGTGGATCAACCATGAGCGCTTCAGACAGCACCCTAGCCCCACCAAGAGCATCTACCAGCCTCCTAGCCTGAGTAAGGCTGGTGACAATGTGGACAGTATCTTCAGTATTAGCTTCATCTCTAATGGATGTTCTATGGGCATGCTGAATTACTAAATCTTCTTCTCTAGCCCACCGGAGAGCTTCTTTTCCTTCATCCAGGGGAATGTCCATTTGTTGAAGAATATTCTTAATGGGCCTTAGCTCATCAGGAGATGGATTACCGTGCAGTATATGAATGGAGATCCCCCTGTCTCGCCACTCGTTCAAGCCTCTACTGTCATAAGGGATACGTTCCACATTCTCAGGGAGAACAGGCTTACACCATTCATGACTGGCAAAGATTGCCTTCTTGTTTCCAATATAAGCCAAAGCTTGATTTAGAGCTTTCTGACCGAAACAATCAGGGTTCCAATCTTTAGCCACACTGCCATCAGGCATGGTTAAAAGCATAGTTTTAGAGACGTAAGCTCCTTCATTATCCCTAACCAAAGGCAGAATGTAAGGTAGCCCTTTTCTAGGATTTATCTTCTTATCAACCTCAAGGGAGAATCCTTTCTTTCTGGCATGAGTTATTAGCAGACTCTTCTCTATGTTTGCCCCCATGAGCGTCACAGAATTTGCATAGTCAAAAGGTTTAGTGAAATCCACAAAACCTTCAACGCTAATCCTCACTACGCCCTTACCCTTATCATTCCTGCCGGAAGTGGCGATGACATTCTTAGTCGGGGTGAGCATGGCACCAAGCACAAGCACTAGCGTCCTATTGCTTACCCTCTTACGTTTCGCATCCTCTATGCCTTGAGCATATATCTCCCAAGCATCTTCTAGCCTTGCATCATTAATGATTAGATGACCATTGGCATCACAGTCTCCCACATAAGGGGCAATGACTTGCTCCCATTCCTTGGCAAGGATGGATGTACTTTCGATCTGTTCCACTTTGGGAGCCTCATCTATACATAGCTCCCAGCCTCTTAGAAGTTCGGGCTTAACAGAGGCGAGGCACTTATGCGTGATGATTAGAATGGACGCTTTCTGAGTCGCTAGGGCTTGGTTGGCTTGATGAATGACAGACCTAACTTCATTTATCTGACTGGTGAAGATGGCAAGATAAGACTTGTTAATCCCTTCCAACCTCTTCATAACCTCTAAAGCTAAGACTCTGGTGGGCGCCACGTAGACATACCGCTTATTAGGCTCAAGGCTTTCTATGAATTGCTGAGTTTTGCCCACTCCCGGATTACCCGAGAGCACCTTAATAGTCTTTCTCATAACCTCTCCCTTGCTAGTCTATCGCTAGCTTTGATATATGATTACAGTTTAATCTCGCCAGCTTTTTCCATATCATCCACAAGCTTCTTAATGGCCTGTGGCGAAGAAAACAAACCTGCCAACTTGCCATTCTGTGACGCATTGAGGCATACATACATGCCATTCTGCTTCATCTGATAGATAATGCCGTTATATTCCTTGGGGTAGCCAACAAGGCTGGCGTTCTTTTCAGCAATGACCCTATCAAGGGCGTCTTTACTTCTCTTGTTTTCTTCCAGCCTGTACTTCTCTGCCTCAGAGATATAATTGTGAGCCATAGTCATCACTCTTTGATACCATGACGCTTATAGGTATCTGCCCTCAAAGCCTTGAGCAAGTCCGCCTGATTCTTAACCGTGGCATGAATACCATTAATCACAGAATGCTTGAGGCCAGAATAGTTACCTTGCTCATCCTTTATAATGTTGCTTTCTTTTTCCTTGACTTTGATGGGCTTGGCAACGGCATCAGGGTTATCTACTAAAGCCTTAAGCTTGAGTAGCTGGAAATACTCATAACGATCTTTATCGTTTCCCATATTGAACTTACGAGGTGGAATCTTAGGCTCTTGATGGTCAGGAGTAAGCTTGGTTTCTTCCTTACTATTTGCAGCAAAAATATTCTCAGGGTCTTTCCAGAAATCTTGCATATTGTTCTCCTTATAGGGTGATGGCTCTATATTTGTTCTTGGTATCATGGGAACTGTGGTCATATTGTTTCTCAATGAGTTCACATTCCTGCATACGATTTAGGATATTGACCACACCCCTGCGGGTGAGGCAGGCAGCGCTAGCCAGCTCGGATAGACTGATAGTTGCCCATCCATTACGATCCGCATTGTTACGAATGGTCAAATAGATGATCTTTGAGCCAATGGTTCTCAAGTTGTCATTCTGAACCTTTACTATATCCTTTAGGGACAATGATGTATTACGGGGCATCCTTAAGCCTCCTTGTTGTAGTTGGTGAATTTTTACCCCTATACTTATATATACCGGAGTTTTGGTTGTTTTAGGACAATCCATTAGAAATATTTTTCTTCCGGTGAGCTATTTCATGTCCTTACATATGCTAGTACCGGGTTTTTTTGGCATTTTCCTTGAAATTTTTTGAAAATATTTTCAACAAATAATCGCCAGCTTGCCACACTGCATTACACTCATATGGGCAATAAAAAGCCCCTCAGAGCGCATCCAAAGGTTTATGGCTAGTGACGCTAGCATAATTCAAGGAATGCCTTGAGGGGCTTACGGGAGCTTCTAGAGGGTGTTAGTCAATGAGATGTAGAACATCCTTGGCCTGTAGATGCGTATATCTCGCTACTGACCTAGGATCACGATGCCCACTCACCACCATAATTTGAGCGTTGTTCAAGCCTTTCCTAGCAACATTGGTGATCCTTGTATGTCGCAACTGGTGGATACGTACAGAAGCATCTAGCCCTAGCTTTTCTCTCGCCCGTTTAACCGCATTGGTGGCACTGTGTGGCCTGACATTGAACAACCTTGTATCGGGTCTGTTCCTGTTCGGACACTGATCTAACGCCATCTTGAGCAGTTCTACAGCCCTCTTGGTAAGTGGTACGTTCCTCGTTCCCGTCTTGCCGTCTATGACGTCTGCTATCCGTTCTTCAAGGTGCAGACACGAGGGCGTTAGCTTGACTATCTCTGATCTACGCATGGCTGTTTCGTAGGCAAGTTCGACAATGAGGGCCATTGTTGGCTTTAGCTGTCCTAGCAGGAGGTCTAGTTCTTCCTTGCTCACCACCTTGTCACTTGGCTTACTGGCGGCAGGCATCACGATGCGAGAGACAGGATTGTCAATCTCTAGGAGCAGTTCCCTTTTGGCGTATCTGTAGAACCTCGACAGGAATGCTAGCTGTCCCCTACAGGTTTCACTCCTCACCTCAGCTAGCCGCTTGAGCTTGAAGTCATTGACCATCTTGGGGGTTAGCTCATTGATGGGAACCGGGAATACTTTCCCTAGCTGCCTAGCGATCATCTGAGCCTTCCAATAGCTTTCTCTGTCCTTTAGCTTTGCCTCGGCATAGGCCATGCCTAGTTCCTTCACCGTGGGCCACTGAGCGGCTTCTGTAAGCTTGGAGAGCCTATGTAAGGATTCCTCTTGATTTGCCCAGGCTTCCGCCTGTTCTCTTGTGGGGAGGGTCTTGGACTTGGGAGCCTGTCCCTTGATGCGTACCTGTACGTTCCAGCTACCGCTAGGAAGGCAACGTATGGTGGCCATGTGTGAACTCCTGAAGTGAACGGGAGTTCCTCAGCAAGCCTTACAGGGCAACGCATCCCACGGATTCAAAGATCACCTTCACACGGCAGGTGTCACAAGTTCGATCCTTGTACCGCCCACCACCGATTCAGAAACCAGCCTTTATGGCTGGTTTCGTCGTTTCAGGGTTAGCAAAATACATCCGCACCGCTCGGAAGCACGGCTAGCTTGTGGGAGCCACTTCAGGGAGCCTCTAAAAACCTGTCAATGACTTGGACACAGCGAAAACGGGTCCTATCGTTGTGGGAGCGACTTCAGTCGCGACAAGGACTTGCGATAAGGCACGATCGTTGCGACGAAAGTCGCTCCCACAGAAGAGCCAGTTCTTAGAGGTTCCCTGAAGGAAGTCTCTAGAAAATCCTTTCCTACTCGTCATCCCAACGGATGGTGGGATCCAGTGCCTTGACGCTTCAACGTGTTAGAGGCGCGGGCCCCGGCGTCCGCCGGGGCGATCATGAAAACTGAGGTTTTTCGAGGTTCCCCAAAGTCGCTCCCGCAAACTAGGACAATTGTCCTGCCGTCACGAAACGGGCTCGAAGTAAAGTCCAAACTCGCTTATCCCCGGCGAGCGCCCTCGTCCTTCCAGTTGCAAGCGTACCCGGCGCGCCGTGACAGCATCGATCCGCTGCAAAGCTACCGACTGCGGCATCGTGCCCTGGGCAATATTCCGCCATTCTCCGGACTGCTCATATTGCACTGTGAAATGCACGATCCTCGCTTCGCCATAATCGCCCATATGCCTGGGCTCGATGATGGAAACCGTATTGAACGTCACCGGCTTCTCTAATCGAACTTCGAGCCAAGCCGTAGCCTGACCGGCATCCGCCTCCCAGTACGTGGCGATCTTGTCGTCGAATGCCAGATCGGGACCGGAGCCATCGGCGATACTGCTGGCGAACGAGGGTTGGCGCTTGGCAAGGTTTTCAGTAGTGATCGCTAAAGCTGGAGCTAGCTTTGGCGCCGCCCCCGGATGCTGCCAAAGCTTTCCGATCTCCGCCAGACGCTCGATCACGTTCTCATCGAACAACCCATCGCGATTGGGCGCGCAATTAAGAATCAGATTGCAATGGTTGTCGTTGAACGGGCGCAACCACTCATCGACGATCTGCTTGGCCGGACGAAGCGCCTGCTTCGGATAGTCTTCCTTCCAGAACCAATCGCTCTGCAGCGTCGTCCCCGACTGTGAAGGAATTGCGCTACCAGCTGGAATAACCTGACCTGCGTGCTGCTCATATTCCTTGATGTCGGTGTAGTAAAGCGCCGGCACCGGATAACGCCCAGCGTTGTGCTCTGCCACCAGGCAATCGGGCTGAAGGCGTTTGATGTGATCGTAGATGTCCCGGAACGGCAACTGCTCATAATCGATCCGCGACCAGGACGCATTCCAGCCGTCGAAGATCAGGGCCGGGATCGGACCGTATTGGGTCAATAGTTCCGTAAGCTGCGCTTTAATCAACGCGACCTTATCAGCGGTGATCACATCCGGGCGAATATCGGCCCGCAGATCCAGCATGGAAAAATACAAGCAAGGCTGCAGCCCCTCTGCCCGGAACGCGTCGACGTAAGCGCGAACAATGTCTCGCGGATAAGAAGACTGCATGACATTGGCGCTGCCTGTCTTCGTCGGCCACAGACAGAAGCCATCGTGGTGCTTGGTCGTCAGGCAGCCATAGCGCATGTTTGCCGAACGTGCGGCACGCGCCCACTGCCTGGCATCCAGATGCTTGGGATTGAACAATTTCAGCGAAGCATGTGGATCGCCCCACTCGCGTTGCTCAAACGATGCCATGTTCAAATGAATGAACATGCCGAAGCGAAGATCCATGAAGGCTTGCTGCGCTAGCAACAGGCGATTGCCGGAAGCTGGCATGCCGGCTTCTTTGGGCTGCGCTGGAGAAATGAAGGCAGCCAAGGGCGTACTGGCCATTGCACCCACAACACCAAGATACTTGATGAACTCTCGCCTATGCATAGCTGTGCACCGTCGTAATTAGTCTGACAAACCTAGCACAGCAGGCTTGTAACGGCGAATCGTAGAAGGCGGCTATTTCGTTAATAGCTTCTCGAATAGGTCGTGTAGCTTTTGCCTGCGGTCCGAGCAATGGAACAGTGGCACAACTCATTGGGAAAGTGTCAGGCATGCCATGCTTTGTTTTATGGCATTAGCTCCTCTTCAAACAGACTTTTTTGCATTATCCAAACGCTGCAATGACAGCAACAGCAATATCAAAGCCAACGCAAGATACGCCCCAGCAAACTGCCACACCATCGCTTGCGCGCCGGCATCGAGCTGCCACGGCAAATAGACACTGCCAGCCAGCGTCGCCGAATGCATCAAACCCACCGACGTCAACAGCGCGCCCAACAAGACAATACCGGCAGCACGCGCGACACGTCCATCGATCAGCGCCACCACGAAGCTGGCCCAGAGCATCGACGTGATGATGAAGCCATTACCCAGCACCGCGATGACCGCCAATTCGGACAAACCATGCGATCGATCGTTATATAGCGCAGCAAAATGCTCGAACGATACATACGTCGGATCGCCCAGTTTAATCGTTACCATCCGCGCAATCGCAGGAAAGAAACTAAACACCACCGCCGCCGCATAACGCATCGGCGTCGCCTCGAATGCCTGCACCGTCATACCGATCGCCACAAAAACCAGGATCGGTGCCAACACCGACAGCGGCAACAGCTCGACCAGATTGGACACGTAGCCCAGCACGCCGCCGAGACCGATCACCACACCGGTGAGCAACGTATAACCGCTGCGTGCACCCATCGCCTTGTACGACGGCTGCCCGATATACGGCGTCGTCTGCGCCACGCCACCGCAGAAGCCGGCCGCCAGAGTCGCCAACGCCTCGACCAGCAAGATGTCTCGTGTCGAATAGTCGTCGCCTGCGGCGCGAGCACTTTCAGTGACATTGATACCGCCGACCACCATCAGCAAACCGAATGGCAGGATCAACGGCAGGTAAGGCATCGCATAAGCCATACCGTGGGTCCATTCCAGCGTCGGCCAAGGAAGCGCGAAACGCCATTGCCAAACCGGCGGTGCACGGTATCCCGATCCCAGCAAACCCAACGGTCCGAGTACGTAATAAAGCAGCGCAGCGAGCAAAAAAGCGACCAACACGCCTGGCAAACCGAACGGCAACCGACCTTTCGCCACCAGCGCATAAAGCACGATGCCAAGCCCGGCAAAACCAACCACCGGCTGCTTCAGAATCTCTATCAGCGGTAGAAAACCCATCAGCACCAACGCGATGCCGGCGATCGAACCCAGCAACCCCGCCCGCGGCACATGCCGCTGCACCGAGGCACCAAAGAACGACAACACCGTCTTCAACACCCCCATGATGACCAGCGAAGCCATCCCCAGCTGCCAGGTCGCCATGCCCGCCGCGTGTGGATCCATCCCCGCCTGTTTGAAGCCGACGAAAGCCGGCCCTAGCACCAGCAAGGAAAGCCCGATACTGGTCGGCGCATCCAGCCCCAACGGCATCGCTGTCACATCCTCCCTGCCCGTAAGCCGCGCCAACCGGCGCGCCATCGCGGTGTAGGCCAGGTTGCCCAGCAACACACCCAGGGCAGTGCCGGGGAACATGCGCAGGAATACGATATCGGCGGGGAAGCCGAAGATGCCGATCAGCGCGGTGGAGAGAAAGGCCAGGATGGACAGGTTATCCACAACCAGGCCCAAAAAACCATTGAGATCGCCCGGCGTCAGCCAGCGGCGGAAAATTGTCTGCACGAAAAAGCCCCGGCTTTGAAACGTCAGGCCCAACTTTAGAACGAAACGTCTGCCGACTGGGTCACCCGTAGCACAGATTCATCCCCTGTCTGCCGCTTCCAGGCAGCTCGAATGGCTTCGATCTTGGCGCGGTTATCGGGAGTATCGGGGTAATCGACCATCAATATCTTGGAGCGTAGCCGCTCAGGCATGGATTGTTGTTTACCTTGCCATTGGCCGTAGGCATCGACAACGGTGAGGCCTTCGGGAAAGCGTGGAGTGACTTCACGGTCCAGGAATTCGCGCCATGACTGCTCGCTGATACCACCACCTAAGTTGTCGGCAGGTCCGAGTCCAAAATAAAGTCGGGTATCCAGCCAATCTGCCGACCCGGCTGAATGAGCCCTATTGCCATGTGGAGGCGGCTGTATCGTGACCGGTTGCAAGCCACAAGCCAGCAATGGCAACAACAAAGCAGAGAACATAAATGTACGGCATAAAATCTTACAAATAGACACTTGGACGTCCAGTTGCTTGATCAAAACAAAGTATCGGCAACATCACGCCTCAATGCAACAAGTAAGCAATAGTCGCGATGCCGCCAAAAGAAGAACGGCATCGACGCCCCTGATCACGGCAAGCAGTTGAGAACGGTATCCATCGTATTCTGTTTCAAACTCGACGATGACGAGGCAGACCACCATACGTGACAGGAACATCGCTCACCGGATCGAAATTATCGACCTTTGCGTAGCGAGCATTGCTTCCCCCGGAATTGAGCAAGTCGGCCGCCCCTCCATAACCGATTGCGCCATCGTTGACATTCACTGCCGCAATGACGACTGGGTCTCCATCGGCCGCCAACTTGGTCGTGGATAGTGATGAGAGCGGCAAACCGCTAACACCCTTCGTGAATAATTGATCGACAATGAAATGCGACCCACTCGGAATAAAAGCATTACAAACCGCGTTCAAATGATTCATCAGGTTGAACGTAGCGCCACTACCGTCACTTCTATAGACAACCGTGATTGGCTTAGGCAAGAATGACGAGTCGATCTGATTCCAGTTGGTAATCACGCCAGAAAAAACTCGACAGACCTGTGCAGTTGTGAGGTTGAGCTGCGAAGGCAAAGCCGGATCACTGTTGTGGTAAATCAGCGCGACCGACCCAACTGCTATCGGAAACTGGATCGGCTCGCCCTTGATGGCACCATTATTGGTTACAAAGGTGCCGTATTCGGTATCGCTCAAAGGTGCATCGGAAACTACAAAATCCGGCAAATCACTCGATGCCAGTGTAGGGATCTGAAATCCGCTGGGAGAAGTACCGAAGACACGGCATAAACCCGTCGGTGTCAACGACGACGTAGTGTCCCCAATGAGCACCTGCTTGCCGCGGCCACTGCCCGTCTGGCAATACTGTACGGCATTCGCCGTACCAGCCCATGTACCGAACAACGAAGATGGCGCAAGCGTAGCCACAGGCGTCTGAGCGCTATCGGGAACTAGCCGCGTACCACTACTTACCCAACTCCAACCGACATACGCACCGGCCGGCAGATTGGAGCCGCCTCCATACAGCGTCGTTCCTGCTGCGGCGGAGGCCATTCCAATACCGACAAAGAATAGAACAATGCTCGAAATTCTTGCTGCGTGGATACGCTTCGAGTTCATCTCGATACTCATGATGTATCTCCTCATGCGTCTATAAATCCGCCTAATTGCTGGCGTTAGCACCGCTCGCATGACCGAGCCAGGGAGAAAATCGTTTAAATATCCAAATCATCACTCTAAGCAAGTTACACGGTTCAGTCATGCCCCCAAACAGAACTCTCCGGGAGTCCGTTGAGTTCCATTAGAAAGTCATAAAGCGGGCCATCCTGGCCCGCTTTACTCGCATCATTCATCAAGCAGGATTACACGCTGACTTACGAAGCCGTGCAGCTCGTAACCTTCAGCGAGTTGATGCCGGCGTTGCCGATAAAGGCGTAGCCGGTACCGGTACCGATCGTCGTCACACCAGCGTGCGTGTACAGGAAGTTGATGAAGCTGCGCAGCGAGGTCAGACGCGTGCTGTTGCCCTTCTGGTTGGCCAGGATGTACGACACGGCCACCAGCGGATAGGTGCCGCTGAGGTTGTTGATCTGGTTCGGATCGACAACGGCCAGGCAGTTTGCTGTCGTATTGGGGGAACGCGCGGCCAGCGTGGCGGCACCGGTCGACGAGTCGACGCCAGTGGTCTTGTCAAACACCACCGAGCCCGAGGGCAGGTTGAACGTTGCCGGCAGATCGTTCACCGGATCGAACCCATTGATCGTGGCCATCTGAACGCTGGCACCGCCGCCATTCTTGACGTTAGCCGCTTCGGCGTAACCGATGGCGCCATCGCTGCCGGCCACGGCGCTGACAACAGCCGGGTTGCCGTTGGCGGGGGTCTTGATGCCCGGCCAGGTCGACTGGCCGATCGGCAGAACGTGACCGGCAAATGCAACGTCGCTAGCGAACGTCTGGTCAACCGCGAAGAACGTACCCGTCGGGACGATCGCGCTGCACAGATGGTTGAGGTTGTTCATCAGGTTGTAGGTGGTACCGCTACCGTCAGAACGGAACACAACGTTGATCGGCTTGGAGGCAAAAGACGGGTTGATATCCGTCCAGTTGGTGAACTCGCCGTCGAAGATTTTGCAGACCTGGGTGGTCGTCAGGTTAAGCGGCGCGGACAGCGAATCATTGCGATAGATGACCGCAATGGAGCCGGCCACTGCCGGGAACTGGATCGGCTCGCCCTTCGCAGTACCATTGTTGGTGACAAACGTGCCGTATTCGCTGCTGGAGATCGGAGCGTCGGAGCCCACGAAATCGGGGAAACTGCTCGAAGCGGTCGACGGAATCTGGAAGCCCGCGTTCGCGACGCCACCGGTCAGAAAGTCGCCGCAGGTGCCGGTCGGGGTCAACGAAGGTGCGGTCACGGTGTCGCCATCGAGCACGCGCTTACCGCCGCCGCTACCCGTCTGGCAATACTGCACGGCATTCGTCGAGCCTGCCCAGGCGCCGAACATGGAGGCCGGGTCGACCGTGACGGCCGGAGTCTTGCTCGCATCGGGCGTCAGGCGGGTCTGGGAAGCAACCCAGTTCCAACCAACATAACCGCCAGCCGGCAGCGTCGCGCCACCACCGTAAAGCGTCGTGCTCATCGCGCTGGTAGCCAGCGAGGCGCCAGCAAGAAACATAACAGCGCCCGCGAGAAGTTTCATGCGGGTATTTCCCATCTTCATTCCAGACATGGTGTATCCCCATTGCATAGTAACCTCCGAAATTGGAGGCCACGCATTTATAATCCACCGCAATGACACGGCAATGAAGAAATAATGTCCCACAATATGCAGCACTTATTACAAAGTTAAAGATAGATCAAAATCAGAACTTAATATGGACGTATATGCGGCAATAATCATTAACACTAAATGCGATGGACATCACATTGAAAAGGAGACACTCATATGCGAAATTCGTAAAGCATCGAGGCTACTTCTGGGTCCAGGTCGGAGCGTCGCGCAAGCGCATCGATCTCGAGGCCGTCCAACTCACACAGCACCTGGCGCACGGCGCTTCGTCGCCCCTCCCGGCACCACATATTCAGTACGTAAGGAAGTGCGTCGACGATATCCGCCGCCAGTTCACCGCCCGTTCGGCGCTGCAAGCGCTTCTTTACAACGTAGTCGATACGCAATGTAATCGGGGCGCCAGGGGTCTCGACTAGTTCTTCCAATTGATGCCGCCCGCAATGATCGATAAACCAGTCGGCGACCCGATACTGCCCAGCGTCAAAAAGCTGACGCAATGTTTCAGCCATGACATAAACACTGCTCATTGCGATGCCTCCGCGAAATCAAGGCATGCAAAACCCCAGACCGCCCACAGCGGACTTGTCTCTATCATCGCGATACTCCGATCCTTCCTTGATAAAACCTTGCTCCGCAGATTGCGGTCGAATGAAGCGCGCCCCTGCTTTCAATGCAAGGGCGCTTTCTGCCGAAAACCTATTCGGAAAGACGCTGCTGCTCTGCCGCCGTCAAGGTCTTGCGCTTGGCGCTGGTCAACTTACCTGCGCCAAGCACCTGAACCGGGCTTCCCGCGTCGTAACCGTTGTCGCTCGACGCGCCCTGCAGGTTGCTGCTTTCCTGGCCGAAACCGATCACATGAACAGAAATTACCGAAGGCTGCTGATCACGCGCATCGTCACGTTGCTTATTGACCATATCTTCGACGACGTGACTGACAGCATTAGCCGCGGCACTGGCCGCACTCAAAGCGCCAATATTCACCGACTGAGTAATTGGCACGCCGATCTTGTCGCCCTGTACCTGGATGTTATCGGCATTAGCCACTTGGGCTGCCGCGACGACCAGATTACCCGATACGCGAATACCCGCATCGCCGGCGTCAACAGTTCCTCGCGGCGCCATCAAGAACGCATTGCCTTCCGGCGCGCCAGCGACAGTCTGAAGCGTCGCTATACCCGCACCGCTCACTGTTCCGGAAGGGTTAACCAAACAGTAAGCATCCAGGTCGCAAATAAAGCTTATCGGAGGGATCTCCGAAGTGGTCTTGGCGCCCTTGCCCGCATTGATATCGCCATTGGAGCTCCAGGCGACAATATCGCCCCCCTGCTCCGTAAAGATGCGGCTCTGCGCTAATAGCACGCTGCGGTCGGTGAAAATGTCGATATCGCCGCTGCGCAGTGTCAGCAGACCCATGGTGTTGGGCCCCGCCACAACCTGTCCTTGGCTATTGGTCAAGACCGGCGGTGCCGATGAACTGCCAAGCAGCGCCTGGCCACCTGGCGCGAGAATGGCAATATCTCCACCCTGTTGGGTCTGGATTGTCGAATTACGGATATCGAGGTCGCCCGTGTCGACGGTATGCGAAGCACCGTTTATACCGCCTTGCCCGCTTCCGTTATCGGTATAGCCAAGCGAGGCAGGGAACAACGTAGACAGTGCCGCATAGCCACGGGCGTATTGCCCATGGAAGGGGCTCGCCGCGTCGTTGTAGTCGTTACCCACTTCCGCAAGTATCTTGAACAATGCTTTCTGCACGAAAATTTGCTGCACGTAAGTTGGCAGCGCCTGGAACTGCGCCCAAGCCTGGTCGGGCGTAAGGTCGACCGGCGGTACATCCTTCACCAAGCCCGTATCGACAGCCTGACCGGCCACATAGGCATTCATGAAGGAAACCAAGTCAGGTGTCAGGCTGGGTATCCCTTCGACGCCCGCAGCCGGATTGATGTACTGCGCAATAAAGGCCGCTTGATCCATGCCAGGTGCTACGCCATACAAGACTTGTATGCCGGCGCCCTGGTTCGGCAGATAGGGGTTCAGAGCGTTGCCAACGGTATTAATGCCGGTAAGGGAGTCGCCACCGAGAACCAAGGGCAGCTTGTTCACGGTTACCGAGATATTCGTCAGGTCGACTTGATTGGCCAAGGGGCCGATATCTCTTCCCGCCTGCACCTCCAGCGTACCGGTACCTCCCAAGACAATGACCGGTATAGTGACTTGAGCTTCTGTCCCGTTGTTCAGCGTCGGAGATGTGTCAGCGATATCGCGGCCGGCAACGATACGCGTCACATCCGAATCGTGCGTCTGCTGACCGATAAACGCCAGATCGACGATATCGCGACCGGCCTGGATACTCGCCGGCTTGTTAGGCACCAGGAACACGCCGTTTCGGCCACCACCCTCGCCATCGACAATATCGCCATTGAGCGCATAAATACGCACAGGTTGGTTGTCGGCGCCATGGAGAGGTTGCGGCTGGTGGACAAACGGCTCCACCACACTCCAGATGCCGCCGCCGAAGAGATATCCCTGGCTGCGCACGATACTCGTAATGCCGGTATTCGATATCAGCGCGTTCGCATTCAATGGAGACGGCAGCAACGATGCGGGCGCATCGATCAAGCCCCAGGCAGCCTGATAGTTCTGCTGCGCCTCCTTCGAATGATCGAACAAAATCGAATCGTTCGCGAGCAAGGTCAAATTACCGTCTGCCGACGGATAAAGCTCCCCGGTAGAAGATAAATTCAAACTCCCGTTGGGAGCATTCAACTCGACCGTCGCCGGCAAGATAAACCCTGCCGGCCCAGGGGAATTGGTGAGATTCGTATCGGGCACAAAAAGCGCCAACGCATTGCTCAGCGTGCCAAAGTCGATATCGCCGCCCGAAGCGGTGACCGACAGAGACGAGGCCGAACTGTAGCTCTGACCGTCGAAGTGACCTGCCGGAAGCTGGGAATCCAGCTTCGAATTCAAAGTCATATCGAGCCACGACGGATTATAGACACCGCCGATGTCCACGCTTCCCCCGGCAGAAACATTCAGTTGCGCATCCTGCAAGGCGAACAATGTAGACACCGGCTCATCGACCGTGCCGCGCGATCCGTTGACGATGCTTGCGAGCTTGTAGCTGAAATCGCTGCCTATGTTCCCGGCTGCGCTGATATCGCCGGTTCCGTGCGCAACGAAATAGCTCCCGCTCAGGATATCCCCGCCTGCCGTGACACGCAGATTTCCGCCACCGACTGTGTTGACGACCTGAGATCCATCGGCTGCCGTGCTCAAGTACCACGTCGTTGGCAACGAAACAGATAACTGCCGAATATCGCCGCCTGCGGCAATATCCACATCTCCCGATGTCGCCATCACGCCCTGATCGAATGCGCCGAAGTTGATCGATGAACGGCTGCCGTTCGCGGCGTTCCCCGTCTGCATCCAGGGCCACCAATATTGGGCAACGGACGCGCCCGGCGTACCTGTCACGCTGCCATCCGTATCGACCACCGACTGAATACCGACGATATCGCCACCGGCGTGAATCGCTATATTGCCGCCATCGACGGGGTTGACCTGATTGGTCACAACCAGTTCCGGCTCATTGGCGAGCGACAATAGCGATACGCTTGGCTTGACCGTAGGATCGAGCGGCACACCTGCCGAGTAAATCGCAGCCGGAGCGGTGCTGTCCAACCAGCGCACATCACCTGCGGCGGCAATATCGATATCGCCGTTGCCTGTACGCACCAGAGTCGGCGTGTAGATCGTGCTTCCTGTATTCGGATCGAGGTAGTCCGTATGTCCGTCGAAGCTAACCTGCCCCAAAGCACTCCCGCTGCCTTGCACAGCTGCGATCGCTTGCACCGCCAATGGATCGACGCTCCTCGTGTCCGCACCCGCGACAAGCCGGTAGGAGCTGCTGTTCCCCTGAACAAGGCTTGCGCTAAGCAGTGGCAAGCCGTTTATTGCGCTGGGCTCTGGCGAGGGGCTGTTGTCGGTTGCCGGCGGCGGAGGGGTAATGCGATCGAGCGTGGTCGGCGGAGCGACCAAGGGGACGAAATTGTCCGGCATGGCTCCCGGGAAGCCACCATCGATCGCCGACTGCTCGAGATAATCCTTGAAGCTCGCCAGATACGCGGGGTATGCGTTCAAGTTCGCTGGCTGTGCCGGAGCCACTGCCTTGGGATCGGCCACCGTAGTGACAATCCCAAAAGCAAAATAGGCTTCCGGCGTCAGTGGGCTGGAGCCGCTTAGAACAACGTCGTTGACGGGCGTACTGAGATAATCCGCATATGCCACATACTGACCATAATACTCACCGATGGCTGTCGCATCGGATCCGGACAACTCGGTCGGCGCCGAAAACAGACCGGGCACATCATCGACCGTAATCCCGTCTTCTGCAGTTAACTGGTTCTGCAGTGCCACCCAGGCTGCGCTTGCTTCATCGTACGAAGCGGTAGGCACCGTACCCGAACCGAGGATATTACTGCTCTGGAAGAAGCCATCGGTGATGCTGGCGCGTATATCCAGATTGTTTTCCGCACGCAAGCTCACAATAGGAGCCTGCCCATTGTAGCGATATGCAAGTGCAAGCGTGCCATCGGCGTTCTCTACGCCGGCACCAAGATTCCAATTGCTTAGTACGGAGATGTTTCCATCGTTGTTCGTCGTATCTGGATTGATCAGATCGACGCCTGGACGAACACTGAAGTTCTTGACCGAGGCGAAACGCGACTCGAACGCAAAACCGGGGGCTTCGACGAAGCCCATAAGCGCACCCGGACCGTTCGATGGGTCGCCGTTGATATAGCCGTAAAAACTCTGATGCGCCGCATCGATTGCGCCGGCATCGGGCTGGAAATAGTACTTGGCGAAATATTCCGCCAATTGGGTGTCGTTGGTGAAATCCGGATCTGGCTGCTGATTGCCATCGGCATCGAAGAAATGGCCGGCGACCAGTGTGGGTTTGCCAGTAACAGCATCGGGAACATACCAACCCGCTGGATCGACCAGCCCATCGAAGTGCTTGGAAAGGTCGTTCGAATCATCCGTAGCGCTCCAAGTCGCATAGGCCTCGAGGACAACATTCTTTGCACCGATAATTTGCGCATTGTCGGCGATAGTGACATTTACGTCACCGTCAACGAGCACTGGCGCACGCAGCGAGAAGGTACCATCGCCACCGTCGCCATCCATCTTTACATAAGCATGGGGACCGATAACGATCGACCCGGAGTCGGTCGCCTGTACATTCTCGTAGCCATAGCTCGCGTTGAGCGTGCCATCGCCCGTGCCGCTGGTGCCAATGGATATATCTCCACCTTTGCGCCCTTGCGCGGTAGCGAAGCTCAGAAGCGAACCTTCGACATCCACGCCATCCTTGCCGTAAAGGTCGATCGCACCACCGAATGTACCGGACGCATCCACCGTTCCATCGACATGCACCCAGCCGCCGTCGCCATTTGCGGTCAGACTCACTTCGTGTGCGGTAAGCGTATGGCCGGCGTTCAAATCCAGGTCGCCAGCGCCTGTGCGCACCAGGATAGAGCCATTGACACCGCCGGAAGCAGCTAACTGGGCAAATGTGTCGAGATCGAACGCGCCACCGGTGTCGACGATCACGCTGCCGCCCAGATAGCCTTTCGACGCCGCACCGAGCAATTGCCCCTGGACCAGGGCTTGTCCGCCAGCCTGCAGCGTCAAGAAGCCCGCGTTGCCACCGTCCTTGTCGCCAGAAATATCCAGGACGGCTCCGCCGGCCACCGATATATCGCCTGCATCCGCATCGAGAGTCAGCGAGCCGCTCGGGATAAACGACTGCACATCATTGAATGTCTTGGAAAGACCCGCCACGCTTAGCTTAGCGTTATTGCCTATGGTCAAATCGCCAGCGGTCGCATCGATGTCGAGGGTTCCGGCAGGTGCGGAGAATGCGGTATCCAGCAACACCGCGCCGCCGGCAAGACTCAACTTGCCAGCTTGTACGGTCGAATCCAGCGCCGGACCATCAAGATGGTCGATAACCAATGAACCCGTGGTATGCACACTCGTGGTTGCCCCAGCCGATACGATCACGGCGGGCGTATGCATCGCAACATTCAGCGAACCGAAATCGAAGTCACCGTTACCTTGCGCGACAATGCCCTGTGTCGCAGTGGCGTCGACATCCCCGAACCCGCGCAACGTGAAGTCGCCGTCGCCGAAATCCATTTCACCGGCATGGATCTGCAAATGACCCTGGCCGGCCGCAAACGTGTCTGCACCGCCCACGTCGTTACCCAAGGTCAGCTTGGCAGCAGCGATATCGACTGTGCCGCCATCGCTGGTAAGTGACGGGCCATCCAACTCCAGGTTGTGCTGCAGGTTTATACCGATATCGCCCAAGAAATCGATCGTGCCGCGACTACGAAGAACAATATTGTCGGCGTTATCCAACTGGCCGAGCGTCGCCGCACCGATAAGCATGCCCGACGTATCCTCCGGGGCGGTATCCCCAACGAAGGCGATCCGATTCGCGGTAATGTCGATATTCTTCGCACTGAGCAAGGCATCCACGCCAACGTGCGTGTTCCCTGTCGCATCCAGGCTCAACGCGTTACCGCCATCGATGGTGGCACCGTCGGCAATGCTTAGAGCACCGCCTGCCACACCGGCGGCGCCGTCGATTCCCGTCACGTTATGACGTATCACCGGGCTCGCGGCACCGCTCGATACCCGCAGCAGAGCACCATCGCCGCTGACTGCCGGCCCTGAACTGTCAGCCAGCTTGCCGATAACCAGCGGCGTCCCGGTCACCCCCGTCGAGTCGCCGGCACCGCGCAAAACGCTGCCTGCATCCACTTCAATGCCAGCGCCCGTTCCATTGGTCACCAAAATGACCTCTGGCCCCGTCAGGGGATGCGCAGCATCGTTGGACAACACGATGCTTTGCGCTTGCGCATCGACAACATCACCATTATCGCTGGCGCTGCGCGAACCACCGATCAACAAGCTCGACGCACCAAGTGCCGTCAGTCCATCGGCGTCGACCGTCAGATACCCCTCGAGCGCTTGTTCGCCAACGCCAAGAATCTGGATGGCCTGACCCGCGATATCCACTTGGGCGCCACGGCCACCTTCACCGGTGCTCGCGGTCAAGCTTGCTCCGAGATCGAGCTCATGCCCGGCATCCAGCAATAGATGCCCGGCGTCTTGAGGCAACGGCGGTGCACTATTGCCCGCGTGCTCGGCCAGCGACGCAAAGAACTGATTGGCGCCAGTCAGGGTGTAGCCCGAGTACTGCTGCCAAACCTGATCGGACTGAAGCTCGAATGTCGTCGTGCGGGCGCTGCGAGCTCCGGTCAGAGCGTCGACGAAATATCCCGTGACCATCTGCGTACCGTCGGGCAACGTCGTGTTGCGTCCAAGTACTGCATCTTGCGACGAGGTATCCTGGACGACACGATACGCACCGGGCAATGTCGCGTAACGCGCTGGCAGCAAGGTGTAGATCCCAGGTGGCAAGCCAGGAATGCCCGAAAGGTAAACCGCCTGCCCTACCGCAGGCCCCGTGCCAGCCCCCTTTTCCAACGCCGCATCATGCGCGGCGACCGGAGCGTTATAACCTGGAATGATGGCGTAGATGGCTCGCCCATCCGGGTATTGTGGCTGCTGAACACCCGCGCCACCGTTCGCGAAGCTGGTTTGCGTCTGCGCCAGCACATCGCGAGACCCACCCGTCCCCGGCACCCACTCGAAAGCCTGCAGATCGCCGCCGCCGGAAACGTCAACGGTAGCACCTTGCTGCAGCGACACCTGGTCGCCATGAATAGCAATCTGCTTGGCCGGCGGAGCCTCGATATCCGTGCCATCGGTCTCCGGGTCGCCATCGTAGCGCCATTCTTTTCCATCGACTGTGTTGCCGAATGGCAAGACCGCGCCGCCAAGCGACACGGAGGTTACGCTGGTCGGCGTGAGGTCCACGCTTTGTGTGTCGGGCAACGCAAACGACGAAGAAAGACCTAATGCAGATCGCGTCGCAGCAGCATCGGATACACCCAGCGTAATACTGCCGGATGGGACCCACAGCACGCCATCCTGCACGATATGACTGGCGGCTACGGTCAAGCTACCGCCTGCCGACAGTGGTGTGGCACTGTTGCTGTTTCCATTGCCATGGAAAGTGACAGTAGCGTCCTTGCCCGATGCGCCTACAGCATCGATAAGGAAACTGTAGTCACTGACGGGGTAGATACGCGTTGCAGAGAAATCAAGGTTGCCGGTGCTGAACAGCCAGCCGGTGCGCGGCACGTTGCTGACGTATGTGTCCAGCGGCGGCAAGTAGAAACGCAGATCGCCGCTCGAATTGAAGGAGGCATCCTGGAAGCCTTCCAACGACAACTGGCCACCTATATCGATAAAGCCGGCCTTCACATTGAGCGTGCCGTCACCTTGCACCGAACTCGGCGTACCGGCGGCGCCATTGGCCAGGAAAACATAGGGGGCATCGATGGATACATTGCCGGCTCCATCGACCTCACCCGCAGGCATCGCCGATGTGCCAGCGGGTACAGCAACCAGTGCAGGCGCATTGATGACCACGCTATGCGACAGGTCCAATGCAACGTCACCGCTGAAAAGCACGGGAACCGGGCGATAACTTGTCTCTGAGTCGTTATCGCCAGCGACCGGGCCGATGGAGAAATCGGCAATGCCCGAATCCTTGAGTCGATCCACGGCAAAATGCAGTTCTCCCGTAGAGGCGTCAATACCCGATAAATCGTCGCCTGGCTCAAGGCCGACTGGCAGCAAGTTACCGCTCTGCTGCAATACGATGGCACGTGCGTTTGGCTGCACTGAGCCTGAAGGAATCAAGGCACGAATCGACAAACTGCCACCGAGACCTTCGGCTGCGCCTGGCTGAGCGGAAAGGTTCGCGTCGAAGTACATGCCGGCGCCGGCCGAAAGATTGATGCTTCCACCGTCACTCCACACAGGCGTCTGTGTAGCCGCGCCAACGGGAGCGCCAAGCAATGTGGTAGCAGCCGGCAGCTGGTAGATATCGTTAGCACCCGAGACGTCGATCCGAGCCCCATCCTGCACGACAAGATATTGATCGGCAGACAGGTCGACTTCGCCGCCGTCAAGCACGGTACCGGTCCGCGGGATAAAACCCGCGCCGAGTCCGCTCGTAGTCGGGGTCGCTATGGGATTGATAAGCGAAACACCGCTGGCATCGAGCAAGCTGTCGGCACCTAGCCATAAGGCGCGGTTTGGAGCCACAAAACGATCTGCCCCATCGCCACGGCTAGACAGGTCGATGACGCCACCGGGAGCAACAATGGAGCCCAGAACATTCAGGTTGTGATATGCCTGCAACTGCACGGTAGCACCGGCGTCGACTTGCAGTGTGGCGCCCTCGCCAAGATTGATCGACTGACTCACGCCGTCATAGACAGGCAGCGGACCGGATGACACCCAGTTGTCGACCAAGCCCGCCGTTATGAACAGGCCAGCGGGCTGATTGCTTCCAGCGGAAGTCAGCCAACGATGATAGTCATCGAGATAGCCAATCTGGGTAAGCCCGGAATCATAGATGTTCGAACCCGTCGGTGCCGCCGCAAGCGCCAAATAGTTTGGCAATAGATTCGCTGGTTTTACTTGCACATGGCTGCCAGCGGCAATATTCGTATCGGTTTCCGATTTCAAGTAATAGCTGGCAAAACCCTGTCCAGAAAAAAACGACTCCGGAAGATAAAGCAGGGAAACATTTGCCGAAGGATCGGGCGTACCGCCAATCTGGATCTGTGCAGCTTCAAGAGTGAGGCTTCCACCGCCCGAAAATCCATAACCCAGCAGCGTGCCATCCAGAAGCAACCTTCCGCCGCTTATATCCGCATACTGCTGCCCGAGATTGCCGGAGTTGGGCGCCTGGACGTGCGTCGCAAGCGTAATATCTCCTCCGCGTCCCAACGGCACATCGTCAGCAATATCCACCAGACCATTCTGCTGTACATGACCGCCACTGGAAACATCCAGCACACTGCCCTGCTCAAGTATGATGTCGCCGGTCATATCTCCGGCGGCCGAACCGGCTAACAACGCCGTCAGATTGATCGATCCGCCGTTAATGTACTGCGAGCCGACAATACTGTCGGCCGTTTTACCCGCATCGTTGCTCCAAAGACCGCTGGCATCCAGCTCAGCCCCAGCTCCGATCAAGATATCTCCTTGACCGACCGTCGTCAGGTTGATGGCTCCGCTCGTTGCCTGGATCAGACCGGCGACCTTGATTCCCACAGCAGTGAAATCGACTTCGCCGCCGGGCTGCAATTTCAGGTGTGAAGCTTCATCGTCGATTGCACCGCTGGTGCTGATCTTGAGCTTCGAAAATCCACCCCGCTCTATCATCTGGGCAGAGATAAGAAAGCGATTGGAGTTCGGATCGTCCGGCTGACCAGGATCGCCTAGCGGAGTCGTATCATCGAATACTGGATTGATCGTTTCGATCGGCGTTGTCGCATCGACAATTTCAAAATTGACGGGATGACTGTCAATGGCAGTCAGCACGTCGCCGCTGATAATCGCCAAAATACCGCCACTTGGGGCGCCCCCCTGTGCGACCTGATTGCGTCCCCGATAAGCCTGCGCCGACACATCGCCGTCGAGCACGACACCTGCTTGGACATTCGCGCCGCCAACCGTCAGAGTTCCGGCATCGGCTCCCTGAATAAAGCCAGGGTCATAGCGCACCATGCCGCTTAGCAGAGGATTGGCATAGACGTCGCTGACACCCCAGCGAGCATGATTGTCGTTGAACTGCCCGGCGAAGCCCACATAATCCATATTCGGGTCTGCAGAGGCTATGTTGTATATACGCCCATCCGCACCCAGCAAGTTCGGCGTCGTGATCCAACCCGGAAGATAGTTGAGATAGCCGCCATCAAGGCGAAGCTGAGATCCAGTACGTGCAATCACCTCATCGGCTGCGAGCGTGATCGTGCCGCCCTTGAGCATCAACTGATCGATCGTCCGTGGAATATTTTCCACGTAGCCAGCAGCATTGAGCACCGGGCTACCGACCCAATCGAGTCCATCCGCGCGCGTACCGCTTTGTGTGCTGTCAACAACGACGTTGCTTTGCGTGTATAGAAAGCTGTTGCGGAGAAGTGGAGAATCGGCCAGCTCGTTCTGGCCAATACGGGGAATGCTGACGAGTAGTGCCGACATCGGCAATTCGACATCTGTCAGGCCTGAAACATCAATAATGGCACCGTGATCCAGATAGATACGGCTACCGCTCGAGCCGAAACCAGAAGATACAATTTGGAGATTTACGTTGCCGCTTGGCGCCTCAATCAGTGCCCCTTGATCGAGAACAATGCTCTGGCTCGCCGTAAGCGTCACCGAGCTTGTATGAAATGCCTGGTCGGCAGCCTGGCTCGAAGACGTTGTCTCACCGTCTTTCTCAGGCAGCACGGTCGTTACCGAACCGGCCCCCAACTCAATGGTCGAATCCGTATTACCAATCGTAATGCCACTTAAAATCAATTGGCCGGGCTGGCTCAGGGTTGTAGAAGCAACAAGCACCCCGTTTTGAACCAACGTAGTACCGACCCACTGAACCTCACCACGCCTGGCTTCCACCAGGCCATCATTTTCGATGAGGCCGGACCAACCGTTGTTCTGGGCACCGGTATCGCCGCGGGCAACAGAGAACATCCCGTTTCCGCCCGATACAGGTGCGACGTATTTCAAGCTATCGGCGGAGGCCAGAATAGCTGCGCCGCCATCGGCGACGATCGAGCCGCTTTGCTGAATCACTGGCGCAGCGATCAACGTGTAGCCTTGGGGCTGGGTCTGGATCGACGCGCCCTTTTCGATCGTAATGCTTCCGCTGGTAGTTAGCTTGCCTGTCTGACTGTCTACCGTTGCACCGTCGACAAGGAACGCGTTAACCACGCCGTTGTCGCCGAGCACATGATTAGGATCACTCAGCTGGGCAATACCATTCTGTAAAAAGAACGCATTACTCGTATCCACATCGCTGCTAAACAAATTCATCGATGTCGCCAGCAGCGAATGCGTATTCACCTGGCTGCCGGCGCCGAACAGGATGCCGTTACGGTTGATCAGATAGACCGTACCTTCGGCTTTGATCTGGCCAAGGATCTGACTGGGACGGCCCGTCGGATCGTTGATGCGGTTGAGCGCGATCCAGTTGTTGCTGCCATCGGTCTGGGTTCCGCCGGTCTGATCGAAATGCAGCGTCGTATGGCGGCCGACGTTGAAGCTATCCCAGGTCAGGATGGCTTTTTGCGCGGTCTGCTTGACCTCGACATCGGTTTGGCCGTTGCTCACGCTTTGCGTGGGCTGGTTGGCATTCTGCCATAGGGAAGGGTTGCTGCCGATGCCGGCGGACACTTGCAGGCCGCCGGCGGCGATGCCGTCGGGGACCGGCGAACCGGCCTGCCCTTGGGCGGCCTGTTGGGCGGCCTGTTGAGCGGCTTGCTGCGCGCTGAGCTGCGCGGCAACCGCCTGCGCGGCGCTATTAAGATTTTTCAGCGCCTGCTGCACGCTTTGCTGTTGCTGCAGTTGCGCGGCGGTCTGCGGCGATAAGCCGGGAATGCCAGCCGAACCCGGAGTACCGGTCTGCTGGCTGCCCGAGGCGCCCTGACGTTGCGAGGCCAGCCATGATTGGCTTAGCGGGGGGCCGCCGGCGTGCGCGTGCATCGCGCTCATCGCCAGAGCTGTGGCAATCCATTGCGCCAACGGACGCCGGTGCACCGGCGGCTTCAGGCTGGCGGCGCGCTGCGCCTTGTTTCCACTCGTATGCAATGGCTTGATCACGCGAAACCTCATTCCCCTGGAATTCTTTAATGTCGATATGCGCACAACGACCGCCGCGAGCCGCTTGGCCGCATGCGATCGTTTCGCCAGGGCCTCCCTGCCCCGTCTTCTGTCCCTATTCACTTAACTAGACCGGCGGTTCGATGGCCGACTGAACTGCTGTCACGGAAATTTCATCCACCTTGTGACCGGCACCGCGTATGCACCGATCATTGCAACGTAACCGTCATCGTCCGGGCGCAAGCAAAGGGGGCGTTGCCACCAAAGGCGGCGGTCGCTGCGGGTGCACGGACTTGCCCAGCTGATTGCCCATGCGGTTGCTGAAAGCGGAGTAATTGAATTGCCCGACCTGGCGATTGGACGGGTCATGCGCGACGCCTGCCGTCAGGTTGGGCGTAAATGGCGCAGACATCGACGGTGCCAACTGCCGGTTGAGGCATGCGTAAGCCAAGACAGGGCGATCGTTGATACTTACGTCGACACAGGTATCTGCATGCTGTGCGGCCGGCTTGCCAGCGTCGCCGGCGTGCGCGGCGACGAGGCAAATCCATGCCGTCATCGCTATGCATGCGCTCGCGCAAGAGAGCTTCATGGCATTCCCGCGGCCCCGCCAGCGGATACTTTCTCGCGCTCGATGGCGATGGTCGTTACGCGTGCGTCGAGACCCTGAACCACCACCGCGGTCAGATCGTTACCCAGGTTGCCGCCCAGTACCGCATTGCGGTCGAGCAACAAGCCACAGCCCTTGCTCTTATACGCATCGGCAATGATCGGCTGAGCCAGTTCCGCGATGCGCGCTGTAGTCTTCAGGCGGGTGGCTTCGATTTCCTTGGCACGCTGCGCCTGCAGCTGCTGCACCTGCTGTGCGCGAACGGTCAGTGCCTGTTCCTGCTTGCCGCGCTCCGCCGGCGTCAACGAAGCTGCCTGCGCGCGAAGCTTCTCGACATCGGCTTCGACAGGCTTGCGCGCGGCGTCGACTTCCGCCTGCGCCTGTTGCGCCAACTGATTGATACGCGTCGACGCCGCCATGCCGACCTTGGCATGCACGACGATCGCCTCGCGTGAGAGCAGGCAGACACCGGGGACCAGTGGGCCCTGCAAAGGCTCGGCCTTGGGCGGTGTCGGCGGTTGCGCCGCCGACACCGCAGCCGTGCCGAGTGCCACGGCGACGCCAAGCACGACCCGTTTCATTCCGTTATGCCTGCTCATGGCTGCTTCGCCGGTACGTAACGCTGTTCGTACATGCGATCGCCATATGCCTGTGCGGCGTTATCCAGCTTGACGCGTGCGGAGGTGGCGAACGGCTGGCGCGAGGACATGAGCGTGCCCATGTCCATGTGCACGTAGGCGTCGAGAATCTCTTGCCCGACCTTGTACAGCTGTTCGTTTTTGGCCGAGCAGGCTTCGATCTGCTTTTGCGTCCCGGCCAGTTGAGTATTAAGCGCCGCGTTGCGCGATTCTTGCTGCTTGGCCTGCCCGGCGACCTGGGCATACGCCGACTGCGCCTGGCGCGTTTCCTCTTCCGCCTTCTGACGCCCGGCCTTTTCTGCAGCCAAGGCCGGCGAGGCGCCGCGTGCTTTGGCCAATTCGGCTTGCGCCTGCTCCAGTGCTTTCTTGGCTTGATCGCGCTCCTGCTCCAGCGCGGCCTTCTGCGACTGCCACTGCGCCTGCTGGCCCTGCAGATCCTGCAGCTGGCCGCGGGTATCGCGCAATTGAGAGCGCAACTGCTCCTCCAGGCTGCCTTGCTGGGCCTGCGCACCCAGACTCGCCACCGCAAGACCCATGCTTATCGCTACCGCGAGTATGCGTTTCATGCCGCGTCTCCTTAGAACTTGCTGCTGACTTCGAATTGCACGACGTCAAGTGCGAACGGCGGGCCATAGACCTCCTTCGCGTTGTAGTAGCGCGCGGAGACCCACGTGTTCGGTGCAATGCCGTAGTCGGCGGTCAGGATGAAACCCTTGGCGTTGGTACCGCCCAGGTGGAAGTTCTGGTCAGTCAGGCTGTCAAGTTCGGCATCGGGCTGCAGGTATTTGTAGCCCAGCGAAACATTCCATTCGTTCGCCGCCGAGACCTGCGGCGTACCGACAATGCCACGCAGCATCCAGCCGACCGGACCGCTCTTGTACTGGCCGGTGACGCTCGGATCGCTGCTGCTCTGGTAGTTATTGACCGGCTGACCCAGACCGTTGGGATAACGGAATGCGTCCTTCTCGTGGTAGGCCATGTTGCGTACATAATCCGCCTGCAAGCGGACCGGCGTTTGGCCCACCTTGAAGTCGAACTGACTGGTCGCGTTCGCCAGGCGATAGTTATACGCCAGGCCCACCAACTGCGGCTGTGCATAGTTGCTGGGGTTGGTCGGATCGGGAATGATGTCGCGCAGAAGGAAGACCGTATTGCCCTTCTGCATATACTGCGGTGCGGTGTCGTCCGTGCTGCAGAAATTGATGCCTGTATATAGCGGGCACGGGGCGGAGAGCTGGCCGCGCATGCGGTTGAAGTAGTAATACGCCAGCGCCACCTTCCACTGCGTGTCTTCGTCGAACTTCCAGGTCGCACCGATCTGCGCCGCCGTCAGCCACTTGTCGTAGCTGCGGTTCTTTTCGGTGCCCAGGCCCTGGGACGGCGTGTCGTTGCCGGTGAATTCGATCGGGAACGCGCCCACCGTGGCAAAGGTGTCGATATCGTTCCGGAACGGCACCTTGAACTGGCCGGCAATACCGTCGAAGTTCAATTCATTCGAATAAATCAGGTCGGTCGCGAAGAACGGATTGGCAAAGCGGCCAGCCGACATCTTGGACCAGTCGTTGGGCTTCCAGGCGATCCAGGCGCGATCGAGCCACAAGTTCTTCTTGATCAGGCCACCGCCCAGGGTCTGGGTGGTCGATACCGGGTTGTTGTCGTTGCCGGAACCAATGCGGATACCGGCGGTAACGGTGTCGCCAAGCTTCACGTCCATGCCCATATGCGCCTGCAGGCGAAGCATGTTCAAGCGATTCTGCTGGCTGTTGAAGATCGGCGGCGTAACGCCTTGGGTGATCTTGCTGAGGTCGAACGGACCGGTGCGATTGAGCGTGCCGTAATCGATGAAGAATGGCGAATTGCTGCGGCTGAAGAGCCACGATTCGTCACGCACGTGGATGTCGCCCGACCAACTGATACGGTCCAGCCACTCGGGCAACGCATTGGGTTCGGCCCAATGCTCGCTCTTGGCCTGCGCGATGACCTCTTCCTTGACCTGATCGCGGATCTGGTTGCGCACACTCTGCGGCACGTAAGGCACGCGCACATCGCCCGGCTGCGCTCCGTCGTTGAGTGGCGCGGCCTGCGCGGTCTGGCGCGCGGCTTGTTCTGCCTCAGACTTGGCCTGGGCCAGCAGGCCATCGGCGTCGGCCTGGGTAATCAGGCCCTTCTTCACCATCAGGCGAATCAGGTTGATCGTCGCGTTCGTCGACGGGGCAGCATCCTGCGCCAGCGCGTGAAGGCTGGCGCTGCCCAGCAGCAGGCTGACGGCCAGGCAGAGCGCGCGGCGGTGCGGCCGCGTAGAACCTGGTTTTGCGATCGATGACTTCATGGGTTTCTCCGCTGCGGCGCGATGCCGTGGCTTATGGAAAGGGAAAAGAAATATTCAGCTCGGCCTGCGTCCGCGCATGGATGCGCGTATCGGCATGGCCAATTTCGGTGGCGGTGGGGTATCGAGGTGCAGGCCCTGCAAGGCATCGATCAACGCCTGGTCGATGCTCGACGAACCGCTGCTGCCATCCAGCACGATGCGAGTGATCGTGCCGTCCGCGCCGATCCACAGGTTCGCGCGCACATCGAACACCAATCGGCGCGTGCGCTCGTCGCGCTGGATCGCCTGTTGCAAGGTGTACCCCAGATACTGTTCGTAGGAGCCGCCACCGAGCCCGGTGCCGCTGCCCGAACCGACCATGCCGCCGCCATCGCCGGCTCCGATGTTGAACGAGTCGTTGCCGGCCTGTGCCGGCCCGTCGATGGTGATCGGCCTGGGGGCGTCGGGAGCCTGCTTGGGCGCCTCGACCGGCTTGACCGGTTCGTTCGGCTTGGCGATTTCCTGCTTGGTCTCCTCGACTTTCCTTGGTTCCGGCGGCTTTTCTTTCGGTGGCGGGGGCGGCGGCGG